>NZ_JBJEXP010000058.1:0-4768 GCF_051885895.1 Dialister sp. | reverse complement strand
AGCAAATGGCTCTAAGCTGACAACGGCTGATGCAGAGAATACAAAAAGGGCGGTGCCAATATAAAAACAGCACCGCCACAATCATTTTCCATTCTACATTCCCAATTTTTAATTGCTGTAATCATTGCTTTCATAGAGCAAATGGCTCTAAGCTGACAACGGCTGATGCAGAGAATATAAAAACTGCACCGCCACTACCATTCTCCATTCTACATTTTCAATTTTTAATTGTCCTTAGCAATATATTCCACGGCATCCACATCATTGACGGGCATGAGATGGGCTCCATCAGCATGGATTTCTTTCAGGGCAGTGACCAGTTCACGGGAAATCTGAAGCCCTGTTTCCCGGCCTCCTGTTTCCATGGCTTTCATCACATGGGGTGGAATATATATGCCGGGGACGTTGTTATTGAGGTAGGCTGCCATTTTAAAGCTTTTCAGGGGGACAATGCCGAAAAGGATGGGAAGCTCCAAATCTTTGGCAGCGGCCAGGAAATCTTCAGCCTGGCGGATATCATAAATGGGCTGGGTCTGGATAAACTGGGCCCCTGCCTTTTTCTTCCCTTCCAGACGGCGGATTTCCCTGTCCAGATCATCGGCGCCGGGATTAGCGGTGGTGCCGATATAGAAATCGGTAGGTTCTCCCAGATCATGCCCCATGAAGTCATGACCTTCATTCAGCGTCCTGGCAATTTCAATGAGGCCGGTAGAGTCTACTTCAAAAACGCCTTTGGCATTGGGGTGATCGCCGATAGAAGGCGGATCTCCGGTAAGGGTGAGAATATTATGAACACCCAGGGCATAAGCGCCCAGAAGTTCTGCCTGCAGGCCGATGACATTCCTGTCCCGGCAGGTGAGGTGGAAAATGGATTCCACATGGTAACGGCTCTGGATAATGGAAGACAGGGCGATTGGGCTCATACGGAGCTTGGCCATGGGGCAGTCTGCAATGTTTACAGCATCCACATAGGGGGCCACTTTGACTACCTGGGCTTCTGTCACAGCAGGGGATGCGCTTTTGGGCGGATCCAGCTCTGTGGTAATGGTAAATATATGCTGTCGGTTCTTTTCTTTTAATGTTGTCATCAGCCATTCCTCTTTTCTGTCAGTCTGTCAGCTATTTTTACGGCGGCAATTCCGTCTTTGCAGTAATCCGGGGCGCCGATGCGGTCGGCATAATCCTGGGTTACCACGGCACCGCCTACCAGAATATCTACTGCGGGGGTTTCTTTTTTCAGCGCTTCCACGGTATGTTCCATTTCAGGCAGGGTGGTAGTCATCAGGGAGCAGAGACCTGCCAGATCAGCATGATGTTCCTGCACCGCTTTTACAAAGGTATCTGCCTCTACATCCTTTCCCAGATCAATGACACGGTATCCGCTGTTTTCCATGAGGGCAGCTACAATATTTTTGCCCAGGTCATGAATATCGCCTTTTACCGTGCCGATGACCAGGGTGCCTTTCACCGTGGAACTGATTTCCGGAAGGAGCTTTTTCAGCTCTTTGAAAGCGGACTGCATGGCCTCCGCCGCCATCATGACCTGGGGGAGATATACCTTGCCGGCGCCGTAGCCGTCTCCAATTTCCGTCATGGCTTTTGTAAGCCCCTCCTTGATGATGGTTTCAGAAGAAATCCCGCTGTCCAGAAGGGTCTTGACCAGAGCGGCCGCATCTTCTTTTTCACCGTTTTTGACAGCAGCTTTGATCTGCTCCAAAGGAGGCAGGTCTTTGGCCGATTTCTTCTCTTCCTTCGGCTCTTCAGAGACTGCGGCTTCCCTGATAAACTGCTGGGCGCCGGGGTCGAAGCCTAAAAGAAGCTTTGCATTGGTGAAAGCATCCTGAATGCCTTTGTCCAGAGGATTGATAATCGGTGCGTTCATGCCGCAGGCAAAGGCCATGGTAAGGAAGGCCGCATTAATACGGGGACGGGCAGGCAGACCGAAGGAAACATTGCTGGTGCCCATGACGCAGGGAAGGCCGAATTCCTTTTTGTACAAAGAAATTGTTTTCAGCGTTTCTCTGGCACCGCTGTCGGAGGAACCAATGGTAAGTACCAGAGGATCCAGCAGGAGATCTTCCTTCCGGAGACCTGCAGCCAAAGCTTTTTCTATGAGAGATCGGGCGATGCGGATTCGTTCTTCTGCTGTTTTGGGAAGATTTCCCTTTTCCAGAGGGAGGCAGAGTACGGCGGCACCGTAGGTTTTAGCCAGTTTCAGTACCTTGTACAGGATTTCGTCATCAGCACCATTTACGGAATTGATGAGCGGGCGGCCCGGATAGACCTTCAGCGCTCTTTCCAGCACCTCAGGATCGGTGCTGTCAATGGAAAGCGGTACCGGGCAGAGCATGGACAGCTGGGAAATGGCAGTTTCCATAGCCGCTTTCTGGTCAATACCCGGTACGCCCATATTTACATCCAGCACATCGGCACCGGCGGCCACCTCGGCCAGCCCTTCCTTCTTTACGGAAACGAAACTGCCCCGCTGTATATCTTCCCGCATTTTCTTTCTGCCTGTGGGATTGATGCGTTCTCCGATTTTGACAGGAGCGTAATCATCGCCGATGAATACGGTTTTTGTTCGGGAGGTCAGAGCAGTAAAGGGTTTTACCTTTGGCGGGGGCGTCACCGGTACATTTTCCAGTGCTTTCGCGAGAGCCCGGATATGATCCGGCGTAGTGCCGCAGCAGCCGCCCAGATAGGAAACGCCGATTTTTGCAAATTCCGGCGCATAGGAAGCAAATTCTTTCGGTCCCAGTGGGAAGCGGGTTTCACCATTTTCCAGAACAGGCATGCCTGCGTTGGGCTGGATAATTACAGGCTTATTGGTAACGAAAACCATCTGGCGGGCTGCGTCAAGCAGCTTATCCGGTCCTACGGAGCAGTTGGCGCCGATCACATCAGCTCCCATGGCATCCAGAAGGATGGTGGCAGTGATCGGATCCGTTCCAGGGATGGTTCTGCCGTCTTCCGAATAGGACATCTGGCAGATAACCGGCAGATGGCATGCTGCTTTGGCAGCAATCAGAGCGGCTTTCATTTCCTGAATGTCGATAATGGTCTCGATAATAAGGCAGTCAGCGCCTGCATCAGAAAGGGCTTTGGCCAGACGGTAATAATTTTCGCAGGTTTCATCAAAAGACAGCTCGCCGATGGGCTGGATGAATTTTCCTGTAGGTCCCATATCACCGGCCACTTTAACCCGGTCCCCGCAGGCCATGCGAACATTTTGCACGGCAGCGGAAGCAATGGTCTCTACTTTGTCAGACAGGTCGTAATCAGCCAGCTTGATGGGAGAAGACCCGAAAGTATTGGTGGTAATGTACTGACTTCCTGCATCGGCATAAGCCTTGTGAATCTGCTGTACTACCTCAGGGTGGGAAATATTGTAATAATCAGGGCAGCTTCCTGCCTCAAGACCGAACTTTTGGAGCATGGTACCCATGCCGCCGTCAAAAAGTATCATAAGGTTCTCCTTTGTTATATATTATTTTTACTATTTTATAAGTACCACTATATTGTAAAGTTTCCTGGTTCTTGTTTCCAGCGGGCAGCAGTAAGCGGAAATTTCATCGTCTGAATCTGATCGTCTGAAGCCTCAATTCTGAAGCCCCATATCTCTTCTTTTCTTCGTCATTTCGAGCGGAGCGAAGTGAAGTGAAGTCGAGAAATCTGTCCCGCCAATGAGTATGTATCCTAAAAACTAGCACTTAGCAGCTAGCACCTAGCACCTGGCATCTAGAACCCAGAACCTAGAAACCAGAACCTACCCCCCTAAAAGCTGGAAGCTAACTGCTAACAGCTGACTGATAGAGTCTCAATGTCTGAACGGGCAGGTCATCAGAGAACAGGTTCGACACTTGGCAGGAGCCGGCCGCTGAGTACACTGCGATATACCGATAATGGCAGATACTGATTTTCTGGGGAAAAGCATGGAATGATCTGTAACGTGAATGCCGATTTTATCCGCTTCTATCAAACGGCAGAAATCATTCTGCTGGGTTACGGGCCAGTCTCCATAGCCTGGAGAAAAACGCCATACCGTTTTCTGACCGTCCTTTTCAGCTTCTTTTTGAATCAGCCGATCTACCTGATCGGCCAGGTGTTCAGTGGCGGTCGTGGCGGCAGCATCCAGAAGGAGGCCCCGAACATAATCGCCGGACTTGAAGGCAGCATCCGATGCCTTTTCGATTTCATCACCCACGGTGACGGCCAGTACCGCTACTGACCAGGAATTGGCCAGATGATGACGGATGCTTTTTCCGGTCAGCGTAAGGGGCGGCTGACCTTCAATCCGCCCTTCCGACGGTGAATAGGGAATGACCTGCCAGATACCCCGGGGCTCTGCCAGTGCCAGTGCTTCTTCTATGGCATTCTGCACCGCTTCCTCCGGGAAATTTTTCCCTTTGGGATTCATTCCTGCATAGCGGAGCATTTCCTTCCGGTCGATTTCAAATAAAGTTCCATTATAGAATGGCATGAAACCTCCTTAAAATAAAAAAATCCTCCATCCCTGAAAGGGACGAAAGACTCGTGTTACCACCCAATTTCATCCATGCATCACTGCATGAACCTCTATAGGTACGCCGGCCGCAGGGCCTTGATACTTGAGCGCTGTATCGGGCGCACCCGGGATGCCTCATGATTCGGCCTTCCCTGCTCGGAGTCCATATTCAGCAGCTCTTTGGCGCTCCCTTCTCACCATGGGGAACTCTCTTTGGCCTTATCATCCGCCTACTCTTCTCTTCATCGCATATCTGTAATTAAA
>NZ_JBJEXP010000057.1:18390-42117 GCF_051885895.1 Dialister sp. | reverse complement strand
TTCGCTTCTCCTGTATCCTTCTTACTTTTCCTTCCCCGTTTCACGGCAGGCTTTTCTTCTACCGTTTCCTTAGTGTCTTTCGTTTCCTTAGCTTTCTTTTTCTTCGGATTGGTAGGACAGTCCGGATTGGAGCAGAAAATGAGCTCCTTTCCGTTTTTATAGGTCTTCTTTACCATGATGGAACCGCATACCGGGCAGAACTGATCCACCGGCTCATTCCAAAGAGCCATATCGCATTTCGGATACCGGCTGCAGCCGTAAAACGTACGGCCCCTTCTTGTCTTCCGCTGCACCATATGGCCTTCATGGCATTTCGGACACTGGATTCCCGTATCCACCACAATGGCCTTATTGGCATTGCAGTTGGGGCACTTCAGATACCTGCCGTAGGGACCCTCCCTGTAAACCATGAGAGTACCGCAGTTGTCGCACTTCACATCGGACACTTCATCCGGCCCGTTCAGCACGCTGTAGGGCTTGATATTCCTGCATTCCGGATAATTGGGGCAGGCCAGGTACTTTCCGTAGCGTCCCATTTTCACGATCATATTGGCGCCGCACTTCTCGCACTTCACATCAGTGACTTCCTGGCTTTCCTTCTTCTCCTTATCTGCCTGACCGTTGGCTGCTTCCAGCTCCTTATCAAAGACCTTGTAGAAATCGGTCATTACCTTTTTATAGGTTGCATGACCCTCTGCGATTTTATCCAGCCAGTTTTCCAGATTGGCCGTGAAATCTACATTAATAATGCCCTCAAAATACTTCTTCAGCAGATTGGTGACCTTGAAGCCGATTTCCGTAGGTACAAACTGCTTGCCCTCCTTCACCACATACTTTCTTTTCTGGATCGTATCCAGGATGGGCGCATAGGTGGACGGACGGCCGATGCCCTTTTCTTCCAGCGTCTTGATGAGGCTGGCTTCTGTATATCGGGGAGGCGGCGCTGTGAAATGCTGTTCCTTTTCCGTTTTCACATGCTTCACCATTTCTCCCTTTTTCAGAGGCGGCAGGAAACCGGCCTCTTCTCCCTCTTTCTTCTTCTCCTTCGCCGGCTGCATGATGGTAAAGCCGTCAAAGAGCACATGACTGCCGCTGGCTCTCAAGGTGCAGCGGCCGCTCTGCAGAAGGGCCGTGGTGGTCTGCTGGACCTGCGGCGCCATCTGAGACGCGATGAAACGGTTCCAGATGAGGCTGTACAGCCGGAGCTGATCCCTGGTCAGGACAGAAGTCAGCGCATCCGGCGGGAACTCCAGACTGGTAGGCCGGATGGCTTCATGCGCATCCTGGGCCTTCTTGGATTTGGCAAACACATTGGGCTTGGCCGGCAGATATTCCTCACCATACACCGTTTCAATATAAGGACGCACCTGCTCGATCATTTCATCGGAAATACGGGTGGAATCGGTACGCATGTACGTAATGAGCCCTACATGGCCCTTTCCTGGAATCTCGATGCCTTCATACAGATTCTGGGCCAGCATCATGGTTTTCTTCGAGTTGAAATTCAGCCGGTTTACCGCATCCTGCTGCATGGTGGAAGTGGTATAGGGCGGCTTTGTCTTTCTCTGCTTCCGGGAGCGGGTGACAGAAATGACTTCTGCTTCCTTTCCTTCCATATCCGCCACAGCTTCATCCGCTTCCGCCTGATTCCGGATGACCGCATCCTTGCCGTCAATCTGTACCAGCTTGGCGGTAAAGGTTTCAGCGTTTCCCTTCCGGTAAACGCCGTCTACCGTCCAGTATTCTTCCGGCTTGAAAGCCTGGATTTCCTCTTCTCTTTCACAGATGAGCCGGGTAGCCACGGACTGCACCCGTCCTGCAGAAAGCCCGCGGTATATGAGCTTCCAGAGCCAGGGGGAAAGCTTGTACCCCACCAGCCTGTCCAGCACACGTCTGGCCTGCTGGGCATCCACCCGGTTCATGTCGATGGGACCGGGATGCTTTATGGCTTCCTTGATAGCCGGCGGCGTGATTTCATGAAATGCGATACGTACATTATCATCGGGATTCACATCCAGAAGCTTGGACAGATGCCAGGAAATAGCCTCACCCTCACGATCAGGGTCCGTTGCCAGAAGGACGGCCCTGGACCGGTTTGCTTCCTTCTGCAGATCCTTGATGATGGACTCCCGTTCCTTGGAATCCACATACTCCGGCTTGAAATCATGGTCGATATCCACCCCCAGAGTCTTCTGGGGAAGATCCCGAAGATGACCCTTGGATGCCATAACCTTGTAATCCGGTCCCAGAATCCTTTCGATGGTCTTGGCCTTGGCCGGGGATTCCACCACCACCAGCGTCTTTCCCTTCGGATCGGGCTTCCGCTTGAAAAGCACCGGCTGAGCAGCCTTGCGGCTTCGCTTCTTCTTTTCCAAAGTAATCGTTCTTGTAATAGGCAATCTATTTCCTCCTCTGTACTACCAGGGAAAAAATATGAAAACCGGAACCTTTCCCTATCAGGCAAGAAAGCACCGGCAGTCATATATCAATATATCAATGCTTCCGGACTCATCCCGGAAGAACCTGATTTCTTTATGAAGTCACCTGTAATTATAAATGATAAAAGAAAAATGGCAATGGGAAATTTGGGAACAGCCTGCCGGGACATCCTTAAAGCATGGCATTCGCCTTTTTAAAACCCATGAAAAAGAGTCCTGCCCTCTCCGCAGCATTCCACTTTCAGGCTCATGACTCCCCTTTCAGTACCATATACCGTCCTGCTCCCGTTTCTTTGATATATCCTTTCAGCTGGAGCTGTAGGAGCAGCATGGTCAGTTTCACCACCGACAGGCCGGACTGCTGCAGAATATCCTCTGCCATCACTTCATTTTCCATACAGCAGAAACGATACACCATTTCCTCTTCCAATGTCAATGCCGTCAATTTCGTTTGAGTCTTCCGTTCTTCTTTATCTTCCCAGCCATATTCAGACAATACATCCTCATAGGAAGTACAGCAGATGGCGCCATTTCGTATAAGCTGGTTGGTTCCCCGGCAGGAAGGAATATAAATGCTTCCCGGTACGGAAAATACGTCTCTTCCTTCTTCCAGAGCAAAATCAGAAGTAATAAGGGACCCGCTTCGTTCAGCGGCTTCCACTACGATAACGCCGCGGCACATGCCCGCTATAATCCTGTTTCTTGCAGGAAACTGCCGTCCGAGAGGCGGCGTACCCAAGGGATATTCAGAAATTAGAGCGCCTCCTTCTTCCACAATCTGCTGAAACAAATTCCTGTTTTCTGGGGGATATACCCTATCCAGGCCAAAAGCAGCGACTACCACTGTGGGATATCCGCCTTCCATGGCTCCCCTGTGAGATGCACTGTCAATACCTCTTGCGCCGCCGGAGACAATAACAATTCCTTTTTCCGCCAGCCCCCGGGCAAAACGTTCTGCCGTCTGCACCCCATAGGCAGTAGCTTTTCTTGAACCGACAACGGCAATCAGCCTTTCATGGTCAGGCAGCCTTCCCCGATAGAACAGAACTGCCGGCGGATTGGCAGTCGTTCTTAAAAGGGAAGGATATTCCTCTTCTTCCCAAGTGCAGCAGCGGATATCATTTTTATACAATTGCTCTTCCACTTTATCCGGGTCTGTTTCATGACGCCAGGCAAGGAAAGCCTTCTCTCCATTGCCGTGAAGTACATGAGAATCTCTGATCTCCTTATCAGAAGCTCTCCAGGCATTTTCCGCCGTATGAAAAAATTCAATCAGGCTCCGCATATGTTTTGCCCCCAGCCTGGGGCATCCGGGAAGAGATGCTGCGTATTTATCCATGGCTACCTCCGGGGAATCATATTTCTGTAACTGATCGCTTCCGCCACATGAGAAGCTTCAATACCCGATTTTCCATCCAGATCTGCAATGGTACGAGACACTTTAATGATTCTGTCATAACTGCGGGCTGACAGATGGAGCTTTTCAAAAACCTCTCTCAGCATATCCGTGCCATCCTTGTCCAGATGGCAGGTTTCCTTCAGCTGCCGATGGCCCATCTGCGCATTGTTCTGCATATGCCAAGGAGCAAGCCTCTCTGCCTGCAAATGACGTGCCTGCTCTACTCTCTTCGCAATATCCCGGGATGCTTCCCCTTTTACAGCAGCCGTCAGCTCGCTGTACTTGGGCCGCTGCACTGAAACATGAAGATCGATGCGGTCCAAAAGCGGACCGGAAATCTTCCGCCCGTAACTTCGTATTTCTCCATCCGTGCAGGTGCAGGGATGGTCAGGATCTCCCAGATAACCGCAGGGACAGGGATTCATGGCCGCAATCAGTATAAAATCGGCCGGATAAATAAACGAGGCATTTACCCTTGAAATATGGACTTCCCTGTCTTCCAGGGGCTGCCGCAAGACTTCCAGCACCGATCGGGGAAATTCCGGCAGTTCATCCAGAAAAAGCACGCCCCGGTGGGCAAGAGTCACTTCTCCGGGCCGAGGTATAGTACCCCCGCCAATCAGTCCGGCCATGGAAATCGTATGATGGGGACTTCGGAAGGGTCTTTCCCGCATAATATCTTCCGCCTTGAAAAGACCTGCCACGCTGTATATCTTGGTTACTTCCAGTGCCTCTTCCCTCGTCATGGAAGGAAGAATGGTGGTAATGCGACGGGCCAGCATTGTTTTTCCGGATCCCGGAGGCCCGGTCATAAGCATATTATGGGCACCGGCCGCCGCAATTTCCATGGCCCGCTTGGCCATAACCTGCCCCTGTACCTCCGCGAAATCCACATCACTGACGATCTTCTTTCCCGATTCCTGCCGGACTGCCGGAGCCAGCGGCTGCCTTCCTACCAGGAATTCAATCAGTTCACGAAGTGTCCTGGGCCCGTAGACTTCAATGTTTTCACATAAAAGAGCCTCGCCGGTTACCGCAGGAGCCATAAAAAAACGGGAGACGCCAGATTCTTTACCTGCCAGTACCATGGATAAAATCCCCGGCACAGGACGAATTTCCCCTTTTAAAGACAGTTCTCCAATAAAAATGGTATTTCTGAGACATTCCTGCGGTATCTCCCCACCTGCTGCCAGAAGTCCGATGGCAATCGGCAGATCCAGTCCGGAGCCATCCTTTTTCAAGTCTGCCGGTGCCAGGTTGACAGTGACCTTATCCACAGGAAAATGATATCCGGAATTCCGTATGGCAGAATGCACCCGTTCCTTCGATTCCTTGATAGAAGCCGCCGGAAGCCCCACAATGTCAAAAGCAGGAAACGCCTTGTTGATATCTACCTCTACTCCGATGACATGGCCGTTTAACCCAAACGTTGTTGTCCCCAATACTTTTGCATACATATGAATTCTCCTTTGTGACAATGAAATATCAGAAAGCGTTCCTTGTATGACGAAATTTGATTTCTCCGCTGCCATGTATCATGACTTCTACCACGTCAAAACGTATACTTCTATCCTCAACCCTCTGTTTCGTGATATAAGTCCTGGCCCCATAACGGATATGCTTCTGTTTCAAAGGGTTTACCGCTTCCACCGGTTCTCCGTAACGTCGATTATGCCGGCTTTTCACCTCCACAAAAACCAGCGTGCCTTTATCATTCATAATCAGATCAATTTCTCCGTGAGCTGTTCTAAAATTACGGTCTAAAAACTGATAGCCTTTCTTTTCCAGGTACGTTTTGGCCAGAGTTTCCCCTTCTCTGCCAAAGGCTGTCCTCTCCATAGGTTTCTCCTTTCTGTCACAGACTGCCGTAAGTACGGATTGACTGTTTGAAAAATACAACAGATCTTCAAAATGATCGCAGGACAATATCCTCCTTTTATAAGGCTGTATCTGATCAGATTTCACAGAAAAATGCAAAAATACAATTTTTACTATGTGTCAGCCTTATAAATGCCGTTTTCTGCTGAGTCCTTTTATTTATTGTAAAAGGAAAAGAAGGAGCCCGTCAATGAATCTAAATCATGAATTATTAAATTATATGAATCCTGAAAATGCTATCCATTTCAATCATGCATATTTTCAGGGCAAAAGAAAAGCCTCCCTTTCGGAAGGCTTCTGCAAAATGTATCAATTATTTCTTTGCTTTCTTTGCTTTTGTTTTCTTTGCGTTTACTTTTTCTTTCAGCTGCTTGGAAACGCGGAATGCCGGGGTCTTGGATGCCGGAATCTTGATTTCAGCCTGGGTAGAAGGATTGTGGCCTACCCGTGCTTTACGCTGACGAACTTCGAAAGTACCAAAGCCGATGAGCTGTACTTTGTCTCCCTTAACGAGAGCCTGAGATACAACGTCCAGTACTGCTTTGACAGCTTTTTCAGCGTCTTTCTTGGTCATTTCTGCTTCCTGGGCAACTGCTGTGATGAGTTCTGTTTTGTTCATAACTAAACATCCTCCTTTAAAAATTGACGGTTAAACCGTCTTTAGCTCCAATGGGAAAGGGTTTTCTGAAATGAAATCTTTCCATAACTGCAGGGTTTTCTCGGGACTCAGATCCGTCATAGGTGTACCCTTCTCTATGGCGTAGTCCTCAAAAGAGCAGAACCAGCGCATAAAGTCTATGGCAAAATGATGCAAAGCCAGTTCCGGCTCTATTCCGTTTTCCTGCAGATAATGAACAAGGGAGAACAGGAAAGCTCCCGCTTTCTTTTCTCTGTTCATTTCACGGTCATCTTCCAGGAAGCGGGAAATCTGTTTCTTTATATCCGCCGGAAGGTCTCCAGGAGCGAAGGCTTCCTGAAGCCCATTGGAACTAACTTTCTTTTGAATTATACACGTTAAAAGCAGACTTGGCAAGCTTTTTGGCACCCCGGACATCAGATATTTCCTGTTTTTTTCAATTCTTTTCCTTTTTTCCCAGCCCTGGGGACCGGAAACGGAAGAGTCACTGTCATTTTTATCAAAAACAAAGGGATGGCGCCTGATCATCTTGTCTTTGATGCCGTCAGCCACGTCCTGCATGGTGAAGTACCCTTCCTTCTCCGCCAGGGCAGCGTGGAAGAGGATCTGGAACAGCACGTCTCCCAGCTCTTCCTTCAGGTTTTTCATATCGCCGCGGTCGATGGCGTCCACCACTTCATAAACTTCCTGGATGAAATAGGTGCGAAGGGTCTCGTGGCTCTGGGCGCGGTCCCAGGGGCATCCGCCCGGTGCCAGAAGGGTATGGACAGTATCGGAGAGGTCGGAAAGGCTGTAGGGAGCGGCTGGCTTCAGCAGAGCTTTTCGGCTGTCAAAAAGGAGGATTTCTTTATCATGGCTGCTGCGCTGCGCCAGCTCTGCGGCGGTAAGGAGAAGGATATTTCCATGACTCATGATAAGGATCGTGGTGTCTTCCCGATAGGCCGTGAGGATTCGCTCAGCCAGTATCTTTTCGTCTTCCGGCAGACAGTCCCTGAGAATCATCATATGGGGCATGCGGAGGGAAATGGAAGCGGCCTCGTTTCCGCCTGCTATGGTAAAATTATCTTCTTTGGAGAGAAGTCCTTTTTCTTCTAAAAGCTGAAGTAATTCCATCCTGTTCACTGGTTTACCTCCATTGATTAATCAGAGACTGCACTTCTTTGAAAATCCTTCCTGCGTGGTAGCCATCGCACACCGCATGGTGCACTTCCAGGGAGAGGGGCATGTAGTAGTGGCTTCTTTTTCTCTGAAGCCGCCCCAGGGTATACATGGGAAGGAAGAAGCGAAACGCTTTTGGAAAACTGAGATGGAGGGATTCAAAGGGCACCCAGGGAATGACGGACACGGGAAAGAGGTTCACCGGTCTGTTCGGTTTGCCGAACAGACCCTTGACCTGGCCGTAAAGTGCTTCATCCTTTTCATAGGACGTAAGGAAATCGGCGTAATTTTCACTGTATTCCGTCCAGAGGCTGGAAAAGGTGTGATCCTCCGGATGAAAGACGGTATAGCTGGGATGCACTTTGTCAAAATAGCCCAGCTCTCCTTTTTCGTTGAATGCTATCCGGTATCTTTTATGTCTGTTCTCTACTACAGAAAGAAAATACAGCAGAGCCGGGTAGGGTCTTTCCTTGCGCTTCATGACAGGCGTCACATCCAGATTCACTGTCATGCTGTACATACAGGGCACTTCATCCAGAAAGTAGCTGAAATACTCTTCCCTGTCCCACCGGGTCCGGTCAATCAGCGTAAATGCCATAGCATACCCCTCCTTTTTTCTTCTGCCTATACTATATCATATAAATGAAGCTGCTGCTCGCAGCTGTGTCAGGGTAAAATAAGCGGGCGGCGCCTTGCGGCACGGTGGGGATCGGGATTGAGATCGGAATCGGAAATAGAGAATGCCAATCAGTCTCCTTCCCGCTGACCAGGACTTCTTGTTATTGCTTCATAGGCGGCATGTACCGAGATTCTTCGCTTCGCTCAGAATGACGGGAGTTATTCGGGAATTCTTGCGATTGTCTCTTATATCCTTGCGCACTCAGTTTCTTCGCTATGTAGGGCCCCTGCAGAGGGTCTCAAAATCAGCTGAAATTGGCCCTTTGCCTGCCCACAAAAGAACCTTCCTTCTGACCGGACCAGAATGACAAGGACAGGCGGGACCAGTCATGCGGAACGCTGCCTTTAAAGCTCTAACCCCAAAAGGGTGCCGCTGCCATTCATCATTCTTTATTCTTCCTTTTTCCACCGCCCTCTGCGCCTCATCTCCACGGAGCCAGTCCAATTTCAGCCATAAAGCAGGGTAGCAAAAAAAACGGCCTTTCGGCCGTTTTTTTATGCTTCTATGCCATAGATCTGCATGGCATTTTTTCTTGTTTGTTCTATCACCGTTTCTACAGGTATTTCCTTGAGGCGGGCAATTTCTTCGGCCACGTAGATTACATTGGCCGGTTCGTTCCGCTGTCCTCTATGGGGCGGCGGAGTCAGGTAGGGGCTGTCTGTTTCGATCAGCAGGTGGTCCAAAGGGATGTCCCGGGCTGCTTCTTTCAGGCGGCGGCTGTTTGGAAAGACCAGCGGGCCTGCAAAGGATATGAAGAAGCCCAGTTTCATCAGTTCTTCCGCTGTTTCCCTGCTTCCGGAAAAGCAGTGCATAATGCCCCGCATGTTTTTCCCCTTGTGTTCTTTGAGAATAGCCAGAGTATCACCGTGAGCTTCCCTGTCATGGATGAGAAAAGGAAGGTCCAGGTCCTTGGCCAGTTCGATCTGACGGGCAAACCATACTTTCTGGGTTTCTTTGTCAGAATAGAGATAATGGTAGTCCAGCCCGATTTCTCCCACAGCCCTGACCTTGGGAGAAGATTCTATGAGGTCCGCAATTTTCTGCAGGATTTCCTCCGTAGCATACTTTGTCTCCTGGGGATGAATGCCTGCGGCTGCATACAGGGGGCCGTAAGTTTCCGCCAGGTGTACCGCCTGCAGGCTCGTCTCATAGTTTTCCGAGGGAATCACCACATGATCCAGCCGGTCCAGGATGCGGGCTATGACTTCTTCCCGGTCTCTGTTGAAGGCCTTGTCATAGAGGTGGGCATGGGTGTCGAAGGGTTTCATTATTTTACCTTGCTGCCGGCAGGCATATCCACGAAGGGAACTTCCAGTTTTCCGTCCTTGGAAGCGGCCAGGATCATGCCCTGGGATTCAATGCCCATCAGTTTGGCCGGTTTCAGGTTGGAAACGAAAATCACGTGTTTCCCGATGAGGTCTTCCGGCTTGTAGTATTCGGAAATTCCGCTGACTACTGTTCTTTCATCGCCGTCGCCCAGGCTGACGGTCATTTTGATCAGTTTCCTGGATTTCTTCACTTTTTCCGCTGTCAGGATTTCTGCTACCCTGAGGTCTGTCTTGAAGAAGTCATCAATGGAAATGGCAGGCTGTTTTTCTTCCTGCTTTTCTTCCTTTTTCTCTTTCTTTTCCGGTTTTCCTGCCTTGGGCGCTGTTTCTTCTTCAATTTCGATACGCGGGAAAATCTGCTCGCCCTTGTGGGTCTTTGTTCCGTCAGGAATGCCGCCCCATACCAGATCCTTGTAGCAGGCATCCTTGAAATCGTCAAGTCCCAGCTGGTTCCAGATTTTTTCTGCTGCAATCGGGATCACCGGTTCAGCGAGAAGGGATACGAAGCGAAGTCCTTCGCACAGGTGGTAAAGGACTGCATCCAAAAGGTCTTTCTTTGCAGGATCCTTTCCCAGTGCCCAGGGCATGGTCACATCGATGTATTTGTTCAGGGAGCGGATATAGGTCCATACTGCCTTGATGGCGTCATTGATCTTCCAGTTGTCCATACCGCTCCGGAAGGCTGCCAGCGTTTCTGCCGCATGGTCTTCCACTTCTTTCGAGGCTTCTGCAATGGCCGGATCGGAAGAGACGTCGCCCTTGTGCAGGATGCCGCCATTGTACTTGTCCACCATGGAGAGGGTTCTGTAGAGCAGGTTGCCCAGATCGTTGGACAGGTCGGAGTTAATGCGGGAAATCAGACGGTCTCTGCTGAAATTGCCGTCCTGTCCCAGCTGGATATCGTTGAGGAGGTAGTAGCGGATGGCATCGGAGCCGAATTCATGAAGAAGCGGAATCGGATCGATGACATTGCCCTTGGATTTGGACATTTTTTCACCGTCTACAATCAGCCAGCCATGGCCATAAACCTTCTTCGGCAGTTCGATGCCCAGGCTCATGAGCATGATCGGCCAGATAATGGTATGGAAACGGACGATTTCCTTTCCTACCAGATGTACATCGGCCGGCCAGAATTTCTTGAATTTTTCCGGATCATCCACAATGCCTGCGGCGGTGAGATAGTTGACCAGAGCATCGAACCATACGTACACCACATGCTTCGGATCAAAAGGAACCGGAATGCCCCAGGTAAAGCTGGTGCGGGATACGCAGAGATCTTCCAGGCCGCTCTTGACGAACTGGATCATTTCATTTCTGCGGGATTCCGGCTGAATGAAGTCCGGATGTTCTTCAATATATTTCATCCAGCGGTCTGCATACTTGGACATTTTGAAGAAATAGGCATCTTCGCTGACTCTCTGCAGCGGACGGCCGCAGTCGGGGCAGATATGATCAGGGGTCAGTTTGTTTTCCGGCCAGAAGGTTTCATCAGGAATGCAGTACCAGCCTTCATACTTGCCGAGGTAGATATCTCCCTTGTCATAGGCACGCTGGAAGAGCATCTGTACGACTTTCTTATGCCGTTCTTCTGTGGTTCTGATGAAATCATCATTGGAAATGTTCAGTTCCTTCCAGAGCTGCTTGAAGAGAGCCACAATGCCGTCTACATACTGAATCGGCGTCACGCCTGCTTCTTCCGCCTTCTGTTCGATTTTCTGGCCGTGTTCGTCACTGCCGGTGAGGAAGAAAACATCATAGCCGTCCAGTCTCTTGAAACGGGCCATGCTGTCGGCGATGGAAGTACAGTAGGTATGTCCTATATGGAGCTTCGCACTGGGGTAGTAAATGGGGGTAGTAATATAATATGCTGGTTTTTCACTCATAAAAAGGCCTCCTGCGTTTATTGGTTCAAAGAATAGAGCTTTCCTTTTATTTGCAATATTCTTTATTATAACTCTATATAAAAAGATATACAAATGGAGCGCGCGCCCGGCGTGTCCGTGTTCAAAAGGGCCTGCGCCCTTCGGGAATACAGCCGCCCTGGCTTATCGTCATTTCGAGGGCAGCGAAGCGGAGCCGGGAAATCTCCCCTGCTGTATACCGGCCAGCCCCTGATAGAGGCGCTCTGCAGCGCGGTCGGAACCGGGAGCAGGATCGTGGAAGGAGAATGTCAATATGTCATCTTCCCGCTGACTGAAATTTCTTCGATTGTTTCAACTGCGGCACTTACCGAAATTCATCGCTGTTTGTGGACTCTGCAGAAAGTTTACAAGTCAGCTGAAGCTGGCCCTCATCTGCCCGTAAAAGGCCTTTTTATTGCCGGCTGACCGGAATAGCTGAGCAGACGGAAAGATGAGCCGCCATTTTCCATTTTACATTCTTTAAGAGCGTGTCCCCAGCAGGAACTGATAGACTTCCCTTCTGGAAAGGTGATATTTGCCTGCTGTCTGCCGGGCAGCTTCCTTAAGGGGCATGGTTTCCGCAAGTTTCATGGCTTCGTCCTGCCAGCCGGAAGCTTCCTCCGTTTCTTCTTCCATGGATTCATTCCAGCCTTCTACCAGAATCACGTATTCGCCCCGGGGATCTTCTTCGTCCATGCGGGCTCTCAGAGAGGAAAGGGTGCCCCGTTCAAAGGTTTCAAATTTTTTGGTCAGTTCCCGGGCAGTCACGGCTTTTCTGTCTCCCAGAGCCGTGATCAGAGTATCCATGGTTTCCTTGATACGATGGGGCGCTTCATAAAAAATCAGCGTCACCGGCACGCGGCTCATATCTTCCAGCAGTTTTTTGCGCTTAGCCGTGATTTTCGGGAGGAAGCCGATGAAGGCAAACTGACGGGCATCCAGTCCTGAGGCCACCAGGGCGGTCAGTGCCGCATTGGGCCCCGGCAGGGGCACCACGGGAATGGATGCCTCCAGTGCCAGGCGTACCAGATCGGCGCCGGGGTCGGAAATGACGGGCATGCCCGCATCGCTCACCTGGGCCACAGATTTTCCTTCTTCCAGCATGGCAATCAGCTTGGGGCCTGCTTCTTTTTTATTATGTTCATGATAGGACACCACATGGCCGCCGATGCCCAGATGGTCCAGAAGAATCCGGGTATGCCTCGTATCCTCGCAGGCAATCACATCCGCCTGCCGCAGCACGTCAACTGCTCTTTCCGTAATGTCTGCCAGATTTCCTATCGGCGTAGGTACCAGGTATAAGGTACCGGGCTTTACTTCGTTCATAGGCTCTCCTTCCCGTATATGTCCATGATTTCCCTTGTATAGGACCCGTCCTCATTATGGATGAGAAGCGGCGGCTCTACGCAGAGTTCCGCATGGCCGCCGTATTTCCATTCCATGAGCACACGCACCGCCGTATGTCCTTTCCTGGCGTAAACAAAGCGCATTCTTTTCGGTTCCATGCGGTATTTCCGGCCCAGAGAAATCAGATCCGCCGTGCGGTCGGCCCGGTGAACCATGGCCAGCCGTCCTCCATATTTCAAAAGATAGCGGCTCGTTTTAAATACTTCCTCCAGCGTGGCATGCAGCTCATAGCTGGCGCTGGCCACGCCGCTGCTTTCACTCATTTTCCCGCTGCCCACTTCCCGGTAGGGCGGATTGACCACCACCAGAGAAAAAAAGCCGGAGGGAAAATGCTCATTCGCCTTCCGGTAGTCGCAGGGAATCACATGGATCACAGATTCTCTGTGATTTCCTTCCACATTTCTTTTTGCCAGATCCGCCATAACGGGATTCACTTCCAATGCGGCAATATCCTTCCCGCCCAGAGCGGACATGAGAAGGGCAATCACGCCGGTGCCGGTGCCCAGGTCGCAGATCCGGTCCTTCGGCTTAATGGCCGGATAATGGGCCAGAAGCACCGAATCAATAGAAAAGCAGAACTGATCCGGCCGCTGGATGAGCTTCATTCCATCCCGCACCAGATCGTCCAGCCTTTCTCCTTCCTTCAATTTCCACTCAGTCATTTTCTTCCTGTTCCACAGCATCCCAGGGCAGAATCTTCGTCTTCTGTCCATCCAGCTGTACCTTCACCGTATGTTTCTGGCTGTTCACATAAATAACCTGCCCGCTGCCTTCATCGGTGATAACCTTCATCCCTACCCGGAACCGGGGCCCTTTCCCCTGTGCCATGGGGCAGCACCGTTTCTTCCGGTTTTCCCCTTCGTACTGATCATTTTCATACCGGAGGCAGCACATAAGTCTGCCGCAGACGCCGGATATTTTGGCCGGATTCAGGGACAGGCCCTGGTTTTTAGCCATCTTAATGGAAACAGGTGCAAAATCTCCCAAAAAGGTAGCACAGCAGAGAGGCCGTCCGCAGGAGCCGATGCCGGACACCTGCTTGGCTTCATCTCTCACCCCTACCTGTCTTAATTCAATGCGGGTATGGAAAACGGAGGCCAGTTCCTTCACCAGTTCACGAAAGTCCACCCGGCCGTCGGAGGTAAAGAAGAAAACAATTTTATTTCTGTCAAAAGTATATTCGGCCCGGAGAAGCTTCATGGGCACCTTGAATTTTTCAATTTTTTTCAGGCAGATATCAAAGGCGGACTTTTCCCGCTCCCTGTTCCGTTCCAGCTGAGCCATATCCTTCATGGTAGCCTTGCGGATGGCGGGCTTTAGAGGAGCATCCTCGTCAAGTACGGGATGTTCGGGCATAATCACCACATTGCCGTATTCCAGGCCCCTTGAAGTTTCTACAATCACCCCGTCATCCAGATGGATATCCAGATGGTTGGAATCGAAATAATAAATTTTACCTGCCGGCTTAAAACGGACACCGATTACCTGATCCATTCTTTTTCGCCTTTCTGTATATGTTCAAATGTAATAAGAATCATGTCCCAGATATTCTTTATATTTATATATCTGGCTGCTGCTGTTTCTGCTGTTTTCAGGGCCTGCAGCGCCTCTTCCCCTTTTCTTCCGCGCCAGAAGGAGGCAATCCGCTCCTCCCGGTCCGCTACGGAAATGCAGCGCAGTGCGTTTCTGTCCCCTGTTTCCGACAGGATCCAGATATCCCGTCCCACCAGGATGATCCAGCGCAGCATCTTGAGGAAATCCTTTCTTTCCTTGAATTCCATGCTGCTCAGCGTGGAAAAGGGCATACTGTCCATGGCCGCCTTTTCCCAGAAATCCATGGCAGTTTCCGGCTGGGCGCTGCCGCCTTCATCGCAGACCTCCAGGGTCATTCCCGGATTTCCCTCCGACAGCTGGTAGAGCACTCTTTCATTCATGCCGGGAGGAAAATGGATTTCCTTTTCCCTTTCATGGATAAACGAGTCAAATTCCGATTCCGATAGGGGAAGAAATCCAAACCTTTCCCCTCGTGAAATAATGGTGGGAAGCAGAGCATCCAGATCATGAGTGATCAGAATGAAATGAATATTTCCTTCCGGCTCTTCCAGTGTTTTAAGAAGCGCATTGGCCACCGGATCCATCATGGTCTGGGCTTCATCAATAATGCAGACATGGGGCTTTTCATCAAAGGAAGGCATGGCTTCCAGAAAGGTTCGGAACTGCTCAATCTTCAGCTCCATGCCTAGAGGCCTTAAATACCATACCTGCTCATCTGCCAGGGTAATGACCGGCAGCTTTTTCTTTTCTTCTTCCGTAAGGGATAAAAGAGAAGACCAGAGCTTCTCCTCCTTCCCGGTAAGAACACCCGCCAGGTCCAGGGCTGATGTGGTCTTCCCCAGCCCTTCATCGCCATAAAAAATAAGAGTATGGGGAATCCTGTTTTCCTCGTATAAACGTTTCAGTTCCTTCTTTACTTTTTCCTGTCCATACACATGAGGAAAAAATCCTGCCATACATACCTCCCTGCCGGTTTCCGGCGCCGGCCTCCCGTTATAACGGCACAGGCCGGACTCAAGATTATTCTACCATGACTCCCGGCATACTGCAAAAGCCGCTGCCGGGCCATGCAGGGAGACCGTGCGAAGAATGTCAAGTGCGCAGGGAGAGTTGTCTTCCCGCATGTTAGCGGAACTGCACTGAAAGAATAATGGTTCAGAAGGTTCAGAGGGTGGTGGTGTCCTTCGGTGCACAAAGCTTGAATTAGTATTACGCATAAACCTTCCCGCCTGACCCGTCATTCTGAGCCGAAGGCGAAGAATCTCGTTACGAGCAGCCAATGAGGCAGGCAAAAGGATCACAATCAGCGTTAAGGATCCCGAACGATATTCTCCGTTCTCGCCCCCGTCTTGTTCCCGGTCCCCACCGCGCCGCAAGGCGCCTTCACCAGCTCACTCACAAATCCCCGGTACAGAGGACTGCCCGGCCAAATCCCATCAATTCTTCTCTATTTCCCGAAAATCACCTTTTCAATGTCCGTAATTCTGTCTACATAAGGCACATTTTCCCGTTCAAACATGGCTGCCGCCTTTTTCCCTTCCAGTCCGGTGAGGATGCCGATAAATTTCGTACCGGCCCGGCGGCTGCCCAGCACGTCGGAGTAGGAGTCGCCGCATACATAGATGTCATCCTGCTCCTGCGGTTTCATTTTTTCCTCCAGATAGGCTTTATAATTTTCCCTTTTCCGTCCGAATACGGCGCAGCTGAAAATGAAAGGCTGCGGTTTATCGGGCACAGGGCAGTGGAACATGTCTGCTGCCTCCACCGCATCGGAGGCGGTGGCCAGGTAGAGGGGATCAAATTCCTCATACCAGTGGAACAGCTTGAAGGGAATTTCCATTTCCTTCCGCGCCCTGCCGGTGGCCACGGCCACGGCAAAGCCTTTTTCTTTCAGGCGGATAAAAAGAGTCCGGATGGCCTCTGCCGGAGCCAGGGGCACTTCCCTGGAGAGGAAGCCCTCTTTCCCGCCGCTGAAGGGCATATGATGGAGCAGGGAAATAAAGGTATCGTCTCCCAGATACCAGGCCTGGAAGGCCTCGGTGTGGATGGTCCAGAAGGGAGAACGGAGCAGGGCCCAGTCCGTACTGTTTCCAAAGTCGCCGGCCATGGCTCTGCTGATGCAAGTAATCACATCTTCTCCTTCCAGGCCTTCCGGAAGAACGGATTTCCATGTCTCCAGAATAGCATCAGCCCGGGGAATGGGAAGACCCATGAGCAGGAGCCCTGCTTTCTGCATATCCTCCGGCTTTTCAAAAGTCAGGGATACCTTTTCCCCGCCGGACCGTTCCTTATAGGTTCTGGCCATAAGCCACAGGGCAGTAATCAGCCAGGCATGAACCATGTCCCAGTTTGAATTGATGCCGCGGGCCTTGAGAAATTCCAGCAGGCGGTCATTGCCCCATACACGGCTGCGGCAGGAGGCAATCTGCCCCTCTGTCACATGGCGGGGATCAAAGTCTTCCCCTTCCATGGGAAGGCCCATATAATCCTTACTGTGCAGAATTTCCCACACCGTGAGCGCTGACACATCAAAATATCTTTCCTCTGACAGCAGTACGCCGTCAACATCAAAAATGACCTTTTTCATCCTGATTTCCTCCGTCATCTCCGGGAAATAAAGCCCTGCATCTCTCCATTTCCTGTTTTTATCCATTCTATCATATTTCCGGGAGGCGGGCACGGATTCGCCGCAGTTTATCGAAAAAGAGGCTGCCCGGAACCGGGAAGAAACAGGCCCTTTATGGATAACTCTTTCACAGAGCCTCTCTTTATATGATATACTGAATGTAATGTTGTATAAGGAGGCAGATCATGAACATTTTAGTTACCGGCGGCGCCGGATATATCGGCTCCCACACTGTAAGGGCCCTTCTTGCGTCCCAGGATTTTACGCCTGTTATTTTTGATAATCTGTCCACCGGCCATGCGGAATCCGTTCCGGAAGGGACTCCGCTGGTGAAAGGGGACATTCATGATATAGATTTTGTCGCAGACACCCTGAAGAAATATGATATCCGGGGCGTCATCCACTTTGCCGCCTACTCTCTGGTAGGTGAATCCATGGTGGATCCGGCGAAATATTATACAAACAACGTGGAAGGCACGCTCCATCTCCTGCTGGGCATGAAAAAAGCAGGAGTAGATAAAATCGTATTCTCCTCCACCGCCGCTGTATACGGTGAACCGGAAAAGACGCCCATTGAGGAAGATTTCCCCCACCATCCCACCAATGTCTATGGAAGGACAAAGCTGGTCATCGAGAACATGATGAATGACTTCACCAAAGCCTACGGTCTTTCCTATGTGGCACTGCGCTACTTCAACGCAGCCGGCGCCGCCCTGGACGGCAGCATCGGTGAAGACCACAATCCCGAATCCCACCTCATTCCCCTTATCCTGAAAACAGCCCAGGGCGTGAGAGACCACATTGCCATTTACGGCACCGACTACCCCACCCCCGACGGCACCTGCATCCGCGACTACATCCACGTACTGGATCTGGCCGACGCCCATGTGCTGGCCATGAAATACCTGATGGACGGCGGAAAGAGCACCTACTTCAACCTGGGCAGTGAAAAGGGATTCAGCGTGCGGGAAATCATTGAAACCGCCAGAAAAGTGACAGGCGTTCCCTTCAAAGTAACTGAAGAAGCCCGCCGCCCCGGTGATCCGGCTGTACTCATCGCCTCCTCGAAAAAATGCAGAGAAGTGCTGGGCTGGCACCCCATCCATTCCAATACAGAAGAAATCATCGCCTCTGCCTGGAAATGGCATAAAGAACATCCCTATGGGTATAAGAAGTGAGATAGTGGAAGCGCCTTGCGGTGCGGTCGGGATCAGGATCGAACACATCGTCATTTCGAGCGCAGCAAAGCGGAGTCGAGAAATCTCCCCTGCTGACCGGAATTCTTTCGATTGTCCCATATACGGCTCGTACCGCTGTTCTCCCATTTACATTTTATCCACTACTCTTTAAAACCTATTCTCTAACATCAAACTTTCTTATGAATAAAAAGGAGTTCATCTATGCAGAAAATCAGAAAAGCCGTGATTCCGGCTGCCGGCTTCGGTACCCGTTTCCTTCCGGAAACGAAAGCCATGCCGAAGGAAATGCTTCCTATCGTAGACAAACCGACCATTCAGTACATTGTAGAGGAAATCAGAGCCAGCGGTATTGAGCAGATCCTCATTATTTCCGGCCATGCAAAACGGGCTATTGAAGACCATTTTGATTCCTCTCCGGAGCTGGAACAGCATCTGTATGAATCGGGCAAAATGGACCTTCTCCGTGAAGTGCGCCAGGTGGCTTCTGTAAAGATCCACTACACCCGCCAGCAGTACATGAAAGGCCTGGGCGATGCCATCCTCTGCGCCAAGGATTTCATTGACGGCGAACCTTTCGGCGTCATTCTGGGAGACGATGTGGTTTACAACGCCAATGGCGAACCGGCGCTCCGCCAGCTCATGGACCAGTATGATAAAACCGGCGGCACAGTCATCGGCTGCCAGGTAGTCCTTCCGGAACAGGTTTCCTCCTACGGCATTGTAGACGGACAGCCTACGGATGACCCCAATCTTCTGAAGGTAAAGGATATGATCGAAAAGCCTTCCATGGAAGAAGCACCCAGCCGTTTTGCCGCTCTGGGCCGCTATGTCATCACCCCGGACGTCTTTGAAGTTCTGGAACAGACAAAGCCCGGCAAGGGCGGGGAAATCCAGCTCACCGATGCCCTGCGCGTCATGGCCCATAACGGCAATGTGTATGCCTACAACTTTACCGGAAAACGGTACGATACAGGCAATAAACTGGGCTACCTGAAAGCCACTGTGGAATTTGCCCTCCGCCGTCCGGATCTGGGGCCCCAGTTCCGTCAGTACCTGAAAAACCTGCTGAAAGAAGACAAATAAAACTGAAACATAAAAAAGACCGGCTTCTGCCGGTCTTTTTTGCTGCACGGAAAGCCCCGTGCCAAATCTAAAGTTTGACAGCCTCTAAAAGGGAAACAGCTCACTGCACTTTGTGCGCTGCCCAACTCCTTCAAAATATGTTTGCTGTGCACGGCCCCGCCGCTGAAGGTTCAGAATGTGCACAGGAACAGGAGTACATTTCCTTCAGCAGCGAGGCGGCTGGCAATCATCACGCTGATGGCATGTCACTTTCTTCCTTTGTTCCCTGTAATACCTTTCTTTATCTTCATACATCCGGTTATCCGCCACCCGGATCAGTTCCATAATGGATGCGGAGGGGAATTCGCTCCAGTCTGCATATCCCAGGGATACGGAGAGACCTTCGTTTCTTATTCCTTTCCAGGAAGATACATTTCTTCTGAAAGCATCTGCCAGGGCATCATAGATCTTCCGGTCCATATAGAGCAGGCCCACAAATTCATCGCCTCCTACCCGATAGCCCAGGCAGGTATATTTCCTGTATTCTTTCTCCCTGCATGTGCGGCGGAAGCAGTCTCCCACAGCCCGGATGAGTTCATCCCCCGCACTGTGGCCTCTCGTGTCATTGGCCTTTTTAAGGCCATTCACATCAAGCACCACTGCCACCAGATGAGGCGGCGGATTTTCTTCGATTTCCTTCAGCTTTTCTTCATAGGCCCGCCGGTTGGGAAGGCCGGTGAGTTGGTCTATTCTGGCCAGCATATCTGCTTCTTTTTTCTGCCTGCCCCGGAAGATAATCATGGACACAAGGGAGGTGAGCACCAGGGTGCCTACGAAAATGACCACAAGGACTTTGCCGTAATTTCTTTCCACATAGTCCATGAAACCGGGCTGATACACTTCGTTCGCATGTTTCAGGAGTGATTCATTGATATTGATTCCACCCCAGAGATTCTGCATGCGGTTGATAGCCGAGAAAAGGGGATACCTGTCCCGGTTCACCGCTATGGTCAACCCTTCCCGTTGGGGCAGTTCCTCCTGCGTTAAACCTTTTTCGTTTCCAAGATAAATGGAAATGAGGTATGGGTTCATAATACCAGCATCGGCCTCACCATTTCGAATGGCCTGGAACACTGCCTTCGGATCAGGATAGTGGAGGATTTTATTATGGGGATAAAACTCTTTTACATACTTTTCCTGGGCAGGGAAAGTGTCTGTCACAGCAAACACGGTCTCATCGGAAACAGGCTCGTTTTCCCTGCTTATTTTATACATTTTCACCGGGACTATATCGGCCGTCTGCAGAAAGCCTTCCTTTTCCAACATGAAGGGGCTGTCATACACCGGCATGGCCCCGTCAATCTTCCCTGCTTTTAGATCCCCTCTCATTTCTTCCATATTTTCATAGGGAATGTACTCTATGCCGCTGGAAATACCAAAAGCCTTAAATCCGTAGTCCAGAAGGTCCCGGAATGTCCCCCGGGCCTTTCTCTCGGAATCTGTCCAGATGAAGGGCATCATGTGAGCCATATACCCTATGCGGATGGATCCGTGCTCTCCGAACCAGGCCCTTTCATCCAGGGGCAGAAGGGAGGTATCCTTGTCATGCCGGAAATATTTCTGACGAAGGCCGATTTCAAAGGTGGGATTATATATATGAATTTCTCCCAGAGCACGGTTCAAATCCCGCAAGACATCCTCCCTGCCTTTAGTCACCGCAAAATAGGAGGTGTCACTTCCTACAAAAAACAGGGGCGTCAAATCATCGCCTATATCGGCCCGGGAAGTAAACTCTGCAGTCCCGTCCACATCGCCCCGCTCCAGTGCATCCATGCGGGCACCGATACTGCCGTATTCCACAATTTCAATCCCCAGATGATGGGCCTCATCAAAATCCCGGACTTTTTGGCCGGCGGTGGTATTCTTTCCCACTGCCACCTTCCTGCCCCGAAAATCGTCAATTTTATGATACAGCGATGCCTTTTCCGACGGCACAAAAATATAATAGGTCTCAATGCGAAGAGGAAAATTGGAAAAGGAATAAACCTTTTTTCTCTCCGGCGTATCTGACACATTGGCCAGGATGTCAATGTCCCCGCTCTCCAGTTTCTCCAGCAGCTCCGTCCAGGAACCGTACACATATTCATACCGCCAGCGGTTGTAATCGGCAATCATCTGCAGGTAATCATAGGTATACCCGGACTTTTCCATATCCTCCGGGTGATCTCTGAACTGGTCCGGCACCGTATATCCCATCCGAACCACCTTCTCCGGAGGAATCTCCGCCCTCCCCGGGAAGGCAGGATAGAAGCAGCTGCAGAGAAAAAGAAGAAGAGTTAAAAGACGAACCAGGAGCTCAGGCATCATGAATCAACCCTTTACAGGAAATAAGAAGAATGAATTATATTTTTATTCTATGATGAAAACAGATAAAAGTAAAGAAAAGAACATAAGGGTTCAGCGGGGAAGGTAAACGGTGTCTTTGGCCCCGAAAGATGTATCAGCCTTCGGCGGAAGGTTGCGTCTGCTATCACCTGGGGAAAAGTATTGGCCTTCAGGCGATGAAGTTTGATTTGGTGCTGCTGTTATAACGTCAAACAACCGCGCCAAAAGCGCGGTTGTCTGTTTTTCACCGGGTGAAAGCCCGGTTGTATGGTTTTCCCGGTTCACTAGTCCCCTGTTTCACTGCTTTTCTTTTTCTTCTGGGCTTCATAGAGCTCATAGTACTTGCCCTTTCTGGCAATGAGTTCATCGTGGCTGCCTGATTCAATGAGGCGTCCATGATCCAGTACATAGATGCAGTCCGCATTCCGCACGGTGGACAGGCGGTGGGCAATGATGATGGTGGTTCTGTCCTTTGCCAGATCATCCAGGGTGCTCTGTACCATTTTTTCTGTCTGGGTATCCAGAGCGGAGGTGGCTTCATCGAAAATCACCACCGGCGGATTCTTGAGGAACACCCGGGCAATGGCAATTCTCTGCTTCTGCCCGCCGGAGAGTTTCACCCCTCTTTCCCCTACCTTAGTATCGTATCCATTGGGCAGGGATTCGATGAATTCATCCGCTGCCGCCAGTTTAGCGGCACGGCGGATTTCCTCCATGGTGGCTCCCTCCCTGCCGTAGGCAATGTTTTCGGCAATGGTGTCGCCGAACAGGAACACGTCCTGCTGCACAATACCGATTTTCCGCCGGAGATCCTGCTGGGCAAATTCATTGAGGTTATGACCGTCCAAAGTGATGGAGCCTTCTGTTGGTTCATAGAACCGAAGGAGCAGGCTCACCAGGGTGCTTTTTCCTGCCCCTGTTTCTCCTACGAAAGCAGCCGTTTTTCCTGCAGGGATATCAAAGTTCAGATGGTGGAGAATCAGCCGGTCCGGGTCATAGCCGAAGGAAAGATCATGGAAATCAATATCCCCCTTCACCGATGGCAGAGCCAGAGGATGGGGCGGATCCGTAATGGACGGCTCTGTATGCATGATTTCTTCAAAGCGGTGGAAGCCTGCCATGCCCCGCTGATACACTTCGGCCAGGATGGTCAGCCGGAATACAGGGCGCATGAAGATATTCACATACAGCAGGAATGCCACGAAATCGGAAAGCAGCAGTTCGCCTCTGGTAATCATCCAGCCCCCTGCCAGAATCACCACCACATTAATGAAATTAGTAAAGAAATTGATGCTGCCGGAAAAATAGCCCACCAGACGGTAGGATTCAAATTTTGTATTCCTCAGGTCCCTGCTTTTTTCCTCGAACCGACGGAGTTCAAAGGCTTCCTGGGCAAAAGCCTTTACCAGACGGATGCCGGAAAGGCTTTCCTCCGCCCGGGCTGCCACTTCGCCGGCCATTTTTCTATTCTGCCGGAAAGCTCCCTTCATTTTCTTATTAATCTTGACGGTATGGATCGCTTTTGCCACCAGCAGGGCACCGATCAGAAGGGCCAGCTTCCAGTTCATGAAAAGCATGACCACCAGTGTGCCTGCCATGATCACGCCGCAGAGAAGCACATCATTGGGGCCGCGGAAGGACAGCTCGCTGATTTCCGTAATATCACTGGTAATACGGGACAGAAGCTGCCCCGTCTTTTCATTGTCGAAATAGTGGAAGGACAGTTTCTCTATATGGGCAAACAGATCCTTTCGCATATCATGCTCAATGGAGGCACTCATAACATGACCGTAGTACTGGACCAGGAACTGGATGATAAAATTCAAAATATACAGCGCCAGGAGAACAGCCGAACCCCACAGAAGCCGGTGCATATCCTTATCCGGCAGTACATGGTTGATCAGATTTCTGACCACAATAGGGAAAATCAGGTCCAGCCCTGCCATGGCAAAGGTGCCGATAATGACCCAGACGAGAATTTTCATATAGGGTCTGTAGTATTTCATAAATCGTGTAATCATAGCTGTCTCCTTTATGGGATGCGCTCTGCACCCCGGGTTCGGAAGGTTAAAGGTG
>NZ_JBJEXP010000057.1:0-18290 GCF_051885895.1 Dialister sp. | reverse complement strand
GAGTATATACGGGATTGGCGTCCTGCCTCAGGCGTCATTCCGGTCCAGTCAGCGTGAAAAGACCTGGCGGTATTTTCCGACTTCCATCCCGACCGCGCCGCAAGGCGCCTCCACCAGCTTACCGGCCCTCTATTTTCCATATATGAAGCCGGTACGCGCCCAGCAGGCTGCCTTCCGGCGTGACGGCGGGCACTTCAATGCCTGCCATAAGGGTGCCGTCGCTGGATACGGCAATGTTCTGCAGAGGGCCGGAGGTATGATAGCGGGTAAGGAGGCTGCCGTCGGAGAGGCGGACCACTTCCGCCCCGTGGGCAAGGTAGTCATGGTTTCTTACATTTCTTCCCACCGCCAGAGCGGCCACTCCTTTCCCTACATCCACTGCTTCGATTTCACCGGGTGCGGTGTACTTCCACAGGAAATCTCCCTGCAGGCCGAAGCGGAAGAGGCTGTTGCTGGAAGGATGAATCACCGGCGAGGGCATCTGCCAGTTATCCCGGCTGAAGGTATTGATGGTATCGAAGAGGACGCCGTCGGAAAGGAACCGTGCATCCCTCCCTGCGGCAAAGAACCAGGCGCCGTTGATTTCCTTTGCTTCGGCCAGGTGCCTTTCCCACAGGAGGCGGCCGTCCCGGTCAAAGAGGAAGCCTCTGCCGTCGCTGGTCATAGCCGCCAGATACTGCCCGTCCAATGAATAGGAAGGAGCATTGCGCATGGTAACAGAATCAAAATGATCTGCCAGCGGAATGGATATGCCCTGGATAAGAGTTCCTGTATTCCCATCCAATACATATATATTTCTATTATACTCCAAATTTTCTATTTTTGATTTATCATAATTCGCTGTACCAAAGGCAAAGCGGCTGCCATCGGGAGAGGCTTCGCCCCAGTTTACCCAGGCATCCATAGGCTTTTCTGCAGGATAGCGCCATCTTTCCTTTCCATCGGCTGTGAAGGAAATGACCTGGCTTACATAGCCCCGCTGTCCGTCTCCCTTCACAGTGAAGCGGTAAAAAGCGGCATAAATATTTCCATTTTGGTCTGTGGAAATATGGATGGCCTGCGGGTCTGCCCGAATATCCGGCTCTCCGCCTATGGCATCATAGCCTTTGAATTTCCATAGGAGGTCTCCTGTTTTCACGTTCAGGGCATACAGAAAGCCGTCAGGGCTCTTTTCTCCCACATAGACGGTCTTCCCATCTGCAGACAGCTTCAGGGAGCGGATAAGGCCTGTCCCAATGGAATGGCTCCATTTTTCATCCCCTTCGGCCGATATATGGCGGAGCTCGCCGTTTGCCGTGCCCACAAGCCAGCCTCCGTCAGAAGGGACATAGAGGATTTCTCCTCCTTCAAATCCCATGCGGTCATAATTCCTGCCTGCCATTTCTCCAAGGCTCACCACAATGCCGGCATCTTTATCTTTCGGGGAGAACATCTGCCAGGGCGTGCGGCTTCCTGTCACCCAGAAAAGAGCTGCCCAGGTGCAGGCCAGAAGGAGAAAAACAGCTGTTGTTTTCCATTGTTTCATAAGTACAGTTTCGTCCAGTCATAAATTACGCGGAACATGCCAAAATACAGCCCCTTCAAGGACAGGGCATAGAGAATCCTGCCGGTGCCGCAGCCGAGAACAAAGAGAAGCATCACCAGGCAGGCTGCCTTTTCCTTCGGATTCCAGGGATTTCCCTTTCTCTGCCTAGCCAGGAAAAGCCCACGGCTGGTGACGGAAAGGGACAGGGTCTGTGCCCGCCGAAGGCAGCGGGCCAGAAGCGGTTTAATCATATAAGGAATATGACGGAGCACCGCATGCCTTCCCCGTTTCGCCGCGCTCCTGAGCTGCAGGGCTGTCATCACTTCCCCCGCTTCCGCTGCCAGGATGGGGAAAAAGCGGACTGCCGTAACAAGCATGAAGGAAGCCTGGGGAGAAAGGTGCCAGGCGGTCAGCCCTTTCAGAAGATTTCTGGGATCGCTGGTCCAGCATACAAGAAGCCCCAGAGAAATCATGGAGGCGGTACGCATGCCCTGGACAGCGCCGTAAATAATGCCCTCCCGGTAAATGTACAGTCCGCCGGTCAGAGAGCCGAGAAAGGGAAAGTCCGGCGAAAGCAGCATCACAAGAGGCGTGCGGGGATTCTGGTTGAAGAAAAGGGCCTGGCTGGAGATGGAGCCCCAAAGTCCCAGAAGAAGGAAAATGGACAGCACCTTCCATTTATACACCGGCGTCTTTCCCAGAAAATGAAGAAGCAGGGTAATGGTAAAAAGAATAAACAGGGTACGGGCATTATCCACGATCACCATCATCAGGGCATAGAGAAGAAGCACAGACAGTTTGGTTCTTCCGTCCAGGGCGGAAATCAGGGATTTCCTGTCACCGCCTTCCCAGGTCTGTCTCAGCGACATGGGCCATCACCTCCTCAATGGTTACGCAGGGCTCCAGGCCCAGCTGCAGGGAAAGCGCAAGCATGGGCGGCAGAGAGAGTCCGCTTTCCATCATCAGCTCCCTCCGGCTGAACAGATCATGCGGCCTGCCATGGGCCATAAGCCTGCCTTCCTTCAATACATAAACTTCATCTGCCAGATCGGCAGCCAGTTCCATATCATGGGTACAGATAAAAATGGTACGGCCTTCAGCGGAAGCGTATCGGAGCATTTCCCGGATGTCCCGAAGGCTCTTCTGGTCCTGTCCGGTGGTGGGTTCATCCAGAATCAGTAGATCATTGTCCTTCCTTGCCAGAAGGGCGCCGAATACCACCCGGAGCCGCTGCCCTTTGGAGAGAGCCAGGGGAAAATCATGACGGTAATGGGCAATGTGAAGCTTGTGCAGGAGCCGGTCCAGCTCCTCCTCCGTCATGTCCCTGTTATTCCATGCCAGTTCTTCCTCCACCGAATCGGTGAGAAGCATAAGATCCGCCTCCTGCCGCATGAATCCCACATGGTGGCGCTCCTCTTCCGCCGGCTTTCCATGAATCAGGACCTCCCCCTTTTCCGGCTTCAAAAGGCCGGCCAGGATGTTGAGAAGGGTCGACTTTCCGGCGCCGTTAAATCCCATAAGAGCTGTAATGCTTCCTTCCTTGACCGAGAAGGACAATCCCTTCAGCGTTTCTGCGGAAGCGTCGGGATAGGTATAATGGATATCCCTTCCTTCCAGAATCATGGGGCCCGGAGTCCCTGGTTTGGAAAGCGGAACATGAGGAAGAAAAGAAATCCCTTCCCTGCGGATTTCTTCAACCGTCTGCCCCACATCGGAAGAAATGGAGGACAGATGCAGCTTTCTGGCCAGCTTGACGGTCTGGGGCTCACGGATTCCGTATACTTCCGTATCTCCCATTTTCTCCCATGCCTTTTCCGTCGGTCCGTCATAGACGAAGCAGCCCTGATCCATAATGCAGAGCCTGGGAAAATGGGAAGCCAGTTCATTCACTCTGTGTTCCACCATGAGAATGGTCATCTTTTCTTCCCGGTTCAGCCGGTGGAGAAGAGCCAGAAAATCCTTCACTCCCTGGGGATTCATCTGACTGACCGGTTCATCCAGAATCAGCAGCGCAGGATGGGTGACAAGAATGGATGCCAGGGCCAGACGCTGCCGCTGTCCTCCGGAAAGGGCATGAATGCTTCTTTCTTCCATGCCTGCCAGACCCACCTTGTCCAGAGCGGCAGCCACTTCTTTTCGGATATAAGCTTCTTCTTCTCCCCTGTTTTCCAGGGCAAAAGCCACTTCATCCTCCACGGTCATGGCAAAAAGCTGGTCATCCGGCGTCTGGTACACGGTCCCGGCCACAAGGCCTATATCCTCGGCGGTCATGGATCGGATGTCCCGGCCGCAGAGCTGCATGGTGCCGGTCATTTCCGCATCCTCCAGAAGGCCGGTCATAGCTTTGATAAAGGTGGATTTCCCGCAGCCGGAACGGCCGGCAATGAGCACCATTTCTCCTTCTTCCACTTCCAGACTCAGATGGCGGATGGTAACGTCCTTTCTGCTGCGATAGCGGCAGGAAAAATCACGGACGGAAAGAATCATGATCCCATCACCTGCCTCAGTCGTTTTCCTGTCTTCCAGCCCAGGAAACTCCCCAGACTGCTGTATATAAGACCGTTAATCACCATGTACAGGCCGATAAACCAGTCTGCATAGTACAAACGGTAAAAAAGCATGAGCTGCTGCATGTTGATAAACGTAATGGCTGCATCGCAGAGGCCAAGGACCAGGGAAATGAAAAGTCCGTAGCCCCAGGAAATCCTGTCCTTCCTGTAAAATCCGGAAAGGTAGAGAGCCCCTTCGATAATCACGATAGATACCGCCGTAAGCAGAATGCCCACCGGCGTCACCCGGCCGAAAAGGACAGCCGAAAGCAGCCAGCGGATCAGGTAAAACAGAGCGGTCACACCGGGATAACGGAAAAGCACGAGGAGAGACATGAGAAGCATGTACTGCACCACGCCGCTCAAAAGTCCTGTCACCAGACCGGAAAAAGGCCCCAGTATCACATGCAGGAAATCGCCTGCCAGGGTAACCGGCACCACCACGCCGCCAAAAGCCAGCGCCGCAAAAAGAGCGGCTGCAATATCTCCCCTGGCACCGATATGAATCATGGTCCTCCGGATCCTTCCCAGCGACAGGAGTACCACCAGCAGAGAGAAGCAGGCAGCGCCTGTAGAAATCAGGCCCATGCTCCGGCTTTTGACCACCGTCAGCGGCACTTCCGTCACCTTGCTGTTTTCCCCGTCAGACAGGGTAATGCGCAGATTATATTCCCCTTCGGAAAGGGTAAAGGGATCCGCATATAAAGGAATCACCGCCGTCTGCATCTTGGATCCCTGCAGGGAAAAATCAGTTTCACTGGAAGTCGAATGCTCCTCCGGCGTTGTTCCCTCTTCCGGAGAAGACAGGAGGCCTTCTTTGATATCTCCCGTTCCCCGATCCACCAGCTCGGCCTTAAAATGGACAGGCAGCACATCCTTCTTCGGATTTCTCATGTCCAGCAGCAGATAGGTATCCGGTTTAGCCAGTATGGATGACCAGTCAATGGAGCTTCCGGTCAGATGGTGCTTTATATTTTCCAGGGTCACATCAGGAAGCACCATGGTATTGGCGGAAAGACGGCTGTCCGTCTCCCCCGATTCATTCACCGGCAGCACCACACCCTGGATATACCAGGACTCTTCCCTGCCTGCCTCATCCTCCGGCGCTTCGGAGCCTGCTTCTACCGTATAGTCCACATCCTTTGAAAGGCTCCAGCCGTCCCCTTCCATGGAAACATGAATCGATCCTTTTCCTTCGGGAAGAGAAGAAGAAACGGAAACAGGAATCACCGCAAACCGGTTTCCGAAATCTGCAGGAAGCGTCCATGTGAGATGGACCGTTCCTTCTCCGTCCACTGTCCACTCTTTTCCCTCATGGGCGGAAAGACCGGACGGCAGAGATACGGTCACCTCTGCCTCTTCCTCGGGATGGTTGAAATGATCGGCAGAAATAAAAAGAAGCTGCGTACTGCCGGGACTGGCAGGTTTATCTTTGGAAGCGTTCAGGCTGTAAGGAAACCTCACCTCCAGCTGCACCGGCACCTCCTCTGCCCCAACGGGAAAGAAAAACGCCAGAGCGCCGATCAGCAGCATGAGCATACGGAAAACCATAAAAACCTCATATCTGTATCAATCAGGAAACGGGAAAATAACATATACTTGTTTCATTATACTATGACTGCAGAAAAGATGAAAAGGAGGAAGAGGAAGCGGGAAAAGGGTTCAGAGGGTGTTGGCGCCCTTCGGGCGCAGATCTATAGTCAGCGTTACGAGACTGCCTTTACGACCGGCATGGTCATTCTGAATGCAGGCGAAGAATCTCCCTATGGACACATTTGATTGATTCTCACCAGCCCACCAGTTCAACCAGTCCACTAGCTCATTTAAGCAGTTTTTGGGTTCTTGAACATCACTAGCCATAATTGACACAGTCATTCTGAGCCGAAGGCGAAGAATCTCGGTATGAGCCGCATAAGAAAAGATAGAAAGAATCCCAATCGGCGGATAGGAGACCGGGCGATATTCTCCATCCTCAATCCCGATTCCGCGCCCAGCCGCACTGCAAGGCACCCCACCAGGTACCAGCCACTATATAGCAGGGCGGATTTCTCGACTCCGCTTTGCATCGCTCGAAATGGTGATAAAGCGGGCCGGCTGTATTCCCGATTTGATAGCTTTTTACCAGCTCACCAGCCCGCTATCCCACTGCCTTTCCGACAGACAAATTCCCGGTACCGGGTACCGGGAATCTGTATTTACATATTGGCCGCAGTTCTCCAGATATGGAGAAGCTGGTCTTCTGATATTTTATCCACCTGGAAATAGGAAGCGCCCATGGCCTTGGCCAGTTTTTTGGCAAGTCCCAGCTTGATAAATCCGGATTCCGTATCAATGACTGCTACAGGAATATTTCTTCTGCCGATGCGTTTGGCTTCTTCCAGAGCATCGGTGACCGGATTGGTCCCTTTATTCAGGGGGCTGGTGGCCCTGCCGTCGGTGATGAGGATCATTACCGGATCCTGGTTGGCATCCTGGCGGTAAAGCATATCCAGTACGTCTTCCGCCTTGAGGAGGCCCTTGGCCAGAGGAGTCTTGCCGCCGGTGGGCATGGAGGCCAGTTTCTTCTGGGCAAAATCAACGGATCTTGTCACCGGAAGAAGGACTTCCGCCTGGTTCTTGCGGAAGGCAACCATGCCTACCCGGTCTCTTTTCTGGTAAGCGTCGAGAAGAATTTTGAAAATAACGCCTTTCACCGTTTTCATTCGTTCCCTGGCTCCCATGGAACCGCTGGCATCCACCACGAAGAGGAAGATATTGCCTGTCCTCTTTTCGCGGACCTTGCTCCGAAGGTCATCTTTACGAATGACCACGGCACAGCCGTTGGAGGGTCTGGCTTTCTGATAGGGAGCTGCAGCGCGGAGGGTAGCATCGAAGGCGATATCCGACGTTTTGGATTTGGGAATTTCCGCCCTTACATACCGTCCCTGCATGAGGTCGGTCATGGTGAGGCTTCGTTTGCCGCTGCCTTTTTTCGGTTTTCTGTCCTTCGACGGTTCGATCCACATGGGCGGCAGGTTTACATGAAGGTCTGCCGCATCGATTCTTTCACGGCTCTCCCCTCTTGGATTGGAAAGGCGGGCATTGTCCTGGTTCTGTTCCTGGTTTCCGTCTTCTGCATCCTCTGTATTCATCTGCGGCGGCTGTGCTTCCGGAGGATGGCTGAATTCATTGTCCGAGGGCTGCTGCTGTTCCTGCTGCTGCGGCGGTTCTTCTTCCTGCTGCTGTTCCTGCTGAGGTTCTTCCTGAGGCTCCGGTTCTTCCGCTTCCTCTGCTTTTCTCATGCGGTGAGGCAGCACGAATTCAGCCGCTTTTTCCAAGTCCTTGGGAAGAATGTATTTCCTTCCTTCCAGGGCTGCTTCCGCCCTGGCGGCTTCAATCAGGTAAATATCCGCTCTGTGGCCTGCCACATGGGCCTTCAGAGTATATACCGCCGCCAGCTGGATCATGGCGGAGGATACTTCTACAGAAGAAAGGGCCTTTCTGGCATCCCTGATTTTCTGCCTCAGAGCATCCGTTTCCTTCTGCCAGTGCGCACGGAAGGCGATTCCGTCTTTCTCAAAGGCAAGAACGCGGCGGATAATTTCCAGCCGGGTCTCATCATCATAGGAGGGGTCCGCCTGGGCAAAAAGCCCGAACCGGTCCAGTGAAGAGGCGGACAGGGTACCGCTTTCCGGATTCATAACCGAAAGCACGGTGAAGGAGGTATTCCTCTGTTCCGAGAGCCCGTCCCGTTCCAGCCTGTATCCGCCGGCTTCACGGATGTTCAGCACGGCAGAAAGTAAATCATCCCGAAGAAGATTGACATCATCAATATAGATTATCCCCTGATCCGCTTCGTCAATGAGTCCGGGAAGGAGTTTCTTATGACCGCTGCGGATTGCCTCTTCTGTATCAATGGAACCAAAGAGCCTGTCTTCCGTAATACTGATAGGGATTTCCACCCAGGGCGAATCCACCAGTTCACGGGCACTTCTGACCAGCGTGGATTTGCCGGTCCCCTTTTCCCCGGAAAGGAGGAGTCCTCCTGCAAAGGGATTCACCAGGGTAAGGAGAATGGCTTCTTTGGCTTTTTCCATTCCGCAGACAGCGGCAAAGGGAAAGAGATTACGCTTCATCGTCAATAACCTTGTCCACTTCAGACCAGTCCAGCGTCTGTTCTTCAAATGGACGGCGTCTCATACGATGGGGCAGAGCCAGTCTGGAAGCTTCCCGGATGTCTTCTTTGGTGACTTCTGTATGTCCTGCCACAGCAGCAATGGTTTCTGCAGTCTTAATCAGGGTAATGTCGGCACGGTGTCCGTCTACGCCCAGAGTAATGGAAATCTTGGCTGCCAGAAGAAGAATGTCGTTGGAAGCGGTAACCTGAGGCAGAAGCTTCATGGCCCTTTCGATGCGGCGCACTTCTTTGGCCTGTTCATCCTTCCACTGTTCCAGGAAAGGTTCCGGATCAGCTTCATAGGCCAGTCTTCTCTTAATGATTTCCGCTCTCTTTTCCGGATCCTGTTCGCCTACTACTTTTACAGAAAGGGCAAAGCGGTCCAAAAGCTGTGGACGGATATCCCCTTCTTCCGGGTTCATGGTGCCTACCAGGGAGAAGCGGGCCGGATGGGAATAGGAAATTCCTTCACGTTCTACTGTATTGATGCCCATGGCAGCGGAGTCCAGGAGTACATCCACCACGTGGTCATCCAGCAGGTTGATTTCATCTACATAGAGAATGTTTCTGTTGGCATCAGCCAGAATCCCTGTTTCAAAGGAACGCTTGCCTTCACGGATAGCTGCTTCAATATCCAGTGTGCCTACCACGCGGTCTTCTGTAGCACTGACAGGAAGTTCCACCACTTTCATGGGAAGCATTTCTACCGGCGGTTCTTCATGGTCATACTTTTCATGGCATTCATCGCACCAGTTAGCCCGGTCATCAGGATCGTCGTGGAAACGGCAGCCCTTAATGCATTTCCGGGGCGGAAGAAGATCTGCCAGCGCACGGACAGCCGTGGATTTAGCCGTTCCTTTTTCCCCCTGAATCAGTACGCCGCCCAGTTTCGGATTCACGACGTTCAGTACCAGTGCTTTTTTCATGGTGTCCTGCCCGATAATGGCAGTAAATGGGAATGTTCCCTGTCTTTTCATATATCCTCCTCATATTTAAGAAAAATTAATGGACTAGCGAGGCTGCTTGGCAGCCAGGATTGACGTCCCTTACGGACTGAAATTTGATGAGCTCTGCGGGCCCAAAGGTGCTTAAGTGTGACGGCCATTGGGGCCGAAGGTTTTGGCAGGCGTCTTAAAAAATGAAGGCCGCCGGCTCTGGCAATCTTAAGAACTTTTTTCACAGCAGTTTCCCGCCATAAATGACTGTCCGGCAAATTCACCGGTTCTTTTCCAGATATTTCCGGATGAAGAATTTCTTCATGGCACATTCGGCCTCGGAAGGCCGCACATGGCCATCCTTATCCAGCCACCTTGAAAAACAGCCGCCCCCGCAGAGGGGAAAATATTCACAGCTCCGGCACTTGGCCATGGCTGTTTTTATAAAAGCGCCCACCTTCCTTACACGCTCCGGGTCCCGGCCGGTTTCCACTGTCCCCAGCAGGTAGGATTCCCGTCCCATGAGGGAGGAGCAGGCGTAAATATAACCTTGTACATCAACAAAGGCAGCCTCGCCGTTCATGGCGTAGCACTGGGGAAATTCATAGTTTCCCGTTTTATGAAGCCGCTCTGCCCGGTCTTCCTGGGTAAAATGGACATGCCTTCCTGTAACCTTTTCCAGCATTTCCATGCGGTGATACACCGCCTCCAGAGCTTCCGTCATGGCTTCTGCAGAAGGTTCATGAAGGGAGCTGCCCCTTCCCTGTTCCCGCAGAATGTCGAACCCCACCTGATGCACATTGCCGTAGAACTGGGCCATGTCTGCAATACCGGGAAGGTCCTTCACCATATCCTCTGTCACCACGCAGGTAATGCCGGTGCCGATGCCTTCCTCCGCCAGGTTTCGGAAACCGGCGGCTGCCGCCTTGGAGGAAGAGGAACCGTCCTTCATGGGCCGGGTCCTGTCCATGACAGAAGGCCTCCCGTCGCAGGATATGCCGATTCCCACACCATGGTCATAGAGGAAACGCCCTATATCCCTGGTCAGAAGAGATCCGTTGGTCTGGATCTGCATCTGGGCATCGAAATGATTTTCCTCCACCAGATGTACCAGCTTTCGAATCAGCGGAAATCGGAGCAGCGGCTCTCCGCCGGAAAACTGAAGGAGAAATCTTTCTCCTGACGCTCCGGCCATCATCACCGCCTTGACGGCTGTCTCTTCCGCCATATCTCTGGCATCCACGTCAGAGGCATAGCAGTAGCGGCAGGCAAAATTGCAGCGTCCCGTGAGAGTGAGCACCAGCATGCGGATGGGCGGGATTTTATTCATCCTCGTCTCCGTCATCTTCCAGTTCCCCTTCCACAGAAAGGTAAAGCTGCTGCAGTTCTTCCTTCATTTCATCACCGGCATTCCACATATTCCGCTGGTCTGCCTCCAGAAGGGTTTCCGCAATATTCTGCAGAGCCCAGGGATTAACCTTCTTCATCCACTGCTGCATCTTGGGATCCAGAGCATATTTCTGGGCATACTGTTCATACATCCAGTCATCCATGACACCGCTGGTAGCATCCCACTGGAAGCTGATGGAGAGCCGGTTTGCCAGATCCGTAGCTCCCTTGTACCCGTGCTTCATCAAACCTTCAATGAATTTCGGGTTCATGGATTCGCTGCGGAATACCCGTTTCATTTCTTCCTGCACCGTCTTCACGCCTACGGCAGACCGGTTGGTGCTGTCGCCCACATAGGACTCCGGCGTCTTTTTGCCCAGACTCTTGACGGCGGCAATCATGCCGCCATGGAAGGCATTGTAGTCATCGGAGCTTAAAATATTGCTTTCATGGTTTTCTTCATTCTTGACAGTGAGATCCAGGGATGCCAGACGCTTTTTGAAGAGTTCCGGCTTGAAGACGCCCCGGTTTCCGCCGCCGAATACATGACCGCCCCAGCGGACATACACATTGGCCAGGTCGTCCTCATTCTGCCAGTTCTTGGAATCAAGCACGGTATTGACGCCGGCGCCGTATGTACCGGGCGCATCGCCGAAAATGCGGAATGCCGCATTTCTCCAGGCATCATCGGCATCTACCCCTTCATCTTCCATGGTCTTTGTATCTTCCAGTACATGTTTTCTGACAAAGTTGTCCTCCGGCGATTCATCCAGAGAAGCTGCCAGCAGCACCGCCTGATCCATCAGCTCTGCCAGCTGGGGAAGGGTATCGCGGAACAGTCCGCTGATTCGTGCCGTCACGTCGATTCTCGGACGCTTCAGGGCAGTGAGAGGAATGACTTCCAGTCCCGACACTTTAAGGCTTCCCTTCTGCCATACCGGTTTCACGCCCAGCATGTACAGGAATTCCGCAATATCCTGGCCGGAAGAACGCATATTGGGGCCGGACCAGAGAATCATGCCCATATTTTCCGGATACTTGCCCTGGTCTGCAATAAATTTTTCAATCATCCGGTCTCCCAGCTTGACACCCAGCTGCCAGCCCGTAGGAGAAGGAAGGGTTCTGGGATCCACGCCGTAGAAATTCCGTCCGGAAGGCAGGAGGCTCACGCCGCCGGCATTCGGAGACCCCGATGGTCCCGGTTCCACATACCGTCCGTCAAGGGCATCCAGGGTATGGTCCATTTCATCGGTGGTTTTTTCAATGCGGGGATAGATTTCTCCGGTTACGAAATGGAGAAGGCTTTCCAGTTTTTCCTTCCATTCCTTTTCCCCTTCCGCTTCCGGCAGAGCCATGGCCTTTTCTATGGCTTCCTCCGTAAAGCCTCCGTCCTGTACCGCTTTGATCACTGTCTTTGCTTCTTTGCGGATGCGGGTCATCAGTTCCCCGTAGGTGCATTTCATATCATCAAAAAGTTCCGAAGAGTGAGTCTGGATCATATCCAGAGTAGTATGATACTTTTCTGCCCACAGATCATAAATGGAAGGCACCTTGTCATTGGACAGGCGGAGCAGCTGCAGGATTCCGTCGGTGAGGAGATCCCCTTCCAGCGGCTGTCCCAGAATATGAAGACCTACGTGAACCTCGCTGTCCTTCAGTTCTTCAATATAGTTGTGGAGAGTGCTCATATAATCATCGAAGCTGCTGCCTTCCGGGAAAGGAAGATCCTGATCCAGTTTGGCCTTCTTTACCAGCTCCAGTATATTTTTCTCCATGTCCGGCGCCGTGCTTCCTGTTTCCTTCAGGTGGGCATATTCATCCATGGTCTTTTCCAGCTCGGAAATCTCGTCATAGGCGCCGGCATCGGAAACCGGAGCCGGCACATAGCCGATGAGGCAGCCGGAAGCACGCCGTTTGGCAATCATGCCTTCGCCGGTAATGGTCATATGGTAAGGATATACATTGGGCAGATCTCCCAGTGCAATATCCGGATAGCTTTCCTCATCCAGTCCCACACTCTTCCCCGGCAGCCATTCCAGATTGCCGTGAGTACCCATATGAATGACCGCATCGGCCTTCCATACATGGCGCAGCCAGTAATAGAATGCCAGGTACTGATGGGTAGGTGCGATATAGGGATCATGGTATGCCTTGGAAGGATCCATGCCGTACTGGCGGGAAGGCTGTACCGTAAGGAACATATTGCCGTCCATGGTGCCTGGAATCAGGATGTTTCCCTTTTCGGAAATCATCACTTCCCCCGGTGCCTTGCCCCATTCCTCTTTCATTTTCTTCTGGGCATTCTTCCCCAGGGTATGGAAGAAATCAATATATTCTTTAGCCGACAGCTTCTGGCATTCTTCCGCCTGCTTTTCCGTCATCATGGAAATATCATTGGTAGCATGGGAAGTCATGAGCTCGATAAACTTTTCCGTACTCTCCGGAACGAAATCAATGGCATAGCCTTCCGCCTTCATGCGTTTCATCAGACGAATGGCGCTTTCCATGGTATCCAGACCCGATGCGCTGCCGATATTGGAATTCTTGGCAGGATAATTGTGGAAAATAAGAGCAATTTTCTTATTTTCATTCTTCATCCGGTGAAGCCTTCCCCATTTCCCTGCCTTTCCTACCATACGGGAAATCCGTTCGGGAATGGGTTCAAATTCCACAGTGCCGTCTTCCTGCTTCACCCGGCCTGCAATGGGCACGCCGTGGATGACGCCGTCCAGTTCCGGCATGGCGGCAGCAATGGAGGTTTCCACTGCATTCAGTCCTTCCTCGTTGTCCCGCCATTCCTTTTCCGATACCAGAAGCGTATAGGCCGTCAGGAGCGGTACGCCCAGTTTTTTCAGTGTTTCCACATCTGCTCTGCCGCTGCCGGTAAGAGAGAATTTCATGGTGCTTACCAGAGAGTCAATCACCGATTTTCCATCCTGCATAAAGTAGGTAGAAATCACCTCGGAAAGGGTAGGCATGCCCAAACTCAGATCAGGAGATCCGTTGGCAAATACAGGCAGTACGTGGTATCCCTGTTTTTCCGCCTCCTGCATGAATGCATTCTGGTAAGCCAGATCGCCCCAGATCCATTCCTCCCGATAGAACAGGAGCCCGATAACCGGTTTTCCGTCGGATCCATATTTCTGCAGATAGCCTTTGGTATCAGTGGTAAAGCCGCTCTCTGCTTCCGGATCATAAATGCCTGCCCAGGTATAGGTCTGGGGATCCTTCGGCTTCTCGATGGAAGCATCAAAAAGAGAAGAGGCATAGAGCCAGAGATTCTTGAAATTTTCCATACCGCCGTAGAGACAGTATTCCCGGAAATGTTTCATCATGTCATCGGTGAGCCGGTCGCTGTGCTCCGCCGTATCTCCGTCCACCGCATCTACAAAATAGGGAATGCCCGCCTGTTCCAGGAAATGGCGGCAGTCTTTCCAGAAAGAAGACTTCAGAGCATTCTTCATAAGGTGAATCATCACCAGGGAAGCTCCCTTCATCTTCCTTTCCCAGGACATGTTCCAGTCGCTGGTTCTTTCCAGAAATACAGGAATGCAGAGATCAGAAATCCGGCCTTCCTCCTGCAGTGCATCGCAGGCTTTTTTAATGGCAGCATATCGTCTGTCATGGTTCGTCATATAAATAATTTTAACGTCGTCCATACATACCTCTTTCCTTGAAAATAGAGTTTATTGGACACGCCCGGAACGAGCGTGAGGGTTCAAAAGGTTCAGAGGGTTCCTAAGTTTGACAGCGGCTTTCAGCCGCTGAGGGCAGCAGTATCGTCCTGCGGACAATGTGTATAAAGTCAGCGTTACGTACTTACCTGCCTGCTTTCTTCCAAACCTTATAAATCTGTCTCCAGTCCCTTTCATAATTTCTATTATTTTTACTAATTTACTTTATATATTATACTATTTTCAACATATTTTTAAAGCTGAATTTTTTGATTTATTTAAGAAACCGCTGATACATTCACAGAATCCGATTTTCCATCATTAAAAAAGCACTGATTTATGCCGAATTTTTCGACATTCAGTGCTTTTCAGAAATTTCCTGTTTAATTTCAAATCTTTTCTTTAATTACATGGCCGCGGGAACTGCAGCGTATCTGCCTCAGCCGGGCGTTCCATAATTTTTCATAAAGCGCGGCCGCTCCCCGAAAACCGCAGTACGGCAGGTCGGATACCAGAACCTCATCATAGGAAGGGCGGGCAATATGACAGGAAACATAAGATTTTCCCAGCCGGTCCAGCCGGGCCGTCTCATGACTGCTGGACAAGACAAGGCCGTTTTCCCAATTCTCATAATCCTTCTTGATTTCCTCATCATCCACCGTGACCCTTCGAATCACGTCTGCCGCCTTTACTGATTTTTCTGACGCTGCCGTCAAGTGGACCGTAAGCTTCGCCGTATCTATCCATTCTCCCCGAACTGCTTCCGCTATGCCCAGGGCTTCCGAAGGAGGCGCCGCTACCAGCACCTGGTCAAACCACAGAGAGCCCCAGAGTGACTCCAGTCCGTTCCCTTTTCTAAGAACTTCCTCCTTCCTTCTTTTTTCCGCCGCCAGAAAATCTGCGCTGCCGGTGCATCCAAGAAGAGAAAGAACCCTGTCTGCCCAGGCCTCGGTCCCCTTAAAACCGTAGGGCATGCCCACCGATGCATAGGGAATATGAAATCTTTTTTCCATTTCCCGGGCCGCCGCAAGTCCCAGCTCATCCCGTACCACCAGGTTGAAGGAAGCGGAAGGAGCTGCCATGATATGATCCCAGCTGTCTCCTGCGCCGGGCATGGAAATGACCCGTATGCCGCAGCCCTCCAGGATCCGGCGGATCTCCCCCGCATCCTGGAGCCCTTTGAGATAAATATCCGACAGGCCCAGCAGGTTGACCGAGTGAGGAACAGCAGAGCAGGGTTTCATTTCTTCCACAATGCGGAGAAAGGCCTGCACAAAGCCTTCTTCAAAGCTGCCCTTTAATCCGCCGCTGTCCATGGTATACACCGGCCAGGGACCCTGGAACGATTCACAGATGCCCCGGATATCATCGCCGATCAGTCCCACGCTGCAGTTATTCATCAGAAAGACACGGTCTGCCTTTTCATGCTCTTTCACAAAAGATAGAGCCCGGAGAATGTCCTTTTCCGTACCATATACCAGGGAAGAGGGCGACGGCTGGGTGCAGCTGATACACCGGCCTGCCCGGCTGTTTTCATCGTCTATATATTTCATGGCATAGAAATAGCACCAGAGAGGGCCGTTGACCACCACCGCACTTTGGGGAATGGAGGCGAAAAATGCCGCCGAACCGGTGAGGCCGCAGGTATCATTATGCTGGCAGGATGATTCAAACTCACACCTTGACATAGGTCATGCCTCCTTTTCTTCCATAGCGGCAGAGCAGGCGGTAAATAGAGCGGAGGAAAACCAGCTCTCCCTCCGTCCCTGCCAGAGGAACCATGGGGATAAAAAGCTGCCGCACCGGAGTATGATAGATTTCATTGGTGGTCAGCAGCAGATCCGCATCTTCCAGTGCTTTCTGTCCTTCCTCTTCTCCCATGACAGGAATGTCTCCCATAGAGGAAATTTCCTGACGAAACAGGCGGATATCCTCTTCCTGCAGATTGGAAAACAGGATCACCCCTGCCGGTACCATGTGAAGGAGCTTCAGGGAACGGATCGTTTCCGCCGGATGATACCAGCGCGTTCCCCGTCCTATGGCAAGAAACGCCCTTTTTCCTTCTGTCACCGGGAGAAAAGAAGCCACCTGGGCCCTGACTCGTGCCATTTCCTGCCGGATCAGTGCCTCTCCCTTCTCCTTTTCTCCCAGATAGGAAGCCAGGGCACGGATCCACTCCACGGTCTTATCCAAACCCAGGGGATAAAAATCTCCCAGGAAAGGCAGGTCGAAGTCCTTCTCCAGAAGGAGAGCCATATCCTTCATTCCTTCCGGCTGTCCCGCAGTTCCCAGCACCACGGACAAAGAAGCCTCCGTTACCCTGCCCCAGTCCCGGAAAGGCACATATCCGGGAAACTGGTACGCCACAGTCAGACCGAAAAAGGAAAGAAGCCGTTTGACTTCCCTGGCATACTGCCCGTGCGGACCCATCTGATCCCCCAGCAGCAGCACCGTGCCCTCTTTATGTTTGTTCTTCCTGAAGAAACGGCGAATCATGGCTTCCATGGTTTTATAATATCCGTCGGAATATTCTCCTCCCAGAAATCCGGAAAAGGGCATGGACAGTACGGGAATCCCGTAAGACGCCTCCGCCCGGGCCGCCTCTTCATCCACATCGTCTCCGATGACGCCTGCTACGCAGGAAGAAGCAATAATAAGACATTCCGGATGATACACCCGCACCGCATAGGCAATGCATTCATGAAGCCGGTCAATCCCTCCGAAAATGCTGTCCTTTTCCCTCAAATGAGATGAAATCAGCGGCACCGGATCTCCGTCCAGAGAACTGCCGTCAGCTTCTATCCGATAATGACTGCCTAAATCCATAATGGAAGCCACATGGGCACAGCCCAGGGGACTGTGGAAAATAACCACGCAGCCCTTCGCATAGGCCGCCGCCCGCCACACGCCGGTCATGGTACAGCTGGCATTGCAGTTTTTCGAAAGAAGCCATTTTGTTTTAAGTGCCATACCTTTCCACCAGCTTTTCCAGATCATCAAAACTCATAGGCCGGGGAATAGAAGTCTCTTCATTGGTAAGGATAGTCTCCGCCAGTTTTCTATAGACCTCTGCCTGCGGTGAATCAGGAGCATACTGGAGGACGGTCTCCCTGTGATTTTCCGCCAGATTCACCGTCTTATCCCGGGGGATAAATGCTACCAGCCGGCTGTTCAGCTTTTCCGCGAATTCCAGAAGCAGTTCCCTTTCTCCCGGCACATTCCTGCTGTTCCCGATAATGCCTGCCAGCCGGACCTTTCCCCGGGATGCAAACCGGGCAATGCCCTTGGCAATATTATTAGCCGCATAGAGAGACATGAGCTCACCGGATGAAACGATATAGATTTCCTCTGCATACCCTTCCCTGATAGGCATGGCAAATCCGCCGCACACCACATCTCCCAGCACATCATAGAGAATGACATCACTTTCCGGCAGTGCATGGAGACGGTCCAGCAGCTGCAGGGCCACAATGATTCCCCTGCCGGCGCAGCCTACGCCCGGCTCCGGCCCCCCTGCTTCCACACAGGTAATCCCGTGGAAACCGGTGTGGATGATATCCTCCTTCTTTATATCTCCTGCCTCCTTCAGCCGGATCATATCCAGAACCGTAGAGCGGCAGATATGTCCCAGCAGAAGCCGGGTCGAATCATTCTTCGGATCACAGCCGATCTGGCAGACCCTCTGCCCCATCAGGCTCAAAGCGGCGGATACATTAGATGCCGTAGTAGACTTTCCAATGCCGCCCTTCCCATAAAAAGCGATTTTCCTCATAAAGCTCCTCCTTCATGAAAAAGGAAATGTGTTTCCCTTCTATATATTATAGCAGAGAATTAGAAATTGATGGGATAATGGTTCTTTGATCCGGTTATGAGGAATCATCTTCAGGGAAAGCTCCCCCCTTCATGCGGTCAAAGGATGCATAGAGACGGTTGACGGGACCTTTGGCAACCGAAAGTGAATAATATCCCAAGATGAGCCAACAACCAGTCCACTGGCCTACCATCCCGCTAAACGCCCGCCAAAGCTGCGTTTTCACCATAGCAAAAGCCCCTCTGCACAGG
>NZ_JBJEXP010000056.1:0-9884 GCF_051885895.1 Dialister sp. | reverse complement strand
ATCAAAATCAGGATGTCCAATATTACCGGCAGCATGACCCATGAGGAGCAGTCCCGCGTTTATCATATCCTGCACAATGTATATGCCGTATATGACGGCATTTATCTCATCGACCGGGAGAAGGACACGCTGGAACCGCTGGCTGTCAGCGACGGGGACTGGGCGGAGCATGAGAAGATTCCTCATGCCTGTTGGCATAACCGGGATTACGCTTCTTCCAGTATCTATGCGGATGACTATGAAAGATACATGGCATTTATGGATATGGATACCCTGGGAAAGCGGATCCACAGGGCACAGACCGGTTTCCTTTCCGGCTTCTTCCGCACCCAGGTGGGAAACGGAAAATTTATCTGGATGATTCATACACTCATACCCATTCCCCGGACCCATGGCCGCCGGATACTGCACTGCGTGCAGCGCCTGTCCGGTGAAAATCCTGATTTTCTCAAGTCCTTCTCCGCCCTTTCCGGAGAAAACAGGGGAGGCCTTTTCCAGGCAAAATACCTGTGGGATGCGGTAATCAACGGAACCCGACGGGCCTATTTCTGGAAGGACAGGGAAGGACGCTACCAGGGAGCCAACCGCACCTTCCTCTCCTATGCGGGCGTTTCTTCCGTCAATGCCATCAGGGGGAAGACGCCTCTGGAAATGGGATGGCTCATGGATGCCCACGGAGCTGAAGCGCAGGAAAAGCATGTCCTTTCCGGCGGAGTTGTGGCCAGCCAGCCTACGGACTTCATCGCCAAAGGGGTGGTGAGGAATATCGTCTACGGCAAGGCCCCTATTTATAAAGACGGGGAAATCATAGGCACGCTAGGCTGGTTTGAAGATGCAGAGCAGATGGAGAAGGAAACGGGACGTCAGCCGGTAACGGTGACGGATCCGGTAACCGGTGTCATGAACAGCCGGGGCGTGATTGAGTCCCTGATCGGCTGTCAGGAAGCGTACCGCAGTTTCAGCAGCAACTATGCCATGCTTTTCCTGGCGGTGCCCCAGTACCGCAGAATCCTTCATACCTACGGAGAAAAGACAGCCGACGGGCTTTTAAAGGCAGTGGCTGAAAAGATCCGCAATGTGATGGGGTACAAAGGCACGGTGGGACGTCTGGACGGCGTAGGCTTTGTTATCCTTTTCCACTATGAAGACCAGACCGGCGTTACAGGAATCTGCAGGAAGCTCCGGAGGGCCGTGGCTTCCATTCACGAGGTGGAAGGAAACAGCTGCACTGTCACGGCGGACATTATCATCACCTATGGATCAGACGGCATCACTACGGGAAAGCTCGTCAGGGAGGCCGTGGGAATGATGCGGGGCGGTGAAGAAGGCTGCGGGGATAAGATGAGCCGGTAGATGGACAAGGAAACGCTTTTTGATGCCCTGCCTCTGCCCTACGCCCTGCTGGATGCACCTTTGGGGGAAGACGGCGGCATATCGGAAATCATATGCCGGTACCACAATGAAGAGTACAGCCGTATCATCGGCATGGAAGATAACGAAGCCCTGAGCCGTCATTTTACGTCCCTCATGAACCAGAAAAAGTATTCCTGGGGAGAGAAAGCCTATGAGGCAGCCTATGAAAAGCACACTGTGTACGGGGAAAAATATGTATCCCCGCTGCATAAAATGGTGCACTACATGGTGGCACCGGGGCCCTGGCACGGCAGCTGCGTCCTTATTCTCCTGGGCACAGGGATAGAGGTGAAGGATGCTTCTCCGGTCTATGCGTCCACGGAGCACCAGATTCTGCGGCTGACCCGCATGCTTATGACTGCTTCCGACTATGAAGCGGCGGTCAATCGTGTGCTTCGGGAAATCGGCAGCCTTGTGCCCTGCGACAGAGTGTATATTTTTGAAAAGAATGGAGATCGGATTTCCAATACCTTTGAATGGTGCCGAGAAGGGGTTACATCGGAAATCGACCATCTTCAGGACCTGAATTATGAGGAATATGTGGGCGTTTGGGACCGGTATCTGAGAACAAACAGCAGTGTCATCATTCCGGATATTGAAGTGATCCACGATACGGACTACATTACCTATGACTGCCTGAAAAAGCAGAATATCCACTCCCTCATGGAAGCGCCCATGTACCATGACCATAACCTGGCAGGCTATCTGGGTGTGGACAATTACGGTACATCCAATTCCATTGACCTGCAGTACCTGCTGGAAACCATGGCAGTTTACCTTTCCCAGAAAAAAGACATCCATGATCTCATGGGCAGGCTTCGCTACCTCAGCGAAAATGACATACTGACAGGGGTGCACAACAGAAATGCCCTGAATCAGCGGCTTGCGTCACTGAAGGCCGGCAATCATCCCCTGGGCATTATCTATGTGGATCTGAACAATCTGAAGCAGACCAATGATACCTATGGGCACAGCGTGGGAGACCGCCGGCTGCAAGAAATGACTTCCATGCTGAAATCCATCTGCCCCGTCGATGATATTTACCGTCTGGGAGGCGATGAATTTGTGGTCTTTCTGGAAGATATCAGTGAACCGGATTTCCGAAAGACGCTGACATCCCTTCGGAAGAAAGCAGGGGCCCTCTCCATTCATGTATCGGCAGGCGGCCAATGGATGGCTGATGCGTCCGCCCTGACCCAGGGCATGAGGGAAGCAGAATACCGCATGTACAATGAAAAAAGGCGTTCCCATGAAGGACGGAAATAAAAGAGAAAAAGGCTGTCAATTTTCGGGCATGTGCAGTATAATAATCCCGTGTTATTAGTAAGGCATGCCTAAAGCATGCAGTATCCTGTGACGGAGGCTATCGTCAGGAGGTTATCTTTTGAAGAAACATTCTCTCATCCTTTTCCTGGCAGCTGCACTGGCCGCCGGCAGTTTTACCATGGCTTCTGCGGAAGAGCAGACGGCAGAAAGTCCGGTGGTCGTGAATTCCCCGGAAGAGGCGTCCTGGTGGACGCCGGTCACATCCATTGATTTCTCTCCGAAGAAGGATGTGCTCATTGAAAACAGCGACGGCAGCCTTTCTCCCATGGACGAGGCTCATTTTGAGGTGAAGCAGATCAATGACAATACCTGGCAGATCCTTTCTGACGGGGACTACTGCTATCTGGCGGCAGGAAACGACTATGCCGTGTGCATTGACTCCGGTTACGGCGCCGGCAATCTCAGAGCTTTCTGTCAGACCCTTACGGACAAGCCGGTGAAGTATGTGCTGAACACCCATTACCATTTTGACCATACGGCCAATGATGCCTATTTTGATGCGGCTTACATGAGTAAAGAAACGGTGCCGCTGGCAACCATCCCCTATGCCAGCTTTGCAGGAATTCATTTTCCCCGCAATTATCCGGTCGTAATCGTCAAGGATGGCGATACCATCGATCTGGGCGGCAGGGTGCTGGAAGTCTTTGAAATCCCGAACCATACCCAGGGCGGCATTGTATTCCTGGACAGAAAGAACAGAATCCTTTTTGCGGGCGATGAATTCATCAAACCGACGGCAGTGACACTGAACTGCTCTGTAGAAAAATATGCGGAAAATATGAAGAAAATGTCAGCAGTAGCCAGCGATATATCCACCATGCTCTGCGGTGCCGGCATTATTACCGATTCCTCCTGCATTGACCGCTTCCTCCTCTGCGCAGATTACATTCTGCAGGGGGGAGAACCGGACAGTCCGTCGGAGAAGGGCTCTTCTTCCTATAAAGCGCCCCAGCCCGTTTCCGTCCCCGGAAAGACGGTTTACCTCCGCCACCGTGTACGGCCCGGTGACGGCGGTGCCGGACAGACAGCGGGAAAGGAAATGGTGACTACCACCTTCGGCGGGGTCTCCATTACCTACGATAAAAATAAAATCCATAAGGAAAAACGATAAAACGCAGCGGCTCTTTTCCTGGAGCCATCAAAAAACCTCCTGCCACAGGCAGGAGATTTTCTTTTATATATGTATAGTTTTTCCGGCGGATGCTTTTTTAGTCATGGCCCAGAAGGAGGGAAGCCAGTTCCTTTGTGGAAGAGGCTATGGCATCCGCTCCTGCTTCCTCCAGCTCCTTCCGGCTGCCGTAGCCGTAGGTGACACCGATGGAAGGCAGGCGGTTTTCTTTAGCGCCTTCTATATCGTAGAAGGTGTCGCCGATCATAACGGTGCCGGACTGAAGGAAGGAAGAGGAAAAGCCTTCCTTTTCCAGCAGGGAGAGGGCTTTTCGGATAATGCGCGCCTTCTGGTCCCTGGTGGCCCGCTTTTTCAGCTCGTCACCTATATCACTGCCGCAGATGACGGAAAAATAGGAATCAAAGCCAAAGTGGCGGATGATTTTTTTCACAAAGGGTTCAGGCTTGCTGGAAGCCACCGCCAGCGTATGCCCTTCCTCGGAGGCCTGGCGGAGAAGGCTGTCCAGTCCCGGATAGGGTCGGCAGTCCAGTATACCCTTTGTTTCGTAAAGTTCACGGAACCGGTTGACCGCAGTTACAATATCGGCGTCGCTCATATGGTAGAGCTTCTTCATCTGCACATTCAGAGGAGGCCCGATAAAACTTTCCAGCTTTGCCGGGTCTGTTTCATGGATGCCTGCAAAAGACAGACCATACTGCACGGCCTTGATAATGCCCGGTGCGGACTCGGAAAGAGTGCCGTCCAGGTCAAATAGAAAAACAGGATAGGATTTCATAATGTCCTTTCGTAAACAGGGGAGCGGACTGGTGATGCAGGAATATATTTCCGCATCACCTGCATTGAAGCGGTGCCATCCATGTCCGGAAGGCATGAAATTTATTTTGCTCCCTGCAGGATTTCTTTCAGATAATGGCTCTTTTCCTTCTTTTCATCCAGATTATCCAGAAGAATATCGGTGTAGCGGTCCAGAGTATCGGCGTCGGTATAGCCGGAGATGAAGGAATTGCTCCGGTTGCTTTCCAGGATAATGGGGAATTCCACGGCGGAGAAGATCTGCATGGCTTTCAGCTCCAGATCCTTTTCATCGGTATAGCCCGTGATTTCAGCTACATTCCGGATGACCTTTTCCCAGCACTGGCTGTGGAGGAGAGAAAGGTAGATGAAGTAGGTATCCTTGGCGTCTTCACTGGAAGGATTGGAAATGGAACGGAAAAGGGCAGGGTGCTGCCTGGCGAGATGGAAGTAGGCGAGGATGTATTTTTTCAGCCGTTCCCGGGCGGTATAGCGGGTATCGTCCAGATAGGAAACGATATTTTCCAGATTGCCCATCATGTATTCCAGCGCGCAGCCGATGAGTTCTTCCTTGGAACCGAAGTAGTAGCGGACGGAAGCGATATTGACATTGGCTTCTTTGGCGATGGTACGGACGGTGGCTTTCTTGAAGCCCTGCTGCTGGAGAATATGCACGGTGGTGGCAATCATTTTTTCACGGACTTTTTCGCCTTTTCCGGTTAACTTTCTAGCGCTCATAGTGTGGTACCCTTTCTGATGTTCATGGTTTTTCTGACAAAGGACAGGTCGTCCGGCATTTCTTTCTTCTCGGTCAAGGCGTTCATCATCAGTTTGAGACGGTTGGCCTGGTTTACTTCGCTGGCGCTGGCATCGCAGTCAAGGGCCAGGAACACAGCTTCCGGATAGGCGGTATGGAGCTTGTGAATCATACCTTCACCGGTAATATGGTTCGGCAGGCAGGCGAAGGGCTGGAGGCATACCACACCGCGGCATTCATGATAGAGAAGGTCGATCATGTCGGCGGTGAGGAACCAGCCTTCCCCGGCCCGGTTGCCCAGGGAAAGATACTGGGAAGCCCGTTTGGCCAGTTTTCCTATGCTGGTGATTTCATGGAACCGTTTTGAGTTCTTCAGCGCCTTTTCCAGCGGCTTTCTGTACCATTCGATGAGATAGCGGGTGAAGGTGCCTTTCAGGTCATCCTTGAAGGTGCCGTCCATTTCTTTTCTCTGGAAATGGCTGTCCAGGGAGCCGTAAAGGAAGAAGTCAAGCATGCCGCTCGTTTCCGCTTCGCCGCCGTTGGCTTCGATGGCATGGACAATATCGTTGCTGGCAATGGGGCTGAATTTAACGTAAATCTCGCCTACAATGCCGATGCGGGGGCGGCGGGGTGTGTCGCTGAGGGGAAGACGGTCGAAATCTTTGATGATGGAGGAGAGGTTTTTCTTGTACTGATGGAAAGATTCTCCCTTCAGGATAGCTTCGGCTGCTTTTTTCTGCCAGCTGCGGTAGAGTGTCTCGGCGCTTCCCGGTTCCTTTTCATAGGGCCGTGTGCGGTAGAGGCACTGCTGCAGGGCATCGCCGTAAACTACGGCCTGGATCAGCTTGATGCCCAGCCCCGGGGTGAATTTGAAGCCCGGCTGGGGTTCAAAGCCGTGGGTGTTGAGGGAGATGACCGGTATCTGGGACAGGCCTTCTTCGTCCAGTGCTTTGTGAATGAAGCCGATGTAGTTGGAAGCACGGCACATGCCGCCGGTCTGAGACATCATGACGGCTGTGCGGTTCAGGTCGTATTCGCCGGATTTGAGGGCCCGCATGAGAGAGCCGATGGTGATGATGGCAGGGTAGCAGGCATCGTTATTGACACAGGACAGCCCTTCGTCAATATCCGCCCGTACAGGTGGAAGAACCTTCACATTGTAGCCGCCGCTTTTGGCAGCTGCTTCGATAAGGGGGAAATGGATAGGAGACATTTCCGGCACCAGAATGGTGAAGTTCTTTTTCATGTCTTCTGTAAAAGCGGACTTTGGATAGAGGATCGGCTGGGCTTTGGTATTTTCCTGCACCCGTTCCTCGATGGCCGATTTCAGGGAGCGCAGGCGGATGCGTACAGCACCTAGATTCAGGCTCTGGTCGATTTTGAGGCAGGTGTAGAGACGGCCTCTCTTATTCATGATTTCCTGTACCTGGTCGGTGACGACGGCATCCAGGCCGCAGCCGAAGGAGTTCAGTTCCACCAGTTCCAGATTGGCATGGCGGGTCACGTAGTCGGCGGCCTTGTAGAGGCGGCTGTGCCAGGTCCACTGGTTCATTACCCGGAGATTCGGGAATTCACCGCCCACCATGGACACGCCGTCTTCAGAGAGGACAGCCATGCCCAGCTGGTTGATCAGGTCAGGAATGGAGTGGTTTACCGTAGGATCCACATGGTAGGGCCGTCCTGCCAGCACAATGCCCAGAAGATGCTTTTCTTTGATTTCAGCAAGAATCCGTTTGGTTTCCTGATACAGTTCCTTTTTATAGGTTTCCTCTGCATTCCGTCCGGCATAAATGGCTGATTCGATTTCACTGCCCGGAATCCCCAGAGGCTTGAAGAACTTTTTCAGCCGCCCGAAGATGGCATCGGAATGAAGGGGAAGGAAGGGGTGGTACAGCTTGGCATTGTACTTGGAGAGCACCTCGTCCATATTGGCCTGAATGTTTTCAGGATAGGAGGCAACCATGGGGCAGTTGTAGCTGTTGGTGCTGCCTTCGTCAGGCCCCTTGTCTATGCAGGGGTACCAGATGAAATCAGGATGCCGTTTAGCCAGGTCATAAACATGGGCATGGGCCAGTTTGGCGGGGAAGCATTCGGAATAGGAAGGAATGGTTTCCATGGCTTCCGTGGGAATGTCCCGCAGCTGTTCGCTGGAAAGGAGGACCCGGTAGCCCAGGTGGGTAAAGAAAGCATGCCAGAAAGGATAGTCCTCGTACATGTTCATGGTACGGGGGATGCCTACGGTGCCCCGCTTTGCCTGCTTCGGCGACAGGGGGCGGCGATGCCAGATCTTGTCGTATTTCCAGCGGTAAATATTGGGAAGAGAGGAATGCGGTGCCGTTTTGCCGGTCAGCATGATGGCGGCTCCCCGTTCGCAGCGGTTGCCGGAAACGAAGGCGCGGCCATCGTTGAAGCGGGTAAGGGTAATCATGCAGTGATTGCCGCAGCCGGGGCACCGCTTCATTTCATTGGTATAGGTCAGAGCTTTCAGCTCTTCCGGGGTGACCAGGGAAGAGACATGGCCTTCGGGGCAGGAGTCCCGGGTAATGAGGGCAATGCCGTAAGCCCCCATGAGGCCGGCTACATCGGGCCGGATGACATGGCAGTTCAGCAGTTTTTCCAGTGCCCGGAGCACGGCGTCATTGTAAAAAGTACCGCCCTGCACCACTACTTTATTTCCCAGGTCCGAAGCTTTGCGGAGGCGGATGACCTTATACAGTGCGTTCTTGATGACGGAATAGGAAAGGCCGGCGGAAATATCCGCTACCGATACGCCGTTCTTCTGGGCTTCCCGGACACGGGAATTCATAAATACGGTGCAGCGGGATCCCAGGTCCACCGGATGCTGTGCTTTCAGGGCGATGCGGGAAAATTCTTTGATATCCATACCCAGGGACTGGGCAAAGGTATCGAGGAAGGAGCCGCAGCCCGAGGAGCAGGCTTCGTTCAGGAGGATATCATCCACAGCGCCGTCCTTAATGCGGCAGCATTTCATATCCTGGCCGCCGATATCAAGAATGGTGGTTACATCGGGAAGGAAATGTTTGGCACCCCGGTAGTGGGCCATGGTTTCCACTTCCCCTATATCGGCCTGGAGAGCCCGCTTGATCAGCTCTTCGCCGTAGCCGGTTACGCCGGCGCCGGCAATGGTAACGCCCTGGGGCAGTTTGTCATACAGATCGGCCAGGATCTTCTTGGCGCCTGCCAGGGGCGTACCCTTGTTGCTGCTGTAGTATTCATAGAGGATGCGGCCTTCCTTATCCAGAAGCACTGCCTTGATGGTGGTGGAGCCGGCGTCAATTCCCAGCCATACGGAGCCCCGGGCCTTGGAAATATCGCCCCGGGGAGCATGGAAACGGCTGTGTCTTTCCGTAAATTCCCGGTATTCCTCTTCATTGGCGAAAAGAGGAGGAAGGGTTTTGGAAGTGCCCAGATCCACATCCTTTGTCTCTTCAACTTTGGCAAGCCAGCTGTCCAGATCCATGGGACGGTCATGACGGGCAGAAACCGCAGCGCCGATGGCTACATACAGTTCCCCGTGTTCCGGCACAATCATGTCTTCATCGGCAATATCCAGGGTCTTCTGGAATCTTTCGCGAAGTACAGGCTGGAAGGTGAGCGGACCGCCGAGAAAAGCCACCTTGCCGTGCACCGGACGGCCGCAGGTCAGACCGGAAATGGTCTGGTTTACTACGGACTGGAACACGGAAAGGGCGATGTCTTCATGGGAAACCCCTTCATTGAGGAGCGCCTGAATATCGGTCTTGGCAAATACACCGCAGCGGGAAGCAATGGGGTAAATCCGTTCCGCTTTGGAAGCCAGTTCTCCCAGTCCATGGGCATCCACGGACAGAAGAGAGGCCATACGGTCGATAAAAGCACCGGTGCCGCCTGCACAGGCGCCGTTCATTCTCTGGTCTACTCCGTTGCGGAGATAGGTGATCTTCTCATCTTCACCGCCCAGCTCGATAATCACATCCGTATCAGGATGGAAGGTCTGCACCGCTTTGGTTTCCGCCAGAATTTCCTGACAGAAAGGAAGCCCCATGAGCTTGGCAAGCCCCATGCCGCCGCTTCCGGAAATGGAGGCGGTGATGCGGTAGCCGGAAAATTTCTCCTGCAGTTCCTTCAAAAGGGACAGCGTAGCGCTTCTGATATCGGACATATGACGCTGGTATCGTCCAAAGAGAAGCTTCAGGTAAGGCGATAAGGCGGCCACCTTGACCGTAGTGGAACCCACATCGATTCCTATATGAATGACTGGTTTCATGATATAAACCTCCTGAGGCCCACGGCAGTACCGCGAACCGTTAATGTAGTGATGTACAGCCTGTATTACGAAATACAGACTGTTGTTTATAATCATATGATTGATTTGTTCGATTATATTTTAGCACTCTTCGATAAAGACTACAATCATAGAACTTTAAAACAGACGTTTAAAGCTATAGAAATTTGTGTATTATTTTG
>NZ_JBJEXP010000055.1:0-10202 GCF_051885895.1 Dialister sp. | reverse complement strand
TTTCCCATAGACTTCATGAATGGTATCTGACAGAAGCCTGAACATATCCCCTTTCACTTCTCCTGCAGGATGGGGATTTTCCGCATAGGATGCCTTTACCTTCACACCGTCGGGCATGATGGACTCCAGATATTCTTTAACGGAATCCACCGTATCACCCTGGAGTATGCGGACACTCATGGTGGCTTCCGCATGGGAAGGAAGCACATTAGCCTGGCTGCTGCCTTCTGCCATGGTAACAGCAAAGGTCGTATGGAGAAGCGCATCCATGATCCTGTCATTTTTTGCCAGTTTGACCAGCTTCTTCCAGTTTCTCTTCGGATGGCTTACAAGGCTTTTTCTTGGTTCTTCCTGCAGAGATGCCACCGCCTTGAGATGCGCTTTCACCAGCGGTGTCAGACGGTAGGGCATGGGATGAGCTTCCACCGCTGCCACAGCCCTGGCCACATCCCCTAGAACCGTGCCCCGCCCCGGTTTGCTGGCATGCCCGCCGGCACCATCCTTATAGAGTACAAATTCATTGGGCGCTTTTTCCGCCATGCCAACCAGTGCCAGCGGCGGCTGCCCGTCTTCTCCTTCTTCCACATTGCCTCCCTCGTCGAAAAGGCAGGCGAGGCGCACTCCCTGTTCCTTCAAATAGGCCGCTGTGAGTACCGATCCCTTTTTATCGGGGCTGCACTGCACTTCTTCGTTATGGCCGAAGGAAAGATAAATATCGAAGTCCGGTTGAAAACCTTCTTCCACCAGTTCCTCCACTGCGTCCATTTCCGCCGTAAGCACAGACTTACAGTCCTCCGCTCCCCGGCCCCAGAGACAGCCCTGGTCCACCTCTCCCCCGAAAGGTGGATGGCTCCACTGTTCTTCATGAATGGCAGGCACCACATCCTGATGAGCCATAAAAAGGACCGGATCCTTCATTGGTGTTTCCGATTTCCAGTGAAAAAGAAGGCTTGCCCTGCCTATTCTGGTAACCGAAAGTTTTTCGAAAATTGCCGGCCAGGTTTCCTGCATATACTGGTGAAGGCGGTCAAACTGCGTCCAGTCCGTATGTTCATCATTGACCGAGGAAACCGTAGGAATCCGCACGACTCCCTGCAGATGGGAAATATACTGATCCATTTTTTTATCCATAACATCCTCCTTAAATGCTGATTCTGCAGCGGGAAAAAGGAAGAACCTGCCGGGCCCTTCCTTTCCTTATTATAATACATATATAATTCTTGAAATATGCCAGGTCCTGGTATTATTTTCCTGCATCCTTCAGCTGATCAAAAAGATTCCTATGATACCATTTTTCGGAAATCTTCTGGAGAGTACCGTCCTTAGACAATTTTTCCAGAGCTGCTTCAATTTCATCAGCCAGCTTCTGTTCATTCTTATTGACAATCACCACGGTTTCATTCACCTTGATGGGCTTATCCAGAGCTACAATTTCAAAATTCATGGCCTTGGCAATGTCTTCCACGCCCAGGTTATTCGGATATACAAGAGCATCATACTGGCCGTTCTTCAGGGAAGTCAGCCGTTCTGCCGGAGTCAGACCGTCCTGGATAGGTACTTCTTTCATAATGTTGCCATGAGCTGCATTCCAGTCCGTAAGCACTTTATAAATACCGCCGTTCGGTGTATTTGGCACCAGCTTACCGCCGCCGTTAATCACATCTTCCAGGCTGTGGTATTTCTGGGCATTTTCTTTGGACATATACACCATAACGGAAGAAACGCCAATCGGTGTTTTCGGCACGATATAGTCCTGTTCACGGCGTGGTGTTCTGTAGTAGCCGCCGGAAGCGACCTTGGCATCGCCCGATTCCATCATTACGTCCTGGGTTTCCGGCGGAACAGCCTGAATGTCCAGATGGTAGTCCTTCAGGTTCTTATTGACTTCCTGCCAGATATCATATTCATAGCCCTGGATCTTGCCGTTTTCATCTGCCCAGGAAAGCGGTCTTTCCGTACTGGAAAGTACCAGCTTCACCGAAGTCTTGCCATCAGCTGCTGCAGCTGAGGAAGAGGCAGCCTTCTGATCGCCGCCGCAGCCGGCAAAAATACCGGCAGCCAGAAGAGAAGCCAGTGCAATGGATGCAATTTTTACAGATTTTTTCATAGGTATTTCCCCCTTATGATGATTTCTTACAAAACAAAAAGTCTCCCATCCTTTTCAGGACGGGAGACCCGTGATTCCACCTAAATTCATATATCCGTCGCCGGACATATCTCCATGAGTTCTAACAAACCCCTGCTCTGTATCGGGAGCCCCCGGGAAAGCCTACTGTCTTTCAGCCCGCCAAACTCGGAAATGCACTTCATCAACCTATCCGTATCCGCTCCCACTCTCCGGACTCGCTTTGCCGTATTCCGTATGACTACTCTTTTCTTCATCGTTTTCTATTGATATTCATACAGTATCACGGAAAAAGACTGTTGTCAATACCTGCTTTTTAGTGGAAATAAAGGGTTTAGAAGGTTCAAAAAGTTCAGAAGGGTTCAAAGGGTGGTGGTATCACTGCCTTCGACGGTAATGAGCATAAAGTCAGCATTACAGGATTACCCTCCCGCCTCTCAGCGTCATCCTGAGTGCCAGTGCTCGCTTGCCCTTTTATCAGGGGAAAGAAGGCCACATAGTGGCGAAGGGTTCACTTGGTGCGTGCCCCAGATGAGATTAAATACCATTCCATTCTGCAAGGGGATTCCTCGACTCCGTTTCATCAACGCCATGGTACTTTGGATTTCATGGCGGTTCTGTACTCCGCTCGAAATGACAGGGAAGCAGGCCGGACATGGCGTTGATAACGACGGTCAGCTGACAGCGGATTTCGGAACCCGCCTGTCATCCAAGCCCCTGTTCCCTCATCCACCGGTCCATGATATCCGCTATGACCTGATTGTTTCTGTCTTCAAAAAGGAAATGAGTATTTCCGTAAATTCCTATATCCGGCAGGTGAAGAATCCGGGCATTTCCGCCATGCCGATTGATGGTATCCGCCATGAGGCGGGCTTCCTCCAGACGGACTCGCCAGTTATCTTCACCGCCATGGGGACTTGGCTTTTCCGGTATGTGATCTCCAAAAATCATGAGAATGGGAATTTCTGCCAGTCGATCAAAATCCTTCACCGGAACAGGCACTCCTTTGAGTGCGCCAAAGGGGCTGGAAGAGGCCAGAGGCGGCGGTACTTCGCCTTCCGGAAATACAAATCCCACTCCCGGTTCCAGCGCAATGATGCCCTTGATGCCCGAATTTTTCACAGCTGCCAGCCATCCCGGCGACCCGCCCTGGGAATGGGTGACAAGAACGGTATCTCCTGCTCTTTTTACTGTTTCTGAAACAGCTTCTGCAGTAAGATTCGGATCAAAAGATCCTGTATTTGGCGTTCCCCTGCACCAGAATTGATTTTCCGCCTCCTTTTCCCTCGGGAACTGCGTGTCTTCAAAATAGTTTGGATAATGGCCGAAACGGAAAATATCAAACCACAAGGCTTCATCTGCCGAAGGAGTCACCTTCCCCTCCACGCCGCTGCTTCCGGCTCTTCCCCGCCGGGGCTGATCCATAAGGTATACGCTGTATCCTTTCCGCAGAAAAATCGTCTGGAAGCCTTCCCTGCCATCCGGTGTCGTTTCCCAGCAGGCACCGCTCTGTCCGGCGCCGTGGAGGAAAAGAAGCGCATTTTTCTTTGCATGTACCGGTACCTGATAAAACACATACCCCTGGTCTACATGCTTTTTCTGTCCTTCCGGAGACAGGGCATGGGATTCCTCATAGATTCCTTCTTCATGGATAACTTTACCACCGGCAGCAAAGCTGCCCTGCGCCTCTATCATAAGAGGCTTTCCTACTGCATTCATATGGATTTCCTTTCACCACAAGGGACTGTGAAAAAATGTAAATCATTTCTTTGCAGCTCATCTTTACTATTCTTGTATTCTCTTGAAAATGATTAAAACGGCAGTATGCTGCCCGCCGCATCATCTCGAGCGGAGCTGTACGCCGTTATAAGTGAGAAATATTTTTGTTCTATGGAAACTCCGGGTCGAGAGATCTCCTGCCACGATGCGGCTTATACAATGGAGGAGTAAGATTTCTCGACGCTCCTTCTCTCCGCTTGAAATGACAGCAGGGCAGATTAGCAGCAGATTCAATTCATATACAGTCCGCCGTTTACATCCAGAGTGGTGCCGGTAATCAGTCTGGCATCGTCGGAAGCAAGAAAAGCTGCTGCAGCGGCAATATCTTCCGGTTCCGCCACCTGCCGCAGAGGAATGGAGGAAAGATTGATGCTCATTTTTTCCGTCATCTGCGTACGGACAAATCCCGGCGCTATGGCATTTACATTGATGTGATAAGGCCCCAGTTCCCGGGCCAGGGATCTGGTAATGCCCTGCAGGGCCGCCTTGCTTGCCACATAGTCGGCAGAAGTGGCAATGCCTCCTACTTCTCCTGCCAGAGAGGCAATATTAATAATTTTCCCTCCCTTTTTCCTGAGTTCTGGAATCAAAAGCCGGGTCACATAAATCATACCATAAAGATTAACGGATAAAGTTTCATCCCAATCTTCCCGGCGGATCTTCTCAAAAGGTGTGGACAAACGGCAGATTCCCGCATTGTTGATAAGCACATCCACCCGGCCGAAACGGGAAAGCGCTTCTTCCACGCCTTTCTTTACGGAGGATTCAGAGGAAACATCCACCGCACAGCTCTGCACTTCTGTCCCAAAGGTATGCAGGATCTCGTTTTCCACTGCCTTATTATCCTCTTCCTTTCGGCCGAAGAGAATAATCTTTCCTCCTTCCGAAGCCAGACGGAGAGCAATGGCCCGCCCTATGCCCCGGTTTCCGCCGGTAACCAGAGTGACTGTATTTTGGAAACGTTTCATGATTTCCTCCTTTATGCCATGTCAGGCAGTGCATCCGGAAGAGGTGTCCCCAGCGGAAGGGAAGCAGAGGATTCCTTTTCTTCCGTTTCCGGTTCTCGATCCAGAATACGGCGCAGGAACTGACGGGTTCTCTGTTCCTTGGGATGGGTAAAGATTTCTTCAGGGCTTCCTTCTTCCACGATGACGCCGCCGTCCATGAATACCACCTTAGTCGCTGCTTCTCTGGCGAATTTCATTTCATGGGTAACCACCACCATGGTAACACCGTCTGCAGCCAGTTTCTTCATGACCGACAGAACACCGCCTACCAGCTCAGGATCCAGAGCCGATGTAGGTTCATCAAAGAAAATCACATCCGGCTTGACCGCCATAGCCCGGGCGATGCCTACACGCTGCTGCTGACCGCCGGAAAGCTGGGAAGGATAGTAATCCGCCCGATCCGACAGGCCTACTTCTTCCAGCGCCCGCCTTGCAATGCCTTCTGCTGTCTCTTTGGGAATCTTTCTTCCTACCGTGAGTCCAAGCATCACATTTTCCAGAGCCGTTTTATTAGCGAAAAGGTTGTAATTCTGGAATACAAAGGCTGTATGCTTGCGAACCCAGGCGATTTCTTTAGAGGAAGCTTTATGGAGATCCAGCTTTTTATCATCAAAAAGCATTTCTCCGGCGTCTGCTTTTTCAAGGAAGGTCAGGCTTCTGAGAAATGTGGTCTTTCCGGAGCCTGAGGGCCCCAGGATAACGATGACATCGCCTTTCTCAACTTTCAGATTGACATCTTTCAGCACTTCCTGCTTTCCGAAGTGTTTTTTTACATGAGATATTTCCAGCATATTACCCCTCCTCGCCCACAGTACGATACAGGCCCACATGTTTTTCAAAAATTTTATAAGCCACCTGTACAATGGTGCAGATAATGATATAAAGAATGAAGACTTCCAGATACGCTTCTATATAGTTGTATCCATAAGCCGCCTGGATTTTAGCGGCAGCCATGATATCCTTGATACCCATGAAGAAGGCCAGGGATGTGCCTTTGATCAGATTCACCGTCAGATTGCAGATATTGGGCAGAGCCGAGGTGAGAGCCTGGGGAATGATAATCTGCACATTGGTCTGAAATTTCGTAAGGCCAATGGTAAGTCCTGCTTCCATCTGCCCTTCCGATACACTCATAATGGCGGACCGGAACACTTCGGAAAGAAGGGCCGTAGTATTCAGCGTGAACACGATGACGGCATACCACAGAGGATTGATTCCACGGAATACATCAAACTGCAGACCCATGGCTTTGACAATGGAATTCAGCACACTGGGAAGGAGGGCATACATGAGAAGAATCTGCAGTACCAGCGGCGTGCCGCGGATAAAGGACACATATAATTTGATCAGCCTTTCTCCCGGTCCTCTGGCGCCTATCCTTTTTTCCGCCATAATGAAGGCGGGTACAAAGGAAAGAAGAAGCACAACAGCCGTAATGAAAAGGGTTACCGGAATAGCCTTGATGAGGAAGGGAAAGGCCCGCTCCATAAATGAAATATCAAGCTCCATGGTCAACCCTCCTCTACCTTAATCCGTTTATGGTTCAAATGGGCTTCCATCTTCAGGAAGCTTCGTTCAATAATGATGCTGAGGAGCCAGTAAATAAGCATGCAGGCGATGTAAAGTTCAATGCCGTAGGCTCCGTAATTTTTTGAAATAATAAGATTTGTACGCCCCAGAAGATCAATGAGGCCGATGGTATAGGCCAGTGCGCTTTCCTTCATCAGATTGATGACGGAATTTCCGAAATTCGGAAGGGCAATGACTGCTGCCTGGGGAAGCATGACATGGAAGAATGCCTGCACCGGCGTAAGGCCGATGGTGACCGCCGCTTCATACTGTCCCCGTTCCACCGTTTCATAGGCGGAGCGGAAAACTTCTGACACATAAGCGCCAAAGAGAAGCGTAAAGGTAATGATAACAAACAAAGCCCGGGATAGGTTATCCATATCAATGCCAAAGGATGCCTCCACAAACTTGGGTAATCCGTAAAATACAATAAACAGAAGAACGATAGAAGGCGTGCAGCGGATGATATAGGTATACCCGTCAGCCAGGGACCGGATCAGTCGATTTCCGGAAATCTTGGCCCATGCCAGCAGCATTCCCAGAAGGGAGCCGGTAATAATACTGGTAATCCCCACAAGCAGGGTTACCTTCAAATAAGGAAGCAGCGCCGGTATGGATGTGAAAATCACCTCCGGACTGAATGGTCTTGACTGCATCATAGAAAACACCTCCTGTCCTGTAATAGTGAATTAGTGGATTGTCAGCGGGAATAGCCCCATTACTGCTGGTCAAGCAGCTTGCTTACTTCTTCGCCGAAATACTTGTTTTCCAGTTCTGCGATCTTTCCTTCCTTTTTCAGTTCTCCCAGTGCGTTATCCACCTGTTCAGCCAGTTCCTTGTCATTTTTGTTGATGAGAGCATAGGTGGGGAGAGCCTTATACCGGAAGTAGAATAATTTATCCTTGAAATCTTTGTAGGGAGCATCCGGGGCTTCCACATTCTTCTTGTATTCCAGTTCGATGGAGAAGTATCCGTCATACCGGCCTTCCAGCACCCAGCTGTAGGCATCGGCTACCTGGAAATTTTCAGAAGCCTCCAAATTGATGGGATGATCCGGATGGGCTGCATTATAATCCTGGATAACCTGGTACTGTGCATTCTGCGGAGCAATAGGAACGAGCTTTTTGCCTGCTTTGGCAAAATCATCCAGATTCTTGATGGTGTCGGAATCTTCTTTTCGGATGGTCACACCGATGACAGAAGCGGCAATGTTATTCTTCGGGAATATATATTTCTGTTCCCTGGACGGCGTTTTCCAGATTCCCTTGGTACCGATATCATATTTTCCCGATTCTACGCCGATGAGCAGATCATCATCGGAAGTGGGGAAATACTGGAATTCATACTGCGGCAGCTTCTTAGCCACTTCTTTCATGACCGCCACTTCCATACCGTCAGACTTGTTATTATCATCTACATAGTCGTAGGGGAAATAGTGAGCTGTATGAGCCACTTTTACAATTTTCTTACCGCCGTTTCCTGAAGCGGCCTTGGCGGAATCCGCTTTATTTCCACCGCAGCCTGCTGCTGTCAGCGCAATACCTACCGTACCTGCAATGAGTGCTGCTTTAATGACTGTTTTCAGTTTCATCATAATCCCTCTCCCTTATTTCCCGTACCTGTCTGCCGCTTCACGAACCCATGCCAGATGATTCACATCGGTATCCCGCGGAATCGTGCAGTCAGCTCCCAGAACCACGCCGGTGGTGCCGGCTTCATCCAGAATATTCCTTGTTTCTTCTTCGATTTCTTCCTGAGTTCCTGTATAAATGACATCCTTTTCCGTCTGCCCGAATCCGCCAATCACTGCCTTACCATGGAACAGCTCCTTTCCCTCCTTCAGAGGAACTCCTTCCACTCTGACCGCCCAGTTCACAGCCTTGAAAGGATAGTCTCTGTACCATTCCAGATGATTATGGAAGCCATGGTATCCGCAGATGTGGAGGATATTGCTGCCGCCGGCCTCATTAGCTGCCTCCAGAATCCTCACTTCATATGGCGCCACCTGTTTTTCATAAATTTCTTCCGTAAGCCTGTCATAGCTGATATTGTTGACGGAAAGGTAAATGCCGTCCACGCCGCCTTCTTCAATGAGGGCCTTTGCCAGGTCTGCGTAGTCTTTGGAAATCACGTCGAATACGTGAGCTGTTTCTTTCGGATAATCCTGAATCCAGGAAGCGATATCCACCGGATGGCCTATAGTGCTCTGCATGAATTCAATGGTCCTTGGAACAGCGAAAAGATTGTAGAAAAGAGGTACTTCCTTTCCGTAGAGAGCTGCCAGCTTCTTTGCGTAAGAAATCTGGAAGCGGAACCAGTCCGAATCCCTGCCCAACGGCTTGATATCCTTCAAATCCAGAGGCGAGGAAAGGGGCTTTTTCAGTTCATCTAAGGGATAACTGAAGTAGCCATCCGTCATAATTTTGATAAGGTCCGGCTGGAAGGCTTGATAGAAATCGGCCTGTCCCGCCAGCACCTGATTCGTCAGTTCCGGATGGGAAAAAGCATCTGCTCCCACCTCATCTCCCAGAAAATGGTGCCAGAATCCCACCGGCACCCGGTCTGCTTTTTCATTATTGAAAACTTTGGCGATTAAATCTCTTCTACTCTCTGTCATGTGATGTCTCCTATGTTAAATAAAGTTTTTTCAATTTTTAAAAGGTCCAGTTAAGGAATTATCCTTATGACATCGGCGGCTTCCATTCATGGCTTGTACCTCCTGTATATAAAAAAGACCTCATCCAAAGGGACGAGGTCTCGTGATTCCACCCAATTTCACCGGTCTTCCATAGACCAGTCTCAGCAGGCACCTAACAGTGCCTCCGGCTGTAACGGGCCTCCCCGGCAGAGCCTACTTAATTCAGTCCTGCAGCTCCGAAATGCACTTCCTTTTCCTATCCGTATCCGCTTCCATCAGCCGGACTCGCTTGGCCGTTTTCAGAAAGGTACTCTTTTCTTCATCGCCTGATATGAAAAATATGTCCCCGGGCCATAAGGCCCGGGACATGATGGATACAGGCTTTAAATAAGTCCTGCTCCTATTTCCCTGCTCAGAGTCCTCGAGCTCCTGCGAATCGGGCACCTGTTCCCGTTCTGCTTCTTGTAAAGCGGAGCTCTTCCGATCCCTGTCAGAACATAAACTTACTTCTTGTAAAACTGGTGAAATGCGGGAGAAGAAATGCCCAGGAAAAGCAGGCATCCTGCAAGACCCCATTCCAGTTCATTCAGTTTTCTTGCTATCAGTCTGCCCATTCCTTTTCATCCTTTCTTCCATAACAAAAAGCTCCCGTCCCTAAGGGACGAGAGCCATAGCTTCGTGTTTCCACCCAATTTCATATGCCTGTCGCCAGACATACCTTTGAAGGTTCTATCAAACCCTGACTCTGTATCGGGAGTTCCCGGGAAGGCCTACTGTCATTTCAACCTGCCTCACTCAGAAATGCACTTCAGCACCTTATCCGTGTCCGCTTTCACTCTCCGGACTCGCTTGGCCGTCTTCAGGCTGCCTACTCTTTTCTTCATCGTTTCGTTGTACGTACTTTATCACGGTTCAGAAATCTTGTCAAGAGATTTTTTGAAGAAATATTCTAAATCGTGATTCGGAGGGTTCAAAGGGTATGGTATCGCCGCTTCGCGGCCATGAGTTTTATATGCTGCCTTTGGCGCAGATGTGAAGGTTTTACGCTGCCGACAGTTATCATTTATACTGGCTTTGACAGGTA
>NZ_JBJEXP010000054.1:0-2166 GCF_051885895.1 Dialister sp. | reverse complement strand
TGCCATAAAAAAAGCCCTGATGTTCTCAAACATCAGGGCTAAAATCATATCATAACAATTTCAAACTTACCTGTCGGAGTCACTGGGAAGTCCGGAAGGTTCATTATTGAATACGGTATCCTGGGTTTCCAGAATTTTTCCCGCTTTGTAAGCTGCTGCCGGGCTGTCCCTGCGCAGTTCCTCCACTCCCTTGGTGATCTTCTCATCCAATACTACGCCTTTTTTGATTTCTTTATCCATCTTTTTTTCCATGGTAAAGACCTCCTTTGCAAGACCATTGGAATCACTCCGATCTCCTTTTATATTATAATACATATATATAGAAATGTTAAGTGGAAAGTTAAGCATACTTCATAAAAAGTTTCTTCTATCTTGTTCTATTTCTCTTTCTACACTGCAGTCTGATTATCTTCTTATCCTTCCACGTTAGAAAAAAAGAAGAATCGCTCCTTTTACAGAAAGCGCACACTGCCTTTATGATTGTGCCGAGTCCGGATTCTCCCTATAATAAAAATAAAAAGGGCCCCTGTCCTGCAGCAGCCCTGCCTCTCCTTTTTCTCATTTCATTCATTTCCTGTCAAGGAGCATGCTATGACCATCATCATTACCGGCGGTGCCGGATTCATCGGTTCTAATTTCATATTTTACATGATGAAGAAATATCCGGACTATCGAATCATCTGCCTGGATAAGCTGACTTATGCAGGCAATCTATCTACCCTGACGCCGGTCATGAATAAACCGAATTTCCGATTTGTAAAAATGGATATCTGCGACAGGAAAGCGGTCTATCATCTTTTTGAAGAAGAACATCCGGATATAGTAGTCAACTTTGCCGCCGAATCCCATGTAGACCGGTCGATCAAGAATCCGGAAATTTTTCTGGAAACCAATGTCATCGGCACCTCCGTCCTCATGGACGCTTGCCGTATATACGGCATACTCCGCTATCACCAGATTTCCACCGATGAAGTCTACGGCGACCTTCCCTTAGACAGGCCTGATCTCTTCTTCACTGAAAAGACCCCGCTCCGCCCCAGCTCCCCCTACAGCAGCTCCAAAGCCGGCGCTGACCTTCTTGCAGGTGCCTACTGCCGCACCTACGGCCTGCCTGTCACGATTTCCCGCTGCAGTAATAACTATGGGCCTTATCAATTTCCTGAAAAACTGATTCCTCTCACGCTGCAGAAAGCCCTGGCCAATCAGCCCATTCCCGTGTATGGCGACGGTAAAAACATACGAGACTGGCTTTATGTGGAAGACCACTGCCGAGCCATCGACCTGATCCTTCAAAAGGGAAAACCCGGTGAAATCTACAACATCGGCGGTCATAATGAAATGGCAAACATGGATATCGTAAAGCTTATTCTCAGGGAACTGGGAAAACCGGAAAGCCTTATCACCCATGTACCGGATAGAAAAGGCCATGACCGCCGCTACGCCATAGATCCGACCAAAATTCATAAGGATCTGGGCTGGATGCCGGAAACAAAACTCCCCCAGGGAATCAAAAAGACCATCCACTGGTACCTGGAACACCAGGACTGGTGGATGGGACTTAAGAATTCATAATTGTGGAAACCATTTACTTATTCCATATTCCTGCCTGACTTTTGTTGCAAATCATACTCCTTTCATAAAAGGGTCTTTCTTCATTACAAAAAGACTTTAACTTCAAGCCGTTATTTCGTTGCCCGACCGTGAGCGTGTCCGCAAAGCGGTGAAAACAGGTCCGAAAAATTAAGCACTGTACTGACACTCCTATCCTTCCCGCCTCCCACATATCATCCTGAGAGCAGCGAAGGATCTCGGTAAGAACTGCAAGTGAAAGAAATACCGATAAATACCAGTCGGCGGGAAACATGCAGGGCCACGGACAGCGGTAAGCGGAAGGCAGACACTCCCCTCAAATGTCCTTAAACATCATCAGGTTCAGCTTGTAATACCTGGTTTTTCCCATCTTTGACACAATCATCTGATTTTCAGGTATCATATCCAGCCTTTTCTGAATCGTTCCTCTGTTCCTGCCGGTTTCTTTCATCAGGCCTGCCATGGAGATGCCCTCTCCATAAAATAGAGCAGACTGCAGAAGAATGACATACACTTCTTTGAGCAGCCTATCGGGTAACTCCAATTGATTTATCTTAGCTTCATATCTTTGCAGCT
>NZ_JBJEXP010000053.1:8949-10470 GCF_051885895.1 Dialister sp. | reverse complement strand
AGTGCCCATTGACCATGATCCGGACATGACCTTTTATATGAAAAACCGCTGGTATACCAAGGCCGGCTATAAACCGGATGTCGGTCTGCGCTACCGGACACCTGTTGGTACTGTACGTTTCCGTTATGCAGAGGAGGAAAGCTCCACCAATGATGACGGTGGTATCTGGGTGAAAAAACGGCCGTCCCTGGAGTTTGACACCAGCCATTTCTATCTCTTTAACTCCCGCTTCTATGTGGGAGGCCATGGAGAACTGGGCTATTGGGATGAGAATCAGAATGGAAGAGATATCAAAGGAGCCTACAAAGGCTTTGACCTTTATATTTCCGGCGATCCGTGGAAACTGGGGAAATTTATGAACTTCAGCTGGAAAGCGGGCTATGCAAAGGATTATTACAGTTATTCGGATAATATCCGCCGCAACAGCTACTATTCTCTGGGACTTTCCGGCGGCTACGGACCTCTGGCAGGCTGGGTGTACTATACGGACCGTGACCTCAAGGGATATACTCCCTACTACTATGACAGCTACAGCAGTGATAAGCCGCTGAGTCTGGGATTCCGCTGGCAGGCAACCAAGATGGATGCCTTCAGCCTGGCCTGGACCATCGATACGAAGGATGGCCGGCTGGATCATCGGTACTGGACATACTACAGGGATCTGCATTCCTTCTATGCGTGGATCCGGTATGATGATATTGAAAAGGAAACCCGGTTCATGATTATGCCGAAGGACTTCAAGTTCTGAAAATTACAGCGCCCGGCAGCAGAAGGCCGGATTTACAAAATAATGAATCTGCTTTTTGAGCACAGGGGCGACAGTTCCTGTGCTGAGGTATGGTTCGCAGGGGAAGAAGGCAGCAGTTTCTGTTTCTTTGAGGAAAGGAGGGCTTCCATTGGCTGACAAGAGGAAATGGATGCTTCCTTTAGGAGGAGCAGCGGCTGTCCTTCTGACCTTATGGGGGATTTACGGAGGAGGCACGGCAGGCAGACTTTTACCGGAAAAGGAGCCTGTTTCGGCAGCTCCTGTAGAAGTCCTGCCGGTCAAAGAGGAGGAAGTCTCCCTGAAATATGATGCAGCACTCCATCGAAGAGGAAAGCCGCTGCAGGATCCCTTCCACAGCGATGCTCTGGCAGAAGCAGGAAAGTCTGTCCCTTCTTCTGCCATAGGGAAAGTGGATCAATCAAAGGCTTTTTCACTGGAAACAGGAAAGGAAGCGAGTAAAAAACAAAACCGGTCTTTTTCCGGGATGCCTGTACTGAAGGGTATCATGGCCTACCGCTCTGACCGAAGGGCGATTCTGGAGCTGGACGGGACATCCATGGTTGTAAGAGAAGGAGAGCAGGCTGGCCTATGGAAAGTATCGGAAATTCAGGAAAGAGGAATCACTCTCATATCCGGAGGAAACACACTGCAGCTCTCTATGTGAAAACCGGGAAGGCAGGCCTGTTTTTCTGCTGTGCTCTTTTGGCCTGCCTTTTTCCTCTTTCTATAGAGGCCGCAGATTCTTTTCTGGACAG
>NZ_JBJEXP010000053.1:3999-8849 GCF_051885895.1 Dialister sp. | reverse complement strand
AAAGTGGCAGTCAGTCCTTCGGCCAATGCAGTCATTGTGAGCGGCACGCCCAGGGAACTGATGCAGGCGGAAAATCTGGTCAGAGTTCTGGATGTGCCGGAAAAGCAGGTCAAGGTAGAGGCGGAAGTCGTAGCAGTTAACAAGAGCTATGCCAAGGAGCTTGGCATCGACTGGGATTTTAAAAGCCTGACAGGAAGCGCTTCTTATGAACGGGACAGCTGGAGTGAACAGCGCTACGTGACGGACGACAGCGGCAATGTGCTGTATGACAGCGATGGAAATCCCAGAATCAGGAACATAGAAAGGAATGGATGGGATGTGACCATTCCCGACGGGTATGCCGGAATTTCCTATGGCCGTTCTCTGACGGGCCATCCCTATACCTTTTTCTTTCAGGCCAGGCTCAATGCATTGGTGACAGAAGGCAAGGCCAAGGTGCTGGCGCGCCCCAATGTGGTTACCATGAATGGCAGAAAAGCGGAAATCCTGATCGGCAGCCGAATTCCGGTGATTGTGGAACATATGGAAAATGGTGTCAAGACTACGGCCACCGAATATAAGGATGCAGGCATCAAACTGACCTATACTCCCGTGATCAGTCATAAGGATGAAATCACTGCCGATGTGCATGCAGAGGTATCTACGCCCTACCTGGTACCTGAAATGAAGGCCTATCGGATTATTACCCGTTCGGCCAATACCATGGTGCGTCTCAAATCAGGAGATATGCTTACCATTGGAGGACTGATTGACAAGGAACAGGCGAAAACCATGAGAAAGGTTCCTATTTTAGGTGATATTCCTATTCTTGGAAAGCTTTTCCAGAGCCGCAGCACTACCACCGATGAATCGGAAGTGGTAATTATTATAAAAGCGGATATTGTAAAATGACCTGCAGGTTCCGCTTTCATGACAGGCTTACATGCAGGCGGCATATTACATTTATTTAAAGTTTCCGGCGTTATTTTCTATTTAATTAATTGATTTTGGCCTTTTGCATGACAGCAGACAGGATTTTTTAAATAAAGGGCAAGGCGGATTTCAGCCCTGCAGAGAAGCAGCTGCTGCCCTTTGCACCTTTTTGTATATAACAGTGAGAAAGAAATGGCAATTTTAAGAATCAGCGGATTATCAAAATCCTTTGGAATCAAAACCGTTTTTGAAAATGTTTCTTTTGATATAAGAAGCGGAGAAAGAATCGGCCTGGTAGGTGCCAATGGCGCCGGCAAGACTACGCTTTTAAAATGCATCATGGGAACAGAGGAAGCGGACAAGGGCGCGGTCAAAGCCAGTGATGGCGCCATTATCGGCTATCTTAGGCAGGATTTTAACTATACCAGCCATACCATCCGGGAAGAAATGGAAGAGGCCTGGAAAGATGTACTTTATTATAAGGATAAAATGGAGCATCTGGCCAGGGAACTGGAGAATCACAAGAATGATGAAAAGCTGGTGCTTGATTACGGCAGAGCAGAAGAACGGTTTGAGTTCCTGGGCGGCTATGATTATGAATCCACTACCCGTAAAATTTTGATGGGCCTTGGCTTTTCTGATTCTGATTGGGACCGAGATATCCATTCCTTCTCCGGCGGACAGAAAGTCAGAATCAATCTGGCCGCTGCTTTTGTGCGTCATCCGGATTTTCTTCTTCTGGATGAACCGACAAACCATCTGGACATGGGGATGCTGGAATGGCTTGAAGAATATCTCCGCTCCTACAGAGGGGGCATTCTCATGATTTCCCATGACCGCTATTTCCTGGATGCAGCAGCCACGGGAATCATTGATCTGGAAAATCATCATATCCGTTCCTTCCGCGGCGGATATACCCGGTATATGGAAACAAAGGAAAATCAGGACAAGGCCTATCTGAAGGCATACGACAAGCAGCAGGAACATATTAAGGAAACAGAAGAATACATCCGCCGCTATAAGGCAGGCATCAAATCAAAGCAGGCCAGAGGGCGTCAGTCTCAGCTGAACCGCCTTGTAAGGCTGGAAAAACCGGTGCATCAGGCAGTGCTCCGGTTCCATTTTGATCCGCCCCAGGAATGCGCGGACAAGGTACTGGACATACTCCGGGTAGAAGGATCCTATGGGAAGCATGTTCTTTTTAAGAATTTGACGATCCATGTTAAAAAAGGTGAGACCGTAGGGCTTATCGGACCTAACGGCGCAGGCAAGACGACCCTGCTGAAGCTGATTACAGGAGAAAAGAAACCGGATGCAGGATTTATCCAGATGGGGAACAATGTGAAAATGGGATACTATTCCCAGGAACAGGAGCGCCTCCATCCAAAGCTTACAGTGCTGGATGAAATCCGGGATACATTTAATTTTGGAGAGAAGGAAGCCAGAAATGTGCTGGGCATGTTCCTTTTCCGGGGCGATGATGTTTTCAAAACGGTAGGCATGCTTTCCGGCGGCGAAAAGGCCAGACTGTCGCTCCTCTGCCTTTTCCTGGAAAAACCGAATTTTCTGATTCTGGATGAACCGACGAACCATCTGGATATTCCTACCAGGGAAATTATGGAAGATGCGATTCAGGCCTTTGGCGGCACCTGCCTTGTGGTATCCCATGACCGTTATTTCCTGGATAAAGTGGCTGATCGGATCCTTGAACTGGATCAGGGAAAATTGACGGAATACCTCGGAAATTACAGCTACTACAGGGAAAAGAAGAAAGATCTGGAAGAATTTGAAAAAGACAGAAACGGAGAAGCCGAAGAGGAAGACACTGCTGAAACGGAAAAGCAGGCACCGGTAGAGAAGGAGCATCAGGCCAGGACAGAATCCTCGCCGGCAGATGTTTCCAAGCTGAATCATGTGGAAATGGAAATCGGCCGCCTGGAAGCAACGGTAAAAATGTATACGGTGCAGATGGGAATGAATCCGGAAAACTATGAAGAGCTGGCCAAAGAATATGAAGATGCCAGAAAGAAGCTGGATAAGCTCTATGAAAAATGGGATGAGCTGGCGGAAAAGACGGATTCCTGAACCTGACGCAGAGAATGCAGCGGGAAAATTTCCGGTCATAAAAAAGCCCCTGAAAAATGAAATCATTTTTCAGGGGCTTTTACTATGATTTTATCCTACCAGATTCAGCAGGGCCAGCACGATAGTACCGGGAACGCCGAAGAGGGCAACCACAATGCCGTGCATGGTGGTCAGCGTCATATGGGTAATCCCTATGGCATTCAGCAGCCAGAAGAGAAGTCCGCCCATAATGATATTTCCGATAATTTTTTTTACAAACCTGGCGAAAAGGAAAAAGGCGATGATAATGACAATAACGCTTGTAATTCCATAACCGCCAAGTGCGCCTAAGGACTCGAGCATAATATTCAGATTTCCTTTCTGTTTTCCACGGCGCCCGCCAGAGTGATGCCGTCAGTATAGCCTACGGCACCGCCGGCAGGAATGCCCCGGCCGATACGGGTCACTTTGATGCCTGCCGGTTTGATGAGACGGGACAGATAATAGGCGGTAGCCTCTCCTTCCGTGTCAGGATCTGTGGCAATGATGACTTCCTTCACCTCGCTGCTTTCCAGCCGCTTCAGCAGCTCCTTGATTTTCAGCTGCTCCGGACCTATGCCGTCCAGGGGGGAGAGGACACCGTGAAGGACGTGGTACACACCGTGGTATTCCTGGCTCTGCTCCATGGCGGTGACATCCTGAGGCTGCTCCACTACACAGATGGTGGAGTGGTCCCGCCGGTCATCACTGCAGATTTCACAGGGATCGGATGTGGCAAGATTGCAGCAGGTAGAGCAGTAGCAGACTTTGCTTCTGGCATTTTTTATAGTGTCCAGAAAGGTGTCTACTTCCTCCTGTGGACGCTCCAGCATGTAGTAGGCAAGACGCCGTGCACTTTTGACGCCGATGCCGGGAAGCTTTCTGAACTGCAGGGCCACCTCTTCCAGTTCTTTATTCATTAGAACATGCCGCCGGGAAGGCCCAGGCCTCCGGTGACCTGGCTCATGCTCTTCTGTACCATATCGTCGGCTTTCTTTCCTGCTTCATTGACAGCGGTGGTGATCAGGTCTTCCAGCATTTCCGGATCTTCCGGATCAATGGCATCCTTGGAAATTTTAAGAGCTACGATCTGTTTTTCACCGTTCATGGTAAGAGAAACAGCACCGCCGCCTACGGATACATCCACCGTCTGCTTCTTCAGCTCTTCCTGCTTTTTCTGCAGTTCTTCCTGCATTTTTCTTGCTTTTTTCAGCATATTCTGCATCTGTGCTTTATTTCCGAACATAATGGTTCCTCCTTCAGGTTATATGGGAATAGGAAATTTTTGAATCAACCGTATCTTTGCGGAAGTGCATTGTACAAGTTCAGCAGTTCCGTATATCATGATTCAGTCTTTTCATATATATCACAGTCCGTCATTATTTTCAAGGCTTCATTTAAGGATGGATCCTGCCTGTCTCTTTCCGGAATGCGGTCTTTGGAAACCAGGTGGTATTCATTGGCCGGTGCAGCTGCAGAAACCGGTGCTGCCTGACGGGAAGACTGGAGCAGGGCAAAAGCGGCTGCCTCTTCCTCACCGCCTTTAAGCACGGTGTGCAGCTGTATGGGGAATCCGGTAATCTTGGCAAAAGCTTCCGCAGCCACCTTCTGATAGGATTTGTTGTTGCCTGCTGCTACCAGGAACTGCTGGGGAGCAGAAACGATAGCTCTTGCATGGGTGCAGTAAATAAGTGTGCTCTTTCGCAGGCAGGTAAATACATCAATTCTCCGGATCGCCATGAAATAGCTGAGCACCTTCTGCCAGAGAGCGGGATAACCGGCCGGATCAATCAGTGTGGCATCCGGCTTGGGCGCAGAAGGCGCGGCAGCAGGAG
>NZ_JBJEXP010000053.1:226-3899 GCF_051885895.1 Dialister sp. | reverse complement strand
GAAAAAGAAGGCAGAGGAGAAGGCGATGGTTTCTGCATGGCCGGGGGAGCAGATACAGCATTTTCCTGTCTCAGGGGCATGCCGTTCCTTTTCATGTTTTCCAGTTCTTCTTCCAGAAGGCTTACCCGATGGGCCAGGGACTCCAAAGATTGGGAGCCTTTCATGCGGCACAGGTGAAGAAGTCCCATTTCTGCGCTGAGCCTTGGGGAAGAACTTCTTTTTGTTTCGTGAAGTGCCTGATGAAGATAATCAAAAAGCGAATCCAGATAAGGCTCCGGAAGCCGGGAGGCATCGGAGCGGAGAACATCTGCCTTATCTCCGTACTGGGAAAATTCCGGCGCTTTTGGATTGACTTTGCAGATCATCAGATTGCGGAAGTGTTCCAGAAGATCCCGAAGAATGGAAGCCGGCTCCTTTCCTCCCTGCAGGATGGTATAGAACAGAGACAGAGCATCAGCGCTTTTTCCATTGAAGATATGATGGGACAGGTCGAGAATTCTGTCCTTGCTGGTGAGACCTAACAGGTCATATACGGCAGGGGCATCCAGTACCTTTGACTCTGAAGCGGAAGAGCACTGATCCAGAAGAGACAGGGCGTCACGCAGTCCGCCGTCTGCCCGGACGGCAATCAGGTCAGCGGCATCCTCCGTCAGAGAGAGACCGCTTTCTTTGGCAATATAAAGAAGATGATTTTTAATATCCTCTACGGAAATCCGATGGAATTCATACCGCTGGCAGCGGGACAGAATGGTAAGAGGAATTTTTTCCGGCTCCGTGGTAGCCAGAATGAAAAGTACATGGGACGGCGGTTCTTCCAGTGTCTTCAGCAGTGCATTGAAAGCCTCCTTGGTGAGCATATGTACTTCATCGATAATATAGACTTTTTTACGGCTTACGGCGGGGAGGGTGCGCACAGATTCCCGGAGGGCGCGGATTTCTTCAATGCCGCGGTTGGAAGCGGCATCAATTTCATAAACATCCAGGCTGGAACCGGCATTGATTTCCCGGCAGCTCTGACATGCATTGCAGGGATTCACACCATCGGGATGGAGACAGTTCACGGCTTTGGCCAGAATTTTAGCCATACTCGTTTTTCCTGTGCCCCGGGGACCGGAAAACAGGTAGGCGTGAGCCAGCCGATCCTGCTCGATGGCTCTCTGCAGAGGGATAGAAATATGCTTCTGCCCTACGACCTCTGTAAATGTGCGGGGTCTCCATTTACGATATAATGCTAAGTATGCCATAAACAACCTCCCGGCCGGAATGATTCAATTTCTGATAATGGTGAAGACATCGGAATCCGAAAAACGGAATCCAATATCCGGAAACTTTTATTATATTTATTATACAATAAATAAAAGATCCCAAAAGACAGAATGGACATAAAAAAAGCCTTGCAGTCCTCATTTATGACAGTCTCCAGGATGCACCGTGTCACATGAAAAGGGCCACTTACGGCTGCTTCCTCTCGGACCTGACCGGGTTCATGGGATTTCATTGCACGGGGCCCGGAGACTGCCATAAATCAGTACTGCAGAGCCATGTACTATATTATACAGCATCAGAGGAAAAATGCAATATATTTGTTGGTGGACCGGTGAGCTGGTGCGGGCTCATTATCAAGGAGAAGGAGGCCTATGAGTCATCCCTCCGACTGGCCCAGAATATAGGAACCGGCCAATACCGGGCCGTGAGGCTCCTTCAAGACCGAAGCTGTCTGCGTCACCACTATGGCTGATGTGGATTCGTTCGGGGTCAAAGGTGTGGAAAAGGTGCGGTATGTGGCCGCGCTGGAGACTTATACATGCGGTGGCCATGACGATAAGGTTATGAACCGGAAGGGCGCCGTCCCAGGCGTCACGGCCCCGCCCATGCATCCAAACTGCAGGTGTACCCTGGTCCCCTACTATGTGGATAACGCCACCCGCCGGTGGATGAAGGACCCCTCCACCTTCAAGAGGAATACCACCGGAATATAAGCTTCAAGGAATGGCAGAAGAAATATATCATCAAATCAGGCAGTTCAAAGAACCCCGAGCCCATCAAAGGCCTCGCAGGAGGCAAGACGGAATACAGTAATGATCATGCGACTGTGGCTCAGAAGCCGAATATAGTATATAATGATGACAAAGCAATAGAAACCTGTTTTAAAAAATTCGGCGAGGAATGCAAGGGCGCGGATATCGAAAACGCCGTGGTCATCACAAAGGACGGGGAAACCTACCATTTCACAGGGAATTCCTTCTCCGTGGATATTACCGCCATAGGAGACAAACTGCAGGGGGCTAAGGTCATCATCCATAACCACCCGGACAGTAAAGATTATTACGGCGACTGCTTCAGCATCAGCGACTTTTCAACGTTTTTTGAATATCAGCTGAAGCGGCTGGAAGTAATAAGCGGCTTGGGTCGGTATATCATGGAATATGACGGGGAGCCCATTACCCCTAAAAAGGCGAATGAATTATATAATGCCGCAAGAAATAAGGCGCTAAATTCTGCATTTGAATTGCAAAAACCTATTGAATATTGGCAGCTGGCGGCAATGGAACATCTAGTTAAAGACATGCAAGGCCTTAAGTTTATGAGGAGTAAGAAATGACTTATGAAGAAGAGCTGAGCCTATTTATAAAAAGAACTGAGCGAGAAAGAAATAGCATCTCCGATAAAATGGAGAAATTGAGACCATGCTCAGATGAAGCCGGACGATTGAATCACGAATTGCGCCTTCTGAATAGGCGGCACATCAAAGAACTTTTTGAATTAAATGCAAAGTATCATATGCCGCCGCCCGAGGTAGTAGATAATTCTAAGAAACCATTTTAACAGTTCAGAATGAAAACTGCAGGTGAGCCATGGAAACAATTATCAAGACCATACCGGTCAATGACGTCAGGTTATACGCGGTTTGCAGTTCCAACCGGTACCTGCTGGCAAAGTGCGAGGCGGAAATAAAGATTATAGAAGTATCTAACCCGGCCAGCGTATCGTAAAGGACCCTAGCATAGTTGAGAAAAGGTACGTCTTCCTGCTGATTATCAAACATAGAGATGTCAGGAATTTAGATTTTGCAAAAGGGAGAAAATCTATAAATCATAACTGGACAATGAGACAATAAATAGGAGGTGTGAAAAATGACGTATGAAGAAGAACTGCCCATTTTCATAAAAATGGTGCAAGATGAGCGGGAAGTGATTTATGCTGAGATGTACAAGGCTAAATCATATCAGGAAAGGGCGGAATTAGAGCAAAAATTAAAGAAATTGGAGAAGGAGCATTATAAAAAATATTGCAAACTGCGGGAAAAATATCATCTCCCACCGCCTACGATAATAGATAATTCAAAAGATCTGAGTTGAGTCTGCATAAAAGGTGAGCTATGGGAATGATTATCAAGACCATACCAGCTATACACTGCTTGCAGTTCCAACAGGCGTCTGCTGGCAAAATGAGAGGTGGAAATACTGATTACTGAAGTATCCTAATCCGGCCAGCGTATCGGAAAGGACCCTATCATAGTGAGAAAAGGTACGTCTCCCTGCTGATTATCAAACATAGAGATGTCAGGAATTTAGATTTTGCAAAAGGACAAAATCTATAAACCATAACTGACAATGGGACAATAAATAGGAGGTGTGAAAAATGACGTATGAAGAAGAACTGCCCATTTTCA
>NZ_JBJEXP010000053.1:0-126 GCF_051885895.1 Dialister sp. | reverse complement strand
CGGGAAAAATATCATCTCCCACCGCCTACGATAATAGATAATTCAAAAGATCTGACTTGAGTCTTCATAACAGGTGAGCCATGGAAATGATTATCAAGACCATACCAGCCGATGTTGGCAGTTTGC
>NZ_JBJEXP010000052.1:0-2196 GCF_051885895.1 Dialister sp. | reverse complement strand
GTCATTGAGATCGCATTTTTCCGGGATAATGCGGTTTTCTCTAAGATATTCGGCAATAATAGTGCCGGGTATACCGAAGTCCTCGTATTTCCCTGTTTTTATATCAATGCCCGGAGTAATAAGCATCAGCTTCATGGGGTCAAGGAAGTACTGGTTTTCTCCATAGCCTTTAAATCCATGCCAGTCGGCTCTGGGATTGAAGGTCCAGTACCGGCGGTCAGTGGCAATCTGGGCGGTGTCGCCTTCTTCCCATTTCCGGCTGCCTATGCGGTCGGGGACAAAGGGACGGACATAGTGACAGCGGCGCAGGATTTCCTTGCGGATCTGAATACCCATGACCAGGGCGTCCTTCCACAGCTTAATGCCGCCTTCGCCTTCATGGATGCGGGCATTCATGTCCAGGGCAGCAAAAAGCTGGTAGAAGGGGGAGGTGGAGGCATGCATCATGTAGGCGTTGTTCATCCGTTTATGAGGAACGTAGCGGTCCTGGCCCCGGATGTGAGCGTCCTTTTTATGGATCTGGGAAGTCATGGAAAATCCGGCCTGCTGCTTGTGCACAGACTGGGTGACGAAGATGCCCGGGTCTTCCGGGCCCAGCTCCAGCAGCAGAGGGGAGGCATCTTTCATCATGGGAATGAACTGTTCATAGCCTACCCAGGCGGAGTCGAAAAAGATGTAGTCGCAGAGATATCCGATTTTATCAATGATCTGGCGGGCGTTGTACATGCAGCCGTCATAGGTGCCCAGCTCAATGACCGTCAGGCGGATGGGGCGTTCTGCCTTGGCCTTTTCCGGATCTTTTTCAGCAACCAGCTGACGGATGTAGTCTTCTTCCAGATATTTTTCCGGTATGCCGCCGATGGAGCCGCAGGCATTCCGGGCGGTTTCCATATATACAGGAATGGCGCCGGAAAGGACAAGGCCCAGATCGATGGACTTATGATTATTCCTGTCATAGAGGACGATATCCCCTGGAGCGAGCACCGCATTCAGTACGATTTTGTTGGACGTGGAGGTGCCGTTCAGTACAAAGTAGGTTTTGTCCGCATGGAAGACCTTGGCCGCATGCTTCTGGGCGGAAAGGGCAGGGCCTTCGTGAATGAGGAAATCTCCCAGGTCTACATCGGAGCTGGAAAGATCTCCGCGGAATACATTAGGACCGTAATAGTCGTAAAAAATGCGTCCCGCAGGATGCTTCCGGAAGAAAATGCCGCTCTGGTGCCCGGGAGAATCATACTGGTCGTTTTTCCGTCCGGTATAGCGCATGAGCGCACCAAAAAAAGGAGGAAGAAGATCCTTCTCATATTGAAGAGCTGCTTTGGTAATTTTCTTTTTCCAGGAGGCCTTTTCCTTAATGGGAAGAAGGGTGCCGGAAATGGCGGAAATATTTCTGCCGGCAGCGGCTCCTGTATCCAGGATAAATAGAGGAATCTGAAAAGCATGAATGGTGTCATAGGACTCGGGCATTTCGTCCAAGCTGGTCATGACTACGGCAGATACATCGGTGAGATCTGCTTTTTCCAGAGGAACTGTTTTCCAGTTCTCCTGAGGAATCCCTGCCTTGGCGGCAAGGTCAGTTAAAGCGATTTTTAACTGTTTCATGAAAAACCTCCCTGTTTTTTTTGCTTGTATTATAAAAACCGAAGGGCTTTATGTCAATAAGGAAATGCAAGGAAAAGAAAGGAAAAATGAGGAGACATAGGCTTATATGAATATTTAAGGAAGTTTGTCCATTTTATTGAGTATAAAGCTGAAATATTGAATAAAAGGAAGGTATTTATGGGAAATGGGATGAAAGAGGGAAATGAACAGGCTTCCGGGACTTCTCCGTGCTGCGGTGATCCAGGACCGTCTGTATTTCCTATGAAAATTCATCGGAGATTTTATCTGGAAGTAAGTGGGAAGTGAAAGGGAATTGACTGATGCAGGGGAAGCACAGTTTCCTTCATCGGATCAGGCTGCATAAGTGTCTCCATTACATGCATGGTCATGAAATTTTTACATGGTTTACGGTTTTCGTCCGCATCTCTGTGTTGAGTAAAAAATGTAAGTGCAATCTGCTGATCACGCAATCCGCATGGCAAAGAATTTTCTGCTTGACGGGCAGAAGATTCTTTGATGTGACAGTACTTGTCATTCTCCTTTGTATAATAAAAACAGAAGAATATACCTTTATGGTTTCCCAGGCTGCCCTGG
>NZ_JBJEXP010000051.1:0-2218 GCF_051885895.1 Dialister sp. | reverse complement strand
TGGATGATGCGGATTATGCTTTTCCTGACCCTGCCCTTCTATGGGGTTCATTGGCAGATAAATGGATACGGGCCGGTTATCCCATGGACATGATTGATAAGGGGGATATCAAGACAGCTGCTGCCCATGTTTGGCTTGCCTCCTGGAACGGCAGATCAAGAAAGATTTACTTCGGCCGTGACAGAGGAGTGCTTGCCTTTACCGGTACATTTACCTATGACCTTTCCGGATTGTCTTTGGACTGGCGTCAGATGCTTCTTCTGCTTGCTCAGTTTGCCACTTTTTCAGGCATAGGCCGTCTCTGCGGACAGGGATTGGGCGAAGTCGAAGTTTTCTATAATTAATGAGGAGCGGTCATGAAACATATACTGCTGTTATTTTTGAGTGAACTCCACCTGAAGGATGGATATGTCCTGTCGTCCACATACATGCCGCCGGATGGCGGTGAACTCATAGAAGGAGTGCAGACAAATGAACCGGTGGTGAAGTATGTCATGAACAGGCTCGCCGCAGGTGGAGAGCACCTGGATGGTATTTTTTACTTTGCTACTAAAAAGGTAAGAGAGTCCCTATCCATAAAGGTGAGAGAACCCCTGCCCATAGGTCTGCCGGAGGATTGGCCGGAGGGTCAGCCATGTACTCTGCCGCAGGATCAGCTTTTCCAAAATATCATTCATAATTCTCCCGGCGGGGCAGATGTGCCATTCTACAAAGTGCCTTATGATGAAGACAGGAGTACGGAAGAGTCTATCCGGCAGGTCATTGCCATGGCTGATACAATCAGTACTTTCATGGATGAGAATACGGGAGAAGAGACAGCGATTTATGCCGATATGACCGGCGGTTTCCGATATGCGGCCATGATGATGCTTTCTGTCATGCAGCTCCTGAAATACAGAGGGGCCTCCATCGAAGGCGTCCTTTATTCCAATTTCCAGAAAAAGGCCATAGAAGATGTGAGCGAGGTCCATCGCATGTTCTCTCTCCTGTCCGGCGCTGATGAGTTTGCTAATTTCGGCAGCGTCCGTGAAATTGAAAGCTATTTCAAGGGGAAAGAAACCAGCGGGGAGCTGCAGAGCCTTCTGGCAGTAATGCGGCGCTTTGCAGATGCTATCCGCATCTGCCGCACACCGGAAATTTTACCTTTGGCCGGACGTCTCTGGAAGGCAATGGATGCCTTTCAAAAAACGGGTCATAAAACTCTGCAGGAAGACCTTTTCATGCAGATCCTGTATCTGATTCGGAAGGAATACGGTTCCCTGCTTTCCCCGAATCCCGGTGCCCTTGATATTATCCGCTGGTGCGTAGATAAGGATTTCCTGCAGCAGGCTATGACACTTTGCACGGAATGGCTTCCGGGATACATTGTGGATGAACGTATCTGCTATACAGATAATAAGGTTAGGCAGAAAAAAGCGCTGGAACGGGGGGAAGCCATGTCCCGCGATTGGAAAAAATCGTTCATTATTAACTACGTAGAAGAATCGGGTACTCCCCGGATTCCCCAATCTGAGACTATGAATTTTACCAATAATGGAGCTTCTTATCTCTTAGCTGTACAAACTTTTGCCCGGACATTTGATGCTGTTAAGGCTAGCAGAAATTATCCGCCGCTGTCCGAAAAACTGGAAAAGCTGTTTACGGAAATTAATGACTATTTTAATGATTTTGAATTCAAGTCTGTTCAGAAAGTAAAGAGCAGATATCCTTTTCTGTATCAGGCTGCTTATATCATGTGGAAGCATCACCGCAATAGTAAAACATACCATGATGCTTTCCAGACATTTCTTGAAAAGAACAGCGATAAGGCAAAATTTGCAAGACAGATCCAGTCTGTATCATTGGCAGATATTTCTAAACTTGGAAGTACAGGAGATGTTCCTCCAAAGAAAAAGACAGAACCATCACAGCCGAAGACGATAGACGAAAAAGTACAAAGCAGGATGAACCAGTACAGGATGATGCTGGATCAGGGGATCATGAAAACTGATTATCCCATGGATATGACCCTTGAAGTACTGGAAAACTATCAGCGTATCCAGAAAGAGCGGAACCAGATTAATCATGCCAGCGAAGGGAAAGGCCTTGGCAATGAAGAAATCAAAACTCTTATCCGGAAATGCATGGCTTCCCTGAATCAATGTCTTACTTACAAACAAACGAAAATCAATTAGCTTTAAAGAGCGGCAGCATAAAGCGGCCGCTCTTTTGTGTTTCG
>NZ_JBJEXP010000050.1:24400-47182 GCF_051885895.1 Dialister sp. | reverse complement strand
ATAAGAAATTTTATGCACTGCTTCGTCATGGAACTCCTTAAATAGCTCGCTATTCACGTCGTCCCATTCCTTGCATTGCATAAAATTTCAAGAATAAAAGCAAACATTGATTTAATCAGCGCTTCCTTAAGAAATCAGGATGTATTTCGGAAGCAAGGGGGGCAGAGGCTTCATGCAGCCGCTGCAGGCCTGTCAGGCTTGAGAACCCTCGGTCGTAAGGCGTCAATTTAGAAAAACTTTTATCAATTCCTCTGACACTCAGCTGTTAGGCGGACTGTTACCATCCACGGCCGGCACCGCCGCCGCCGGAGGAGCCGCCGCGGCCGAATCCGCCGCCTCCTCCAAAACCGCCTCCGCCATAGCCGCCGCTTCCACCATGACCGCCTCCCCGTCCCATGAAGAGGAGAAGGAGAAGGAAACGGGTGATGCGTCCGCCCAGCAGGGTCCAGTCAATCACGAGAAGAATGAGAATCCCTAAAGGAGGAATTATGTCTTCATAGCCGGAACTTTCCGTTTCCCGGGACTGTGAAGCATCGAAAAGCCCATCCAGAGAGGTAAGGCCGTATTCTTTCATCACGGTCCGCAGGATGGCATCATAGGTGGAAGTTACGCCTTCACTGTAGGCGCCCTGTTTGAAGGAAGGGATAAGGAAGGTGTCCAGCATACGGCCTGCTTTGGCATCGTTAATGGCGCCTTCCAGACCATAGCCGACTTCGATGCGGGCTTTTCTGTCCTGCATGGATATGAGAAGAAGAACGCCGTTATTTTTTTCCCTGTCTCCCAAACCGCGGCTTCGGAAAAGGCCGTTGGCATAGGAGTCCATGTCCCCGTCAGGAACGGAGGAAACCATGACCACCACTACCTGGGCATGGGTTTTCTGATCCAGGGCATAGCCTGTTTCATTGATATGCTTCTTTGCCTCCCGGCTCAGGGTGCCGGTATAGTCTTCCGCATAGAAAGAGTTGGAAGGCGGCGGGGGATAAGTGTCGGCCGCCAGCACAGAGCAGAGGGAGAGCCATGTGAAAATCAGGGACACAAGGACAAGAAGGAGCCTTTGAATCCGTTTCATGGTATCCTCCTTTCCGTATCCGGAGAAATGATGATTCCATTTTGTGGGATCACTGCTTCTCCGGTACAGAATCAAGCATTTGTGAAGATTCATTCATAGGGGTTTCTTTTATATGTATTGCATTACTGCATCATGAAGACTTCTCAAACAGCGTACTGTTTGTGTCATCCTGTTCCCTGTAATACATAAAACGAAAAGAATACATCCTATCATTGCTGAATCAGCGCTTCCTTAAAACTGTACTTTGGGAACTGCTTTGGCCGTTTCATTGGCTTTGAAATAGGGAGCATCGGTGAAACCGAAAGCCGAAGCATAGAGACTGGTGGGGAAGGAATGAATTTTGGCATTATACTGCTGTACAGCGTTGTTGTAGTCTCTTCTGGCAACAGAAATCCGATTTTCCGTACCTGCCAGCTCATCCTGGAGAGCCAGGAAATTCTGGTTGGCTTTCAGGTTGGGGTAATTTTCCACCACCATGAGCAGACGGCCCAGAGCATTGGAAAGCTCGCCGTTGGCATTGATTTTATCTTCCGGGGTGGAAGCGTTCAGCAGTTTGGAACGGGCATCGGCTACTGCTTTTATGGCTTCCTGTTCATGGGAGGCGTAGCCTTTGACCGTATTCACCAGATTGGGGATCAGGTCAGCCCGGCGCTGGAGCTGGGTATCGACCTGGGCCCAGGATGCATTTACCTGTTCATGCATGGTGACCAGACCGTTGTAGGAGCTGGCCAGGCCGCCGGCGATGACAAGAATGGCGGCAATAATGATTATCAGTTTTTTCATAAGAGCCTCCTTGGGAGCAGAATGGGAAAGAAATTCTTTTATTTCAGGCCCAGTTCTTCCTTGTGGGCCGTCATGCCGTCAATGCAGGCCTGCATGACAATGCCGGGATCAAGCCCCAGCATGGCAAAGCCTTTTTTGATGACATCCCGGCTGCAGCCGGCAGCAAAACGCTTGTCTTTGAATTTTTTCTTCAGTCCTTTCAGTTCCATGCCGGTGATTCCTTCGGGACGCATGAGTGCATAAGCCATAACCACGCCGGTGAGTTCATCAACGGTGAAAAGGCTTTTTTCAATGTCCGTGGTCGGTTCGACATCATTATCACAGATTCCCCAGCCATGGGAAATAATGGTTTTGATATCCTCTTCGTCCACGCCCTCAGGTTCCAGAAATTCCCGTACATGATGGCAGTGTTCATTCGGGTATTTTTCGTAATCCACATCGTGGAGATAGCCGATAGCTTCCCAGTGATCCTTATCAGCATGGAAATAATCGGCCATGGCTCCCATAGCGGCGCTGACTGCCACAGCATGGGTAAAAAGATGGTCTTCAGTAGTATACTTCGGTAAAATTTCTTTGGCTTTCGCCAATGTAAGCTGAGACATAATGAATTCCTCCTTCTGTATCTGTAACTATCTTTAGCATAGGTGATGACAGGGGCCTTGTCAATGCAGGGAAAGAATAGTAAAAATCATTTGCGGCAGGCATCAGGGCCTTACGGTGCTCTGCGGATCTGATACAATCCTCTTCCTCGTACTGTGCACGGGGAAAATGCCGCTTATTGCGGCAGAGATGCCAATGTCATGCTCTGTCCTGTGAAACGCAGAAACTTTCTGCACTCTTCAAAGCGGACCTTCTTTTTACCTCTTTTCCCTTTACCGGAAATGGTACAATAATAGAAAAGAACCATTGCATTTTGCCATCGGGCAGAAGGGAGACCATCATGACTGATATGGAAAGGCTGGAGCATATGATTCAGACCCATCACCACATCGTTTTCTTTGGCGGCGCCGGCGTATCGACGGAATCCAATATTCCTGATTTCCGCGGAGCCAATGGAATTTACCGCCAGAAAACGAATCTTCCCTGGACGCCGGAAGAAATGCTGTCCCATCACTTTTATGAGGAACATACAGAAGAGTTTTTCAAAAACTATAAAAACTTTGCCGAAGCCATGGTGGCTGCCAGACCGAACAGGGCCCATTATGCGCTGGCTGAGCTGGAGAGGCAGGGACGTCTTTCCGGCATCGTAACCCAGAACATTGACGGACTTCACCAGAAGGCGGGGAGCCGGAATGTCATGGAGCTTCATGGATCCATTCTGCGGAATTTCTGTACCCGGTGCGGCCATTCATTCGACGTCATGCGTTTCCTTTCTCTCTGCAGCCCGGTGCCTCACTGCCCCCTCTGCGGCGGTATCATCAAGCCGGATGTAGTGCTTTATGAAGAACCGCTGGATATGGATACCATGCAGGATGCCATGGACACGATCCAGACGGCGGATATGCTGATTATCGGAGGCACCAGTCTGGTGGTGTATCCGGCGGCCGGTTTCATTGATTATTTTGCCGGAGATGCGCTGGTTATGATTAACCAGGATGAAACGGGAAAAGACAGTGCCTGTGATCTCGTGTTCCATGACAGTGTGGGCAAGGTCCTGGGAGAGGCAGTAGGCTAGGGAAGCGCTGATTCCTTCATAGGGTTTACATCGACGCTCCCGGGAGAATTCTCTTTCCCTTATCATTTTCCCCTTGCATTCTATGAATGTCCTGTGTATAATAGGTACCATAATAAAACACAAGGCAAGAGGGCCTGCGTACGTTTCGTATGCAGGCCCTTTCTCTTTTGGAGGTGTCAGTGATGATTTCAGTCCATCGCGGAAAAGGGTAGACAGCGTAAGAACGAAATAATAAAACAGAGCAAGAAAACAAAGAAGCCCAGGAACCTTCTTTGTATAATTTCATAAAAATGGGTGATGGTGCTGCTATGGAAATTTTAGGGATTCCAGGCGGCTTTTTTTATTTCAGAAAAGGACTTGTTACAATGCGAAAATATCTTTTACCGGCCTTCCTCGGAGCATGTTTCCTTCCGGGAATTGCCATGGCGGCAGATGAAGAAAGTAAATTAAACGGGGCAGATATGGCCTACATGGCAATCGCCACCCTTCTGGTTCTGATTATGACTCCGGCGCTGGCCTTTTTCTATGGCGGTCTGGTACGCCGTAAAAATACGATTAATACCATTATGATGTCCATGGTATGTCTGGCTATTTTTACCGTACAGTGGTTTATTTACGGATATTCCATTTCCTTCGGCCCTGATGTGGGCGGCATTATCGGCAATCTGGACTGGGCTTTCTTCCACGGCGTCGGCATGGCTGCTAATCCGGACTATTCCGAAACCATTCCTCATATTCTCTTCGCCATGTTCCAGATGGCCTTTGCTATTCTGACACCGGCCATCGTCAGCGGCGGTATTGTTGAAAGAACCCGTTTCCCTGCCTACTGTGTTTTCATTCTCCTCTGGGGCACTCTGGTCTATGACCCCATGTGCCACATGGTATGGGGCGTAGGCGGATTCATTCGTGATATGGGAGCACTTGACTTTGCAGGCGGCACCGTTATTCATGTAACCTCCGGATTCTCCGCTCTCACCGCTGCCATCCTTATCGGCAAAAGAAAAGGATACGGCATTCTTTCTCTCCGCCCTCACAACATTCCTTATGTATGCCTTGGCGGCAGCTTCCTCTGGCTGGGATGGTTCGGCTTCAACTCCGGTGCCGGACTGACTGCTTCTGATGTTATGGCACAGGCTCTGGCCAATACAGGCATTGCTTCCTGCACCGCCGGCCTTGTATGGATTATTATTGAAGAAATTATTCATAAGAAGATGACTGCCTTGGGCCTGATGACCGGTATCCTGACCGGCCTGGTAGGCATCACTCCGGCTGCCGGATTTGTGGATGCCAATGCAGCTTTCTTCATTGGTCTTACCACTCCGATGATCTGCTACTTCTTTGTTTCCTGCGTTAAAACCAAATTCGGCTATGATGATTCCCTGGATGCCTTCGGCTGCCACGGCATGGGCGGTGTATGGGGCGCTCTGATGACCGGCGTGTTCTGCACAAAGACCATTAATGATGCCGGTGCTGACGGACTTCTCTACGGCAACCCTGCTCAGATGATTCCCCAGATTACAGGCATTGTGACCGGCATGATTGTGGCTGTCGTCATGACCGCCCTCATCATCAAAGTGGTAGGCTGCTTCATGAAAGTCCGTGCTACACCTTCCGAAGAAGCGCAGGGCCTCGACCTGATTGCCCATGGTGAAAGAGCGTATAATAAGTTATAAGAGGTGGAATCCTATGAATACAGAAAAGAAAATCTATAAAGTAGACGCTGTCATTCGTCCTGAAAAACTGGAAGAACTGAAAGACAAACTGTATGAAATCGGCGTCACCGGCATTACCGTGACCGAAGTCTACGGCTGCGGCCTTACCCATGGACAGGAAGAAATTTACAGAGGCAACGTACTCTCCGTGAACCTTCTGCCAAAAATCAAAATAGAAATCGTTATTTATGAAACACCTCTGGAAAAACTGATCCAGACCATCCGCGACACCTGCAACACAGGCCACGTGGGAGACGGAAAGATTTTCGTCTCCGAACTCACCACTGCTGTCAAAATCCGCACAGGAGAAAGCGGCGGCGCCGCCATTATCGACGATAAGGCCTGAATCATCAAAGAAAAAGGACTGGGAAGAAATGGTCATCATTTCTTTTGCAGTCCTTTTTCTTTAACGTACTAAAGAAAGTTTTTCCGAAAAATTTCACATTTTCTTTTCACATTTTTGAGTCTCGCGGTATATATATAGTAGAGGGCCATGAAAAGCCCGCGGTTTTGACAGAAACCGCTCCATATATTTCCCAGATGCGCATAAGAAATGATTGTATGGAGCGGCAGAGCCAAAAAGGTACCGCTTTTCTCCCTCGCCTTACTCGGCCGAGAGGGCTAAACAAGAAATCACAAGGAAATCCAGGACTTTATCATCTATTACGGCAGAAATGACGGGAGACTCTGTTCCGGCGCGAGCCGTCGTACTCCATGTACAGCAGCGGCTGTTGACCGAGTCAGACACCGAACTCATTGGGCATAGGGGATGGGGAGGCACCGGGTTTCTTTGTGCTGGAAAAGCAGCTTCATAGGAGGCTGCTTTTTATTTCTATGATTGAGAGTAACGCTTCTGCATTTATACCTGAAAAAATGACACAAATGCTTCTCTATCCCATTGTCATTTTGAGCGAAGGCCTGAAATCTCCCTGCTCAATTTTCAGCGTGAAAACGACGCCCGATACTTTCGGGTGGAAAGGCAGCACAAAAACACGGATACAGATTCGTGCCAGTCAGTATTGCGATCTTCTCAGAATCAGGCGGCAGGCTGAGCATACAGGAAAGTCCTGCAGTCACCCTGCTCTTGTGGTCCGGGAATGCGGGCTCATGCTGCAGGGAATGGTATCCGTGTTTTTGTTTTGTGGTCATGCTTTTACGAACCTGCAGAATCCGTTCTGATTTCCCCGGGCCCTGGGAAACCGGGGAGGGAATTCAGAAGCCTGTATACAGGGATTCGTGGCTTTTTCTGATGCCAAAGCGGTATTCCGGCCGGAATATTTGCGATATACATGACAGACTGAAAATAGAATCCTTCCATGGAGAGCTTTCTGATTTCCATCTCCATACATTTATATTGCATAAGCCCTTTGTTTATATAACCTTTCATTGAAATATTTATCCGGAAAAGTAGTGGATACGGCATGAATGGTATTTTGCCAAAGGCGGAGGAGACTTCCCTGGAAATGAGATTGGAACTGAGGATAGGTCCGAAAACAAGCACAGAACCGGCAGGCTTGTCCTCCGGCACTTGTGTCATGCAGCACAGGAGACACAAAAATAAATCCCGTAACGCTGACTTTATACTTATCTCCCGAAGGGCGATACCACACCCTCTGAACCTTATAAGCCCTCTGCACCCGGGCCGCAAAGATTTCATATTGACAGGTTTGACCTGTCGAATCTATAATAATAAATAAGCATTGCAGGTCTGTGGCTGAAAGTCGATGGTAGTCGCAGCCAAAGCGATCCACGTAACGCAGGAAAATCCTGCTGAGCATGGTGCGGTTTAGAAGTAAGTCCTGCCGGGAAAACCGAGAGGGTCAGTAGTGAGAGGAAGACACCGGGTAGCGAACGCTCCAGCAGGCGAGTGTGGGGTCAAAAGCCAGGTCAGCTGCGAATGCTTATTTATATGAGGTTTCCAGTAAAATCTACTATATATCAGGCGATGAGCAGAAGAAGTACTGACAGCGATTCTTCAGAGAGGGCATGGATGGTGGAAATGCCTGAAGAACTTTCAGGAAATGCATTTGTGAGCTGAAAAGGGGAATCAAGTATCCTTTTCCGTGGGTCGACGATACGGCTATGCGCGGCTTTGGCCGACAGAGTGGAATAACGGGCCACCGTCTCTGTGAGGCGGCGGCCTTTTGAATGGAAACTTGTGTACCGGTCCACCAGTTCACCGGCACGCTGATTTCATGAAAGAAGATGATAAACATGTGTCACTGTTGTCAAGGAAAAGCAGGCTTATCATATCTTTATATAAAAAATCACTCTAATGGAGGAGTCTAAATGGAAGAGATTAAGGTTTATAACACACTGACGAAGGAAAAGGAAGTATTCAAGCCCATTACCCCGGGGGAAGCAAAGATTTATGTTTGCGGGGTAACGCCTTACAATCATCCCCATATCGGTAATGCCCGTCCGGCTGTAACCTGGGATGTGATCCGCCGGTATCTGGAATATGTAGGCTACAAAGTGACCTTTGTACAGAATTTCACCGATGTGGATGATAAGATCATCAATAAGGCCAATGCGGAAGGTACGGACTGGAAGACGATTTCCGACCGCTACATCGATGCTTATTTCCAGGTGATGGATGCCCTTCACGTACGCCGGGCCGATGTATATCCAAGAGTGTCTGAACATATGGCTGACATTATTCATATGGTAGAGACCCTGATTAAAAAAGGCCATGCCTATGTGCTGGGCGGCGACGTATATTATGATATTTCCACTTTCAAGGATTACGGGAAACTTTCCGGCAGAAAGATTGAAGATATGCTGGCAGGCGCCCGCATTGAAGTCAATGATGAAAAGAAGAATCCCGGCGATTTCGCTCTGTGGAAGGCGGCAAAGCCGGGTGAACCGTTCTGGGAAAGCCCCTGGGGCAAGGGCCGTCCGGGCTGGCACATTGAATGCTCTGCCATGTCCATCCATTATCTGGGGAAAACCTTTGATTTCCATGGCGGCGGTTCCGATCTGATTTTCCCGCACCATGAAAATGAAATTGCCCAGTCGGAAGGCTGCACGGGATGCCATTTTGTTGATTACTGGCTCCATAATGGCTTCATTACCATTAATTCCGAAAAGATGAGCAAATCTTTAAATAATTTCTTCCTGGTCAAGGATGTGCTGGAAAAATATTCCGGTGATGCACTCCGTTATTTCCTGCTCTCCACCCATTATAGAAGTCCGCTTGATTTCTCTGATGACCGCCTGGAAGAAGCAGAAAAGAACATGGATAAGCTGAAGGATGTCATTGCCAGGGTGAAGGAACTGTCCGGCAGAGAAGGCACTGATGTGACAGAAGCATCCCAGACACTTGAAAAGGCAGCAGAAGATGATATGAAGGTCTTCCATGAGGCCATGGATGATGATTTCAATACAGGCCTGGCTACCGGTGCCATGTTTGATCTGGCAAAGGCAATCAATGTGTACTACAACGATGTGCACGGCGGTACCGGCTTCAACAAGGCTTCTCTGGAAAAAGCGGGAAAAGCCTTCAAGACGATCCTGGATATCCTGGGCATTCTGGAAAAAGAATGGAAGAAGACGGAAGCTTATGATGACAAGGACTACAATGATCTCATGAATGTCATCCTTTCCGTACGCCAGTCTGCCAGAAAGGCAAAACAGTACCAGCTGGCTGATGAAATCAGGGATAAACTGGGAGAAATCGGTATTGTGATTGAAGATACTCCTACAGGAGCAAGGTGGAAGAAACGTGGAGTTTAAGAGAGTCTTATTTCTGAAAAAACAGATGGCTCATAAAATCGGCAAAGCATCTCCTGTTCTTGATGAACAGGAGGTCTTTTCCATGGATGCGCTGACGCTGGCCTACATCGGAGATGCCTGCTGGTCTTTCTTTATCCGGAAAGCCCTGATTGATACGGGCATTTATAATGTGCAGATTTTAAACAGTCTGGCCTCGGAAATTGTATCCGCCCGCTGGCAGAGCCGCATTCTTTTTGAAATCAGAGAGCTTTTGAATGAACGGGAGCTGAAGGTGTCCAAAAGGGCCAGAAATACAAGCTCCCATGTGCCCAAGAGCGCTACGGTGGAAGAGTACAGGGAATCTACGGCTTTTGAGGCCCTGCTGGGGTATCTCTATCTTTCCGGACAGAAGCAGCGGCTGGATTTCATTCTGGAAAAAAGCTTGAGGTATGTGGCAGGAGAAATGAGCCATGAAAACGGATAAAAGAGATCAAACATCTTTCAGAGGCAGACAGGGCAGAGACAGGAAATCCTTCTCTTCTTCCGGCAGGGATGGCAGAAGAAAGAGGCCTGTAAAAAAGGAAGGGGCTTCCGATTCTCTTCTGATCTGCGGTAGAAACAGCGTTTCTGAATTTCTGAAAAGTCATGGTGTCCGCAGGGTATTCATCAAGGAAGGAAAGAAAGATGAACGCCTGATTTCTCTGGCATCTCTGGCGGAAAAACAGGGTGTACCGGTAGAAGAAGTCAGTGAAGAACGGCTGGATGATATGGCCGGCGGTGTGGTGCATCAGGGGACAGCAGCTCTTCTGAAGCCTTACGAATATGCGGACCTGGAAAATATCCTGTCGGAATGGGAAGGAAAGGATCCTTTCCTCATCCTTCTGGATGGGCTGGAAGATGTGCGCAATCTGGGAGCCATTGTCCGCACGGCGGAATGTGCCGGGGCAGCAGCGGTGCTTCTGCCGAAGCATAAAAGCCCGCCGGTGACGGCAGCAGCCATGAAGACAGCGGCCGGCGCTTTTGCCTATCTTCCTGTCTGCCAGACGGGAAATATCCGGCAGACCCTGGAAATGCTGAAGGAAAAGGGCTTCTGGGTCGTGGGAGCGGACATGGACGGAGAAAGTCTCTATTACGATGCCAATCTGAAGGGCCCCCTGGTGATTGTGATGGGCGCGGAAGGAAAAGGTGTCAGTCCCCTGACTCGGAAGATGTGTGATTTCTGCGTGCGAATTCCTATGAAGGGAAAGGTGTCTTCCCTGAATGTATCTGTGGCTGCGGCACTTCTTATGTATGAAGCGGCAAAACAGAGGGCTGAGTCATGAAAGATTTATACCTGGTAGACGGCTATAATGTCATATTCGGCAGACCGGACATGTTTGACCGGAGTGATCTGGAATCCTCCCGCAAGAAGCTGGTGGATCTCATGCAGGACTTCGGTGCACATAATAATATAGAAGTCATTATTGCCTTTGACGGTCAGGGAAATTCTACCAAGGTCAAGGTAGAGGAACTGGCGTCCAGTTTTACTGTCGTTTTTACACCCCGGCGGATGACGGCAGATTCCTATATTGAAAAGGAATCCTATCTCCGGCGGGAAGAATACAGGCATATCTTCGTGGTTACCTCTGACGGCCCCGAGCAGAGCCAGGTCTTGGGAAACGGAGCCTACCGGGTGCCGGTTTCAGACCTTATGCGGGCCGTGCAGGAAGACAAGCAGGTACAGGAAACATTCATTTCCCGGAATAATTATGGCAATCTCAGAAGTGAAATCGGGAGAGCCATACCCCTGTCGGTACAGGAAAAGCTGGATAAGCTGAGAAGCGGAAAATAGGGCAGCAGCTGGGCCTGTTCCGCATAGTCGGCACACGAATGCAAAAATACAGTTGACCGGCAATAAGGATTAGTATAAAATAAGGTTTAATGATTACATTTCAGTGTAAGAAAGACCGTATCTGCCCTGATTGAGGCAGGTGCAGAGGAGGATTCAGCGTGAAGTACTTTTTGATCGGATTAACCCTTGTGGTTTCATTGCTTTTAATTGTAGTGGTGGTAGGACAGGAATCGAAACAGGCCGGTATGGGCTCTGCCATTGGCGGAGGCACTGAAAATATGGCCGGCGGCAAGACCCGCGGCAAGGATGCAGTGCTCTCCAAATTCACCATAGTCTTTGGAACCATGTTTGCTGTTCTCTGCCTGGTGCTGGGAAGATACATGAATACTTTCTGATAAGAGAGGAAGGGGCTTGCCGGGAGCAGGCCTCTTTTTTATTTGGCCCTTGCACCGAGGAGCCATTTCATGTAGTCTTACTATAGAAAGCGCTGATTTTATTTGTAATTTCATGGGATCCTGAGAGTCAGTGCATCCATGAAGGAGAGAGTTTACATAGAGGAGATAGATATGGAAAAGAAGGAGCTGCTGCCCTATAAACCGGGGGTTGTCCTTACGGGGGTGTACAAGTCTTATGGACGTTTCGGATTTCTGCTCACCGATGATGACCATGAGGATGTGTATATTGCGGAGAAAGATCACCTGAACGCAGTCAATAATGATACGGTCGAAGTCAAGACCATGAAGAGTGAAACCGGCCGTCACAATACGGAAGGGCGGATTACCCGGGTCATTGAACGGGCGGATGACAGTTTCGTATGCACCTATGAAATGCTTGAAGGCGGCGGAGAGGCTGTGCCCATTGATGAAAAGGTGGATATGGTGATAGAAATCCCTGAAGGACAGGAAATGGGAGCTGTCACCGGTGCCCGCGTCATGGTGCAGGTCACCCGCTGGCCGGGACAGTGGACGGATGCAGAAGGCAAAGTCACTGAAATCATCGGCTATAAAGGAGACAAAGGTCTGGACATTGATGTGATCATTGCTCAGCACCGGCTGCCTCATGTATTTTCTGATGATCTCATGAAGGAGGCAGACAGTCTGCCTCGGGATATTCTGCCGGAAAAAGGGGTAGAGGATTACCGGAATATGCCGATTGTCACCATCGACGGTCCGGACTCCAAGGATCTGGATGATGCGGTGTACTGCGAAAAGAAGGAAAACGGCCACTATGCCCTGGGAGTACATATTGCCGATGTGTCCCGCTATGTGACGAAGGGCTCTCTTCTGGATGATGAAGCATACCGGAGAGGCACCAGTGTGTATCTGGCAGACCGGGTGATTCCCATGCTTCCTTTCCAGCTTTCCAATGATCTCTGCAGTCTCAATCATGATGAAGACCGCTATGCCATGTCCTGCATGATGGATGTGGCGCCGGACGGCACAGTGACAACAGAACGCATTACTCCTTCCATGGTTCGTGTAGCCAGACGGTGCAATTATCCGGAAATCAACAAGGCTTTTTCCGAAGGCATTGCTCCTGATGATTTGAAGCTTCACCTTCCCATGCTGGAGGATTTACGGGCGTGCGCCAGGGCTCTTCGGCAGAACCGCAGCCGCCGGGGCGCCCTTGATTTCGATTTCCCCGAATACAAAGTAGTGCTGGATGAAGACGGCACGCCCCTTCGCATTGAAAAAAGGGTTCGCGGGGAAGCGGAAATGATGATTGAAGATGCTATGATTGCTGCCAATGAAGCAGTGGCCCGTTTCCTGGAAAAGACCGGTCATACGTCTGTATACCGGGTTCATGATCATCCGGATCAGGAAAAGCTGAACTCCCTGAAGCGGCTGATTGCCATTATGGGGCTCCCCATTCATATTCCGGAAGACCCGGAGCCGAAGGACATCCAGAAACTGCTGGCAACAGTAAAAGGACAGGATATTGAAGCCGTGGTGCAGGTTATGACCCTGCGCTCCCTGCCGCAGGCCTGCTACAGCACTGATAATACCGGCCATTTCGGTATTGCCAGCACCTGCTATACCCATTTCACCTCTCCGATCCGCCGCTATCCTGATCTTATGGTACACCGTCTCATCCGCCAGGCGCTTCATGATGAAATGACAAAGCAGCAGAGGAAAAAACAGACGGAATTCCTTATCCGTGCTGCAGAACACTGCTCTGAAACGGAACAGAATGCTACGGAAACGGAAAGAGACGTAGATGATCTGAAAATGACAGAATACATGGTTCCCTTTGTGGGCGAACCCTTTGACGGGCGCATTACCGGCATTACGCGCTTCGGTATCTTCGTAGGCCTTGACAACGGTGTAGAAGGACTGGTACATGTGGACTCCATGGATGATGACGAGTATGTTTACCAGGAAGATACCATGACCATGAAGGGCCGGTTCTCCGGCACTACCTATGCCATGGGCATGCCGGTGCGGGTCACGCTGGTAAAGGCGGATAAAGAAAGACGGGAAGTGGACTTCGTACTGGGAGAAATCCACTCGCCCCTGAGTCTGGAGAAAAAGACCAGAACCTCTTCCCGCTCCAAATCCCATTCCAAGAAGAAGGATAAAAAAGGAAAGAGCCATACCGGGGGCAAAAAAAGCGGAAAGAAAAAATAATTTCTTTCCTGCAGGAGGTTTTTCATGAAAAAAGAAAAAACGGCACCGCCGATTGCAGCCAACCGGCAGGCCTATCATAATTATTTCATTCACGATACCTACGAATGCGGCATCGCACTTACGGGAACGGAAGTCAAATCCATCCGCGCCGGCCGCGTGAACTTACGGGACAGCTTTGCCAAGGTGGAGAAGGGAGAAGTTTATCTCTGGAATGCTCATATCAGCCCTTATGAGCAGGGAAATATTTTCAACCATGATCCTCTGCGTACGAGAAAACTGCTTCTCCATAAGCAGGAAATTCGTAAGATCGAAATGAAGCTGAAGACAAAGGGCTATACCCTGGTTCCGCTGAAAATGTATTTCAAGCATGGAAAGGTAAAAGTGGAAATCGGTACGGCTACCGGCAAAAAGCTGTATGATAAACGGCAGGATATGGCTGAAAAAGCAGCGAAAAGGGATCTGGACAGAAGAATAAAGACCCAGCGGCTGGACTGAGCGTCAGCAGGGGCGCTGCTGTCAAGCGGCTGCACCCCTTTTCACTCTTTGAACCCTTGTACAATACTGGTATAATAAAAAGAATAGAATCATACATAGACAGGATAGCTTGTAGTAAGGAGAGAACATGGACAAAGACAAAAAGCCTTTTCACAAAGGAAACAGAAAGCCCTTCCACAGGGATAGAAAAGGTGCACCCGGCAGCCGTTTCAAACGGAAACTGGAACCGGGTGTTGAATTTGAAGACCGCAGACTGGGCGTAGGTATTGTACGCAAGGTAACGGAAGAAGGAATTACTGTAGCTTTCGGGGATGTGGAGAAGGTCATTCCCAGAAGAAAGAGAACGGAAGCACCGCGGAGAGCAGGAAAGCCTGCGCCTCTGGGCCGGCCTATGGAAAAGAAAGTCTTTACCTTTGATGTACAGCCGGATCAGGGAAAACCTGTTTCCAAAGAGCAGAAATCCCGGAAGAAAGAGGCTGAAGTAGGCCTGGAAGTCACAGATGAAACTCTGGGTAAAGGCGTGGTCAGCCGGATTACGGAACGGGGCGTCTATGTAACCTATGAAAAGACGGGAGAACATGTCATGTATCCCATGGGGCTTCCGTCCAAACTTTTAAACAGTGCTTTTCCTCATGATAAAAAGGAGAAGAAGGCAGAACCGCATAAGGGAAAGGAACGGACCTACCGGGTACCGGAACAGACAAAGCCGGAACGGAAGGCGAAAGTGGTTCCCCACAGGGCAAAGGAAACCCATCGCGGCAACACCCGCTTTATTTCCCTGGGTGAAGGCACGCTGGTCATTTCTCCTCTTTACGGCGAAGGCGTTATCATGGAAATCAGTGATGGCCGCATGACAGTGAAGTTCAGGGAAACGGAAAAAGAATATACCTATCCTGCTGCCTTTGCAGATGGAGATATTGAAGTATTGGAAAAAGAAGAAAAATAAAAAATGCGTCTGCTGATGAAGCAGACGTATTTTTATGCAGTCAGGACTGCGCAGGAGAAACCGACGGGCAGATTCGTCATCTGACAACATTTTGCATGCAGGGAGTTGTACATCTGAACCGTAAAAAAGCATCTGTCCTTTGGGCAGATGCTTTTTACGGTTTATTTCTTTTCCATTTGTATGTAACTTTCATCCCGTTTGAAGGGCTTTGTCATATCCATCTGGAATTTCGGGGATTTTCCTTCCGTTCGGATGACGACTTCATTAATATTGGGAAATTCAGTGAGCGTATCCACCGTCATGGCGATGAAAAGAGATTCAGCCGTTTCGCCTTTCAGACTGTTCAGCTCGCTGCTGAAATCTGCATAGGCAGTCCCCTCTTTGATGGCAATGCTTTTCAGGGAAAGACCGGCAGGAAGGATGGGGTATTTGGCCTTTCGATCCGCGCGGATCATTTCTTCCAGGGCGGTCTTGGCAGTACGGTCACGGGCTTTGACTTTCATGGACTGGGGAATAATTTTCAGACCATCATCAGAGGCTTTATAGTAGAGCAGGGTTGCTTCTGCTTCAGCCGGTATGGCAGCTTTTGAAGAGGCTGCTTTGGGAGACAGGCTTTGGGCAGGCTGGCTTCCGTTTTGAGGTGCACAGCCCGAAAAGACCAGTGACAGGGCCAGAGAGGAAACAGCCAGCAGGGAAATCAGAGATTTTTTATTCATGGAAATATTCCTCCTCAGGCAATGGCGGCAAAATAGTTAACCAGTCCGTTGAACAAACTCTGGGCAATGCCTCTGGGGCCCCAGCTGGATGTCAACATTTTGAGACGGTGATCATTGGTGATAAAGCCCATTTCCATGAGTACGGAAGGCATGGCGGTATGTACATTGACATAGAAATCATTGGACTTTACGCCTCTGTCCGGAATGGAAAGGGAATTCAGGGTGGCCTGGTGCATCATCTGAGCCAGCAGCAGGTCTCTGGAACTTTTAGCATTGTAGTAGGCAGTGGTGCCGTCTACAGAGGAGTTGGTAAAGGAGTCAATGTGAATGGATACGAAAGCATCTGCATGGGCTTCATTGGCTACATCGCAGCGGGCCTGCAGTTCAGGATCCGCATCAGCCCAGGGACCGTATACATCTTTATCCGTTTCTCTTGTCATCACTACTTTGGCTCCGGCAGAGGTAAGCATATCGCGGAGAGGAAGGGCAATGGAAAGGGTAATGTTCTTTTCATACACATCCTTGTTTCCCACATGGCCGATGGCACCTACATCCGTGCCGCCGTGACCGGGATCAATGCAGATAATTTTTCCTTTTAATACGCTCTTGGCGTCATCAGATACATTGTATGTTTTTTTCTGGTAGTTGGAAGAGGAAGCATTGGAAGAAGCAGCGGAGGAAGAGGCTTTTTTCGTATAGGTTTGTTTGGCTCCGATGACAGGAATATCGACGACCAGACGATGGGGCTTTTTCATCTTGGCATCCGGGCGAAGGGCAAAGACACGGATATCATCGATTTTCTGGGATTTGGTCAGAGCCACATCCAGATAGGTATCTCCGTCCTTCTGGGAGAGGGTAGCAAAATCAATGGCTCTTTTGTCCATATCATACTGGGATGCTACATTGCCCATGGTGGTATTCCGCAGAATGACTTCAAAATTTTTTCCGGAATTGTCAATGGCTGCTTCTGCATGAACGGCCTTGGAAAGATCCATGGCAATGCGTACAAAGGGAGGATTGCCGTCATTGCGGGAAGTCCAGCGGAGGGCAGTTACCTGGGCATCTTTGGCCAGAGCCTGGGATGCGGACGGCAGCATAAGGCATGCAGCCAGAATAAGAAGGAATCGGATGAAATTTTTTATCATTATATAGTCCTTTCTGGAAATAAGTTGCATGGACAGATGCCTGCGCAGGGTAAGCGCAGATGCAGAGCCATGCCCGGTCCCCGGGACAGCCTTTCCCTGCCGGAATCACAGAGGCGGTCTATGGGACAGAACAAAGAATTTTCAGTACTGCCGCAGATGCACAATCTGGTGCAGCAGCAGTTTTTATGTAGTAACTTTTATTATATCACTTTTTTATGTTTTTCTATTCCTGCTCGATGGAAATTCTCCTGTTTTTTATCAAAAACCGAAGAAATAATAGTACGAACAGCATATACTGTATGATATTTTCTCATTTATGGTGATAAATTTCGTCTTTTGATAGCCAAAGAGCCGGAATCGTAGTAAAATAATCTATATTGCCTAAATAGGTACAGTTGAAATTTGGACAAAGGGGTTATTTTCAAGTGAAAGCATTATCAAAAGGGTGGAAAAAAGCTGCCGCTGCAGCTGCTGCGGTGCTGCTTTTCTCTGCTTCCGTATCTGCCTTGACCGGATGTGCACCGGAAGGAAACAAAGCTGCTTCTTCCGCTGCCGCTGTTTCTGATGCCCAGCTCAAGCCGGGGACAGCCTATGTGAAAAGGGATCCGTCTGTAACATACAGCGTTCCGGAAGGGGTTTCCATTCTCATGTATCATATGATCGGGAACATCCCCAATAATGCTGCCGTCATGACGGAAGCCAACCTGCGCCTGCAGATGAATTATCTCAGGGATCACGGATATCATCCCATTACCATGCAGGAACTCTATGATTATATTACCAAAGGGGCTCCGCTTCCTGAAAAGCCGGTATGCATTACCTTTGATGACGGCTATCTTGACAGCTATACCATTGTGTATCCCATGATGAAGGAATACGGTTTCCCCTGGACCCTGTTCCTGATTACCGATGATGTGGGCAAGCCCTATAACCGTATGACCTGGGATCAGCTGAAGGAAATGGCTGACAGCCATACAGTCACTATTGCCAACCATACCCTGTCTCATCCCAAACTCCATAATCTGGCTACTGCCAAGGAAAAAGAGAAAGAAATCGTAGAAGCAAACCAGGCACTGAAATATCATCTTGGCATTGACAATGCCTGGCTGGCCTATCCCTATGGCGACTATGACGACCAGGTGGTGGAAATCTGCAAGAAGGCAGGCATCAAGATGGCGGTAACCACCGATTCCGGCAGAGTTCATGTAGGAAGCTATCCCTATGAACTGAAACGGGTGTACATAGGCAATGATATTTCCCTGGCCCGGTTCTCTGAACGGCTGAATAAGGATAATTACGCGCCGGTATAAGGACACGGCTCCCCGCTTCTTTCCGTCCGGCAGACTCTTTATTGTGTAGGAGCAAGAATGAAACGCATATTTCACAGCTTTATTTTCAAGTTCATTATTGTTACGCTGCTTTTCTTTATCATCACTTCACCCATTGTGGTCCTCTTCGGGCCCTTTGGAAATCTGAAACGAGCCGTAGTAGGGGCCATTATGCGGTCCCGTCATCCCCAGTATATTACCTGGCTCTATTCCCAGAGTGAGCTGAATCAGATTCTTGGCGTAGTGAAGACGACGGATACGCAGAAAATGTTCTCTTTCAAGCCCAGAACGGATTCCACACTGAATCTGAAAAAAATCGAAACGTCCCGTTTCGTTGGCTATCTCCTGGAAATCCCCAATCCTACCCGTGTAGAAGTAGCCACGGCGGAAGATATTAACGAAAAAGGGGATACCACCAGCAACATTGCCAAGAAAAACAATGCCGTGGCTGCCATTAACGGCGGCGGGTTCTATGACCCCAACGGCACAGGCACAGGGCGTCTTCCCTACGGATTCATCCTGCACAAGGGGCAGTACCTCTTGGGACAGCAGGTGGATGACAATGAAAAGGTAGACTTTGTAGGCATGACCAAAAGCGGAAACCTGATAGCCGGCAATTACAATAAGAAGGAGCTTCGGGATCTGGGTGCCATTGAGGGACTGACCTTCGGTCCGCCGCTCATCATCAACGGGCAGAAAGTCATTAAGAGCGGCGACGGCGGATGGGGGATTTCTCCTCGCTCCGCCATCGGGCAGAAGAAGGACGGCACTATCCTCTTCCTGGTTATCGACGGACGGCAGCCGGGGTACAGCATCGGCGCAACCCTGGTGGATTCCCAGAATATTCTTTATGAAAACGGTGCCTATATTGCAGCCAACCTGGACGGCGGTTCTTCCACTACTCTGTATTACAACGGCAAGGTTGTGAATAAACCGGCGGATCTCCTTGGCGAGCGAATGATTCCAACCGCATTTATTGTGAAATAAGGAGGACAGGGTGAATAAGAAATTTGTCCAGCTGGCAGTGTGCTTCGTCCTTGGACTGGGCATTCAGGCCGGCGCCTATCTCTATATGGACCGTGTCCTCTTTGCTCCTCTTTCCAGCGGTGACTATGATATGTCCGATGTGAAGGATAAAGTAGCTGAAGCAGCGGAAAAGGAAGGAAAGAAGCTTTTTGCCAAGGTCAGCGTAAAAGGAAAAGCCTACTATTCCCATGACTATAAATACATGGCTGATGTAACCGCAGATACGGTGACCATTTATAAGGCCGATGATCTGGGAAATCCCCAGAACGTGGATTTGAAAAACCAGGGCGTTTCCTTCTTTGAATGGATGCCGGACAGGAATCTGGCACTGATGGCCCTGTATCCGATCCATTGGAGCGGCGGCCGGTGGGATGTGACCCTGGCCCGTTACAATCCTGACGGCACTACCCATGAATCCGATGCGCCCATCAGGGATCTTCCCCGGAATTCCAAAATTGTGGATGTGGCCTATTCTACGGCTACCAATGCGGTATATATGAAAATGGAAGTGGGCAAGGGCCTCTACCGCATTTACCGTACTGATGCCAACTACGATACCCGCCGCATTTACATTCAGACTTCTCATATCGGTAAAATTGCCGTTTATTATGATAAGGACCGTCTTTTCTATGATGACAGCCAGAAGGGCATTCTGTATACCTTTAACGGCGATGACAGCTCCTGGCGTGTGATCTCTCCGCCCGGCGCATTCCGTCTGGTTGGCGTAGATGAGGATAAGACCATTTATGCGGTGAAAATCAACACCAAGGGAGACGTCACTGCTTACTACACCGGAAAACTGGGCGTGGGCTTCAAAGAAGTCAAAGCGCTGGATTCGCCTGTGGAATTCAATTCCGTTACTATGCATATGATCAAGGAAGCTGCTTCCCAGGCAGGAAAATAAGAGAAAAGTCCGTGACGATATGTACTTTCTTTACCGGATATCCGGTAAAAGGGATACATATCATCAGGGGCTTTTTTATTTCCCCGCAAGACTGCAGGATTTCCGGAACATCAGAAAACAGAACCCTGCCGGGCCATGGCATTTCCTCTCCAAATCAGCCTTATTTCCTAAAAAAACAAGATGTCAGAATGTCTGCAAAATGGTATAATATTTCAGATATATCTGTAAAAGCAGGAAGGGAGAACGTGAATGGACGAGAAAGAAGAAATCTACACAGCGGACGACCGCCTTATCGTGGCTCTGGACGTGGATTCTTTCGACAAGATGAAAGAACTGGTAGATGAACTGGGAGATCTGGTTTCCTATTACAAGGTAGGCATGGAACTTTACTACAGCGCCGGAAGCGAGACCATCCGGTATCTGAAAGACCATGGCAAGAAGGTATTCCTGGACCTGAAGCTTCATGATATTCCCAATACCGTCGGCCACAGCGTGGCGTCTGTTACCAGACTGGGCGTGAACCTGATTACGGTGCATGCAGGCGGCGGCAGAGCGATGATGCAGGCAGCAGCTAGGTATGCAAAGATTACTGCGGATGAGCTGGGAGTGGAACGGCCGAAGATTCTGGCTGTTACCGTATTGACCAGCTTTGATGACCAGGGCTGGCAGGAAGTGGGAGGCCATCTCCCCATCCAGGATCATGTACTGGAACTGGCCCAGCTTGCCAGAGATTCCGGCGTAGACGGCGTTGTGGCATCTCCTCGGGAAGCTTCTTCCATCCGCAAGATGGCTGGCGATGATTTCCTCATCGTTACGCCGGGCATCCGTCCTTCTTTTGCCCAGACTGATGACCAGAAGCGTATTGCTACCCCGTCGGAGGCCTTCAAGGATGGATCTTCCATGCTTGTCATCGGCCGTCCTATTACCCAGGCCATTGATCCCTGCGCTGCAGCCCGTCTGATTTTAAAGGAAATAAAGGAGAATGCATGATGAACGAAAAAGAAGTAGAATCTTTACTGAAAGAAACGAAAGCAATTCTGGAAGGCCATTTCCTTCTCACCAGCGGCCTTCACAGCCCTCTCTATGTAGAAAAATTCAATGTTCTCCAGCATCCGGAATACACAGAAAAGCTGTGCCGTGAATTTGCCAACCACTTTAAGGATATGGGCATTGAAACGGTCATCGGACCGGCTACCGGCGGCATTATCCTTTCTCAGGTGACAGCCCGTCTTCTGGGCGTACGTTCCATTTTCACCGAAAGAGAAAATGGAAAAATGACACTGCGCCGCGGATTTAAAATCGCTCCCGGCGAAAAGGTGCTGATTGTTGAAGATATTGTTACCACCGGCGGCTCCATTAAAGAAGTGGTAGACGTAGTCAATAAGGCTAAAGGTGATATCGTAGGCATCGGCCTCTTCGTGGACCGTTCCGGCGGCAAGGCTGATTTCGGCGTTCCCAAGGAAAAGGTATATCCTCTTCTTCATCTCACCGTTCCTACCTACAAACCGGAAGAATGCCCTCTCTGCAAGGCAGGCGTACCCATTACGGAACGGGGAAGCCATCATCTGAAATAATCGGATTTTGCAATCAAAAAAGCTGTAAGGTCAGAAGACCTTGCAGCTTTTTATTTTCTGTATGTTCGGAAAAGCTGTGCCTTCAGCTCACCGGAACAGTTCAGCTTTTTCTTCTTTTTCGCTTATGCTTTTGCCGGCCCTTCCACCAGTTCTCTGAAGAGGTCATGAACCGTGGTGATTTTGTTGATTCTCCAGGCATTGGCTCCGCAGAAGACAAGGCCGTGGTCTACATCACCCCTGACGGCGCGGATCAGGGCCTGGGTAATGCAGTAGGGCGTGGTGCCGGGATCACAGGTCTTCAGGCAGTGGAAGCAGTTGGTCACAGGCATACGGCGCTGGCGGACAGCGCAGACGAAAGGATTGAGAAGTGCACGGCCCGGCATATGTACAGGGCTCTGAACAATCGTTACATCGGTTTCCTTAGCCTTTACATACATATTCTTAAAAGCCTCAGACGCATCACATTCCTTGGTTGCTACAAAACGGGTAGCCATCTGTACGCCGGAAAGGCCGAGAGACAGGTAATGTTCAATGTCTTTTTTATCAAAAATGCCGCCGCCGAAAATGACGGGAATTTTTTTATGGAATTTTTCCTCAAATTCTTTGACCACAGAAAGAATTTCAGCGATTTCTTTTTCGTACCCATCGCTTTCATGCATCTTGACCTGCTCTCTTGTATAGCCCAGGTGGCCGCCGGCTTTAGGGCCTTCGATGACCACCAGATCAGCAGTGCGGTTATGATGCTTAGCCCACAGCTTCAGAATGACTCGGGCGGCTTTAGGAGAGCCGATAATGGGGGCAATTTTTGTATCGGTCCCTTCTACGCAGGCCGGCAGGTCTGCAGGAAGTCCGGCACCGGAGAAAATAATATCAGCACCGTTTTCTGCAGCAGTGCGGGCATAATCTTCATAATTCTGCCCCCGCCACATAATATTGACTCCGATAATTCCGTTTTTGGCCTTTTCTCTTGCCCGGCGGAGCTGATCCTTCAGGGCACGGATATTGGCTTTTACTGTATTGGTACGGAAATCCGGTTCATTGAATCCGACCTGGGCGGCGGAAATAACGCCGATGCCGCCTTCCCTGGCAACGGCTCCTGCCAGTCCCGACAGGCTGACGCCGATGCCCATACCGCCCTGGATAATGGGGATATTGGCTGTTAAATCACCGATATGAAGTTTTGGAAAATTCATCATGTCACTCTCCAATAGTTTTAAAAATATAATACTAAAATATT
>NZ_JBJEXP010000050.1:0-24300 GCF_051885895.1 Dialister sp. | reverse complement strand
GATTTCTGTCATGGGGGATGCCTTTTTCCTTTTTTATTTCTTATCTGGTGATAACAGCAGGGATAATCAGTACAGCCGCTTCTGCACCATTAAAGAGCAGAAACGGGAATGGAAAATATATAAAATGGAAGAATAAAATCAGAGAATTGTATAGTCTGCTTTTTTCGCCTGGGGCCGGGAGCAGTGAAAAAGCGAGGAAAGACGCATATCATCGGATTTCTCCTGCCAAATTCCATTTTCCTGGTGCAGTACTTGCATGGTTGTGGTATAGTATTATCAGCAGGTGATAAAAATGACGGAAAAATGTAAGATGGATAAAAAACAAAGACGAGAAGCCATACAGAATTTACTTCGCCAAAATCCATGTCTGACAGATGGAGATCTGGCAGAACGTTTTTCTGTGTCTGTGGCTACAATCCGCCTGGACAGGCAGACCCTGGGCATTCCCCAGATGAGGGAGCGCATGGAACATCTTGTGGCGTCCCAGCCTTCAGAAGCCAGGGAAGGCGTCCGGGTGCTTGATCTGGATATAGGACAGAAAGGGGTAGGCCTCCTTAAAACGTCTGAGGAAATGGCTGACAGTGCAGGTATGGTTTCTGCAGAAAAACTGTACGGTGCGGCAGCCGGATTTGCGGAGTCGCTGGCGGGGGTTCCCTTTGCTTCTACCCAGGTGGGAAATATCAAGTACAAGGTTCCTGTGGTTCCCGGTACGGTGCTGATTGTGAAAGGACGAATCGTTCTTATGCGGGGAAACAAGAAACATATTTATATCAGTTTCTTCCAGGGGGACGAAGAAGTATACCGTGCTAAATTTATTATGGAAATTTTGAATGAGACGGAGGCGTCCCATGGATAAAATAGCTGTTGATGCGATGGGCGGCGATTTTGCACCGCTGGAAATCGTACTTGGCGCCATTGAGGCTGTGAGAGAATATCATATTCCCGTAGTGCTGGTAGGCGATGAAGACCGGATTCGGGATATTTTGCAAAAAAATCATGAAGAAAATAATCCCCTCATTGAAATCCATCACGCTTCCCAGGTGATTGAAATGGGAGAGCATCCGGGCATGGCTTACAGGAAAAAGAAGGATGCTTCCATATCCGTAGGGGCCAGGCTGGTAAAGAGCGGAGAATGCGGAGCTCTGGTAGCTCCCGGATCCACCGGCGCTGCCGTGACGGCAGGACTTCTGGGAATCGGACGGATCAGGGGCATTGAGCGTCCCGCCATACTGACACCTATTCCCAATGAAAAGGGAGGATATACCTACCTTATCGATTCCGGCGCCAGTGCTCAGCCCAAAGTGGAAACCTATGTACAGAATGCTCTTCTGGGATATATTTATGCATCCAAGGTGGCCGGCATTGCTTCCCCGAAAATCGGTCTTCTGAACATCGGGGCGGAAAGCGCCAAGGGCAGTCCTCTGGTGGCGGAAGCCAATCAGGTGCTTGCTGCCCAGCACGTCATTCCCTTTGCAGGCAATGCGGAAGGCAGAGATGTAATGACCGGTGAATTTGATGTTATTGTGACCGATGGATTTACCGGTAATGTGGTGTTGAAATTTGGAGAAGGCGCAGGAAAACTCATTGCTTCCCTGCTCAGGGATGCAGTCATGAAGGGCGGCATCCGCGCCAAACTGGGCGGACTTCTTTTGAAACCGGCATTGAAGAAATATATGGCCAAACGTCTGGACTATTCCGAATACGGCGGCGCGCCTCTTCTGGGAATCAGAGGGGCACTGGTGATCTGCCACGGCGCATCCAAAGCAAAAGCAATCAAGAATGCTGTCCGCATGGCAAGAGACGTATGCAGCCAGCGGCTGGATGAAGTGGTGGCAGAAACACTCTCCAGAATGGAATTGCAGGAAGAACCGTAAGTACGGGAAACATGCACTGCAGGAAGTGCATGGATCAGTGATTCCATAAAGAAATAGATCTCTTTTCAGGGAAAGGATTTCAAATAATGGTAGATACAAAACGTTTTGCCGGTATTCTTGGTACGGGTCATTATGCACCGGAAAAAATACTGACAAATGCAGATTTGGAAAAAATGGTGGATACATCAGATGAATGGATCCGCACAAGGACCGGCATAGAAACAAGACATATTGCCGGGCAGTCCGAAAATACTTCGGATCTCTGCGTAAAGGCAGCCCGTCAGGCTCTGGATGCAGCAGGACTTACGGCGGATGATATTGATTTTATTCTGGTGGCTACAGCGTCTCCGGATTATGTGGTTCCTTCCACGGCCTGCCTGGTCCAGGATAAACTGGGCTGCACCCATGCCGGCGCCATGGATATTTCAGCCGGCTGCTCCGGATATATTTATGCAGTAGCCGTTGCCTCCAATATGGTCAAAGCCGGCATGTACAAACATATCCTTGTCATCGGTGCGGAAATCCTGTCCCGCCTGGTGAACTGGACAGACCGGTCTACCTGTATTCTCTTTGGCGACGGCGCCGGAGCAGCAGTGATCGGAGAAACGGAAGAAGGCTACGGCCTTCTGGCCTCTGATCTCGGTTCTGACGGAAGCCTGGGGAAAATTCTGGATATTCCCGCCAGCGGCGTGGCAGAACCGGTGACCCACAGAGCCATTGATTCGGGACGTATTTATATTCATATGGAAGGACCGGAAGTTTTCAAGGCAGCTGTCCGCCATATGGGGGCCACCACGCTGAAAACGCTGGCAGAAGCGGGTATATCAAAAGATGATATCGATATGTTTATTGCCCATCAGGCCAATAACCGCATTATCCAGGCGATCGCCAAAAGACTGCAGGTGCCTGCCGATCATATGTGGGTCAATGTAGACCGTTTCGGCAACACTTCTGCGGCTTCCGTAGGCATTGCACTGGATGAAGCTGTCCGCGCAGGCAGGGTAAAGCACGGTGATATCGTGGTGCTGACCGGCTTTGGCGCCGGCCTTACCTGGGGCTGCGATGTCATGCGCTGGATGTAATACAAGAAAATTTCCTGAAACCGGACATTTTCTTCTCTCTATGAATTTATTTCTAATCATATATTGTTACTTTTATGCCATGAGGTGATACGATGAAAATTGCATTTCTTTTCCCGGGACAGGGGTCCCAGAAGGTAGGCATGGTTCATGACCTTTACGAAAAATATGATTCCGTAAAGCGTCTGGTAGAAGAAGCAGATGACACGCTGGGTTTTTCCATTTCCCAGATGATGTTTGAAGGTCCCGATTCCGAACTGATGAAGACGGAATTTACTCAGCCCGCCATTCTTACCGCCAGTGTGGCAGTATGGCAGGTACTGAAGGAAAAGGGCGTAGAACCGGATATTGCTGCCGGCCACAGCCTGGGTGAATATTCCGCGCTGGTTGCTGCAGGTGCTCTTTCCTTTGCAGATGCAGTCAAAACCGTTCATCTCCGCGGCCGTTTCATGCAGGAAGCAGTGCCCCTGGGAGAAGGCGGCATGGCTGCTGTTATCGGCCTTGCTCCGGAAAAGATTGTGGAAGTATGTGAAACTGTTTCCACCGATGCTGCACCGGTACAGGCCGTTAATTTCAACTGCCCCGGACAGGTTGTCATTGCAGGTGCCACAAAAGCAGTGGAAAAGGCCTGCGAAGAACTGAAAAAAGCAGGCGCACGCCGTGCCATCATGCTGAAGGTCAGCGCTCCCTTCCATTCCACACTTATGGAACCGGCTGCTGCCCGTCTGAAAGAAGTACTTGATACCATTGCCATTCATGATACAAAAATTCCGGTGGTGGCCAATGTGAATGCCAAAGAGGAAACCAAAGCCGATGATATCCGCAGAAACCTGGTGGACCAGGCAGCCCATCCGGTACACTGGGAAGAATCCATCCGCAGCATGATTGCCGGCGGTGTGGACCATACGGTAGAAGCCGGCCCGGGTACTGTGCTTTCCGGCTTTATGAGAAAAATTGACCGCAAGGTGCCGTCTGTCCATGCGGAAGATGAAGCTACGGTAGAAGAAGCGGTCAAGTCCCTGAAGGGAGAATAATCCATGGAAAATATCGAAAAAACAGCCCTTGTGACAGGGGCTTCCAGAGGCATCGGCCGGGCTATTGCCCTGGCTCTGGCTTCTAAAGGCTATGCAGTGGCTTTGAATTATGCAGGAAGCCGTGAAGCCGCAGAAGCAGTGCAGAAGGAAATCGAGGAGGCCGGCGGAAAGGCTTTCACTGTGCAGGGAGATGTGTCTAAGAGTGAAGATGTGGACCGTATTTTCAAAACGGTGAAAGATGAATTCGGCGGACTGGATGTCCTTGTCAACAATGCAGGCATCAACAGGGATGCGCTTCTGATCCGCATGAAGGAATCCAACTGGGATGATGTCATTGCTACGGATCTGAAGAGCGATTTCCTTACCATCAAGGCAGCTGCTGCCATGATGATGAGAAAGAGAAAAGGCTCTATCATTAATATTTCTTCTGTGGTAGGTCTGATGGGCAATATCGGCCAGGCCAACTACGCTGCTGCCAAGGCAGGGGTTATCGGTCTCACCAAAGCCTGTGCCAAGGAAATGGCTGCCAGAAATATCCGCGTCAACGCAGTCGCTCCCGGCTTTATAGAAACAGCCATGACTGACGGTATTCCTGAAAAGATCAGGGAAGGCATGATTGCATCCATCCCTCTGGGACGGATGGGACAGCCGGAGGATATTGCCAGAGCGGTATGCTTCCTGGCTTCCGATGATTCCTCCTATATTACCGGCCAGGTGCTGGTGGTAGACGGCGGACTTGTGATGTAATCTGACTTGGAGAACTTTCCCTGTATTATGAGACGCTGTTAAAAAAACGGTTTGTCCTGTGGAAAACAGGTGACAAGCTCTCGTGGTTGTAATATAATCAAAAAGGTACAATTCCCAATGAAAGGTGGTGAAATCATAATGAGCACTTTTGACAGAGTAAAGAAAATCGTTGTTGATCAGCTGGGTGTCAACGAAGCTGACGTAACTATCGATTCTACTTTCATTGACGACCTGGGCGCTGATTCCCTCGATATCGTTGAACTGATCATGGCATTTGAAGAAGAATTCGACATCGAAATTCCGGATGATGCTGCTGAAAAGATTAAAACTGTAAAGAACGCTGTAGACTATATCGACAGCCAGATTCAGTAATCAGAAAGTCATAGTCATAATGGAGCCGGGGAAACTGTTTCCCCGGCAAACCAGTATGATAGAGGGAAAATGCCTCAAAAAAGCGGATTACCTGTCCGTTGTTATCCGTTTTTTTGAGGTTTTATCCTTTCGTGAAGATAACGTCTAATCATTTTTATAGCGAGGTGCTCCTTAATGGAAAAAAGAAGAGTAGTTATTACAGGCATGGGTGTTGTTTCACCTGTAGGTATCGGAACAGAAGAATTCTGGAATGCGTTAATGGCAGGAAAGTCCGGCATCGGACCGATTACCGAATTTGATGCAGAGGGATTCCCGGTACGCATTGCCGGTGAAGTCAAGGACTTTGATGCAGTTAAGTATGTAGGAGACAGAAAAGCTGCCCGCCACATGGACAGAAATGTGCAGTTTGCTGTAGCAGCTGCCAGAATGGCAGTGGAAGATTCCAAACTGGATATGTCCAAGGAAGATCCGAACCGGGTAGGCACCATTATCGGTACAGGCATCGGCGGCATTAACACCATGGAAGAAACCGTTCACCGCATTGATACCCGGGGACCGGGCAAGGTAAATCCTTTCGCTGTTCCTATGATGATTGCCAATATGGCAGCAGGCCAGGTATCCATCAACTTCGGTCTCATGGGACCGGTGCTGGCAGATGTAACAGCCTGCGCTTCCGGCAACAATGCCATCGGCCGTGCTACCAGAACGATTCAGTGGGGCGATGCGGATGTGATGTTTGCCGGCGGTACGGAAGCTGCTGTAGCCAAGACTCCGATGGCAGGATTTGCTGCCATGAAGGCCCTTTCTTCCCGGGAATGCCCGCCGGAAGAAGCATCCTGCCCCTTTGATGCCAGAAGAGACGGCTTTGTTCTGGGTGAAGGCAGCGGCGTGCTGATTCTGGAAGAACTGGAACATGCCAAGAAGAGAGGCGCCCATATTTATGCGGAAGTCATCGGATACGGCTCCAACGGCGACGCTTATCATATTACCGCTCCCCGTCCCGGCGGAGAACTGGCTGCCCGCTGCATGCAGAAAGCTATCAACGATGCAGGGATTTCCCCTGATGATATCGACTATATCAATGCTCATGGCACATCTACCGGCCTGAACGATAAGAACGAAACAAAGGCCATTAAGGATGTACTGGGCAAACATGCCTATGATGTAGTGATCAACTCCACCAAGTCCATGACCGGCCATCTGCTGGGAGCAGCCGGTGCCATTGAAGCCATTGTCTGCGTTCTTTCCATCGAACACAACAGGGTACACCAGACACTGAACCTCAAGACCCCGGATCCGGAATGCGACCTGGACTATGTACCGGAAGGACCGAGAGATGTGAAGGTGGACGTTACCATGTCCAACGCTTTCGGCTTCGGCGGCCACAATGCAGTAGTAGTTATGAGGCGCTATGAAGAATGAGCCACGCAGAAACAAGGCGGAAAGAACGTCTTGAAGAAGTCAGGAAATTTGCAGAGGAAAACAGTATCCCTGTGCAGAATATCCAGCTTCTGAATACAGCCCTCACCCATACCTCCTATGCCAATGAGCATAAAGGAGAAGTCATTCATGACAATGAACGGCTGGAATTTCTGGGAGATGCTGTACTGGATCTGGTGGTAGGGGAATATCTTTTTCTCCGCTTTCCCACCTGGCCGGAAGGAAATCTGACAAGAGCCAAGGCCAGTGCCGTATGCAAACCGGCCTGCGCTGAATGCGCTGCCAAATTCCATATAGGAGACTATATGCGCCTGGGCAAGGGAGAAGAAATGTCCGGCGGACGGACAAGAGTTTCCATCCTGGGAGATGCCTTTGAAGCGGTCATTGGTGCCATTTATCTGGATAACAACTATGAAGTGGCAGCCCGCTTTATTCTGGGGCATCTGAAGAAATATCTGGATCTTATCGATGAAGGCAACTACGACCATGACTACAAAACGGACCTGCAGGAACTGGTGCAGAAGCATAAGGATGCAGAAATCCATTATGAGGTCATTCGTGACGAAGGACCTGATCACGATAAGACGATCTGGATGAAGATCACCATCAACGGCAGGGACTTTGGCACCGGCATGGGTAAAAATAAAAAGGAAGCAGCCCAGAAAGCGGCAAAGGAAGCAATCAGCCGCATACAGAAGGGCGCGCAGATATAAGAGAAAGCACCGTATCCGAAAGGGACGGTGCTTTTGTTGCTTTTTACGTCTTGCGCCCCTTAGGGGGAGAGGGCCACGCAGTGGCGCAGGGGTGTACGGGGCTGCAAGTCGGAATGACACTATGCTGAACTGATTGCCAAACGGCAGCCTTCCCAGAGAACGGTATTTAATGGCAGGGGAGTCACTATCGGCAAGTACCGAGATTCTTCACTGCGTTCAGAATGACGGGTAAGGCGGGAAGGCAAGCACGTAACGCTGACTTTATACTCATCGTCCGTAAGACGATACCACAACCCTCATCCCGTAGGGCTGTCGTCCCCTGAGCGCCAGCGAACTCAACCTTCCGCCGAAGGCGGACACAACCTTCGGGACCCCATGCCCCGTCAACCTTCCCCTCTGAACCCTTACGCATCAGTCATGGCAAAAGTGTACGAAATCACTTGCCTGTCATGTTATAATTAAAAATAGAAAAATATCGATTTTTGAAACTGTTCATTTTGAATGGTTTCATTTTTCTTTACTGATACAGGATTTTGAAACAGAGGATTTCTTATGGATAAAAGCAGAATCAAAAGACAGTACATGGAACCCATGATTCCTTTCCGTCTGAAGGCGCCGTTCCAGCCGACCGGCGACCAGCCGAAGGCGGTCCGGTCTCTGGTGCAGGGACTGAATGAAGGGCAGTGGGCCCAGGTGCTTCTGGGAGCCACCGGTACAGGGAAGACCTTTACCATGGCCAAGGTGATAGAAGAGGTGCAGCGTCCCACCCTGATCATTTCGCCGAATAAGACACTGGCGGCGCAGACGGCCAGTGAGTTCAAGGATTTCTTTCCTGATAATGCGGTGTATTATTTCGTCAGCTATTACGATTACTACCAGCCTGAGTCCTATGTGCCCCAGACGGATACCTATATAGAAAAGGATTCTTCCCGGAATGAGGAAATCGACCGGCTCCGCCATTCGGCCACCATGGCTCTTTTTGAAAGAAAAGACGTCATTATTGTGGCTTCCGTGTCCTGCATCTATGGCCTGGGGGATCCGGAAGACTACAGCACCATGGGCCTTTCTTTACGTCCCGGTGAAGAAATTGAGCGGGATGCTATTATTGAGAAACTGGTGAATATGCAGTACATGCGGAATGATATGAATTTCACCAGAGACACTTTCCGGGTGAGGGGAGATACCATTGATGTATTCCCTGCTTCTGAAAATAATGTGGCTGTGCGGATTGAAATGTTCGGTGATGAAGTGGATTCTCTCACGGAGTTTGACGTGCTTACCGGAGAAACGGTGGCGGAGCGAAATCATATCGGCATATTCCCGGCTTCCCATTATGTCACCAGCTCTGATAAGCTGCGCCGGGCCATCGGTTCTATTGAAAAGGAACTGGACGGCCGGCTGAAGGAACTTCGGGATCAGGGAAAGCTGCTGGAAGCCCAGCGGCTGGAACAGCGCACCCATTATGATCTGGAAATGATGCAGGAGGTGGGGTACTGCTCCGGCATCGAAAACTATTCCCGCCATATGTCCGACAGGAAGCCGGGGGAGCCGCCTTACACACTGCTTGATTATTTCCCCGATGATTTTCTCATCATGATCGATGAATCCCATGTGACGGTGCCCCAGCTCCGGGCCATGTACAACGGTGACCAGTCCCGCAAGAAAACACTGGTGGACTATGGTTTCCGCCTGCCCAGCGCTCTGGACAACAGGCCTTTGACTTTTGATGAATTTACCGAACGAATCAATCAGATTATTTATGTTTCGGCAACGCCTGGCCCCTATGAAATGGGGGTACAGACCAACCTGGCAGAGCAGATTATCCGTCCTACAGGTCTGCTGGATCCCAGCATCGAGGTCCGTCCTATTGAAGGACAGATGGATGACCTGCTGGGAGAAATCCATAAGAGAGAAGATGCACATGAACGGGTGCTCATTACCACTCTTACCAAGAAAATGGCGGAAGACCTTACGGATTTCCTTACCGAGGCAGGGGTGAAGGTACGGTACCTTCATTCCGATGTGGCTACCATTGAAAGAGCGGAAATCATCCGCGACCTCAGGGCCGGTGTTTTCGACGTGCTGGTAGGCATCAACCTGCTCCGCGAAGGGCTGGATATGCCGGAAGTATCTCTGGTGGCAATTCTGGATGCAGATAAGGAAGGGTTCCTCCGGTCTGAAACGTCCATGATTCAGGTCATCGGCCGGGCGGCCCGCAACGAACACGGGCATGTCATCATGTATGCAGACCAGGTGACGAAATCCATGCAGTATGCCATTGATGAAACCAACCGCCGCCGTACTATCCAGGAGGCGTACAATAAAGAACATCACATTATTCCCCATACGGTGCAGAAACGGGTGAAGGATCTCATCGATCTCACAAAGATTGAGGAAAAACCGGAAGATTACGGAAAAGCGTCGGCGAAAAAAGGGGAAATGTCTGATGAAGAGCTTTATATGCAGATGCAGCAGACAGAAAAAGATATGAAACGGGCAGCCAAATCTTTGGAATTCGAAGAGGCTGCCATGTGGCGGGACCAGCTGGCCAAACTGCGCCAGATGTGGACAGACCGCTACGGCTCCCGGGCAGATGCTGCCCTGAAACGGGTAAGCGCCGGAAAGAAGAGAATCAACAGGCCTTCGAAGAAAAGAATATAAGGGCCGCTTTGCTGTTTGAGTTCCTGCGCCCCTTTGGGGTGCGAAGGGATCTGAGGAGATGGTCCTTAAAGACCGAAGGGTCTGGACCAGATAAAAGCAAAATCATAAATCAACCGGTGACGCCATGTGGCGCACTATAGAAAGGAATAGAATGGAAAAAGGAATTGTCATTCACGGGGCCAGGCAGAATAACCTGAAGAATATTGATCTTACCCTGCCCCGGAATAAGCTGATTGTATTTACGGGACTGTCCGGCTCAGGAAAGTCTTCTCTGGCTTTTGATACCATTTATGCGGAAGGACAGAGAAAGTATGTGGAGTCCCTTTCTGCCTATGCACGGCAGTTTCTGGGGCAGATGAACAAGCCTGATGTGGATAAGATTTCCGGCCTTTCCCCGGCCATTTCCATTGATCAGAAATCCACCAGCCACAATCCCCGTTCCACCGTAGGCACGGTGACGGAAATCCACGATTATCTGCGTATGCTTTTTGCGCATGCCAGCCGGGCGTTCTGCCCCCATTGCGGAAGGCCCATCCAGCGGCAGACGGTGGATCAGATCGTGGATGCCCTGACCGCCCTGGGAGACAGGACAAAGCTTATGATCCTGGGCCCTGTGGCAGTGCAGAAAAAGGGCACTCATAAGAAGCTGCTGGAAGAACTGCGAAAAGAAGGATATGTCCGTGTCCGGGTGGACGGGCAGGTCCTGTCCCTTTCCGATGAAATCGAACTGGAAAAGAACAAGAAACACACCATTGAAGTGGTGGTGGACCGCATCATTATAAAAGAAGGCATTGTGCGCCGCCTTACCGATTCGGTGGAAGAAGCACTGAAGCTGGGGGACGGTCTGATGGTAGGAGCAGTGCCCGGAGGGAAGGATTATCTGTTCAGCACTCATTTTGCCTGCCCGGACTGCGGCATTTCCCTGCCCAAACCGGAACCGAGGATTTTTTCCTTCAATAATCCTTTTGGCGCCTGCCCTGCCTGCATGGGACTGGGATCTTCTCTGGAAGCGGATTTCCGCCGCATTCTCCCTGACCATGAGCAGACCTTCCGTCTGGGGGCCATCCGTCCTTTTCCCTATAATAAAGAAAGCTGGCTCTATAAGCAGCTGGATGCGTTTTTGAAATTATATGGACTTACCATGGATGCCTGCTTTAACGATCTGCCTCCCAAGGCGCAGGAAGAATTCAAGTACGGCGGCAGAGATATGCTGACCTTTACCTATACGAATCAGGATGGTGAGACAAAGACCTACCAGCGTCTCTTTGAAGGCATTGTTCCCATGACCAAGCGGAGATACGAGGAAGCCTGGACAGATAAGATGAAGGAATCCCTGGCCAATTATCTGATTGAAAAGCCCTGCCCTGTATGCCATGGCGCCCGGCTCAGACCGGAAAGCCTGGCTTTCCGGGTAGGAGGAAAGAATATTTCCGAAATCTCTGATATGCCTGTATCGGAACTTCTGCCTTTCCTTGACCATCTGGAGCTTTCGGACAAGGAAAAAATCATTGCGGACCAGATCCTGCGGGAAGTGAAAAGCCGCCTCACCTTCCTTTCCAATGTAGGTCTGGAATACCTTACTCTGTCCCGGGGGGCCTCTACCCTTTCCGGCGGCGAGGCGCAGCGTATCCGTCTGGCTACCCAGATCGGCTCCGGGCTGGTAGGCGTTCTATACATTCTGGATGAACCGTCCATCGGCCTTCATCAAAGGGATAATGATAAGCTCCTGGCCACGCTGAAAGGGATGCGGGACCTGGGAAATACGCTTATTGTAGTAGAACATGATGAAGACACCATCCGTTCCGCAGACTGGGTGGTGGATATCGGGCCGGGAGCCGGTGAAAACGGCGGCTATGTGGTGGCGGAAGGCACACCGGAAGATATTAAGAAATCAAAGGAATCCATTACCGGCGCCTATCTGCGGGGAGACAAATATATTCCTCTGCCGGAGAAAAGAAGAAAAGGAAACGGCCTGTTTCTGACCATCAAGGGGGCAGCCGAACACAATCTGAAGCATATCAATGTATCCTTCCCCCTGGGAGCGCTGACGGTGGTTACCGGGGAATCGGGCTCCGGCAAGAGTACCCTGGTGAATGAAATTCTCTACCGGGGACTGTCCAATATTAAGAACCATACATCCTATGCGGAAGGACAGTACGATTCCATGGAAGGGGCGGAATACGTAGACAAAATTATCGATATTGACCAGCAGCCCATCGGACGCACCCCGAGATCCAATCCTGCCACCTACACCGGCGTTTTCAATGATATCCGTGAATTGTTCAGCCAGACATCGGAAGCCAAAATGCGGGGATACAAGCCGGGGCGCTTCAGCTTCAACATCAAAGGCGGCCGCTGCGAGGCCTGCCATGGCGACGGCATTATTAAAATTGAGATGCAGTTTCTCTCCGACGTGTATGTACCCTGTGAAGTCTGCCATGGGGCCCGTTATAACAGGGAAACCCTGGAAGTCCGGTACAAGGGAAAGAACATTTCTGATGTGCTGAATATGACTGTAGATGAAGCGGTGCCTTTCTTTGAAAATCATTCCCGTATACTGCGCAAGCTGGAAACGCTGCAGGAAGTGGGGCTGGGATATATCCATCTCGGACAGCCGGCAACAACCATGTCCGGCGGCGAGGCCCAGCGGGTGAAACTGGCTACGGAACTCATGAGAAGAGGTACCGGAGATACTCTCTATATCCTGGATGAACCGACTACAGGCCTTCATTCCGAAGATATCCGGAAACTTATGATTGTCCTGCAGAAACTGGTTGACCAGGGCAATACGGTAGTGGTCATCGAACACAACCTGGACGTGATCAAGGTGGCGGACTACATTATCGACCTGGGCCCCGAAGGGGGAGACAAAGGCGGGGAAGTGGTAGCCTGCGGCACACCGGAGGAAATCTGCCGGGTGAAACGGTCCTATACGGGACAGTACCTGCTTCCTGTCATCGAAAGGACAAGGGAAGTGATGAAAGCCCATGAAAATGATTGATGTGAATGATAAAATCCGGGCCAAAGTAGAAGCACTGCCTGACTCCCCCGGCGTATACCGCTGGAAAGACAAAGACGGACGCATTATTTATGTCGGAAAAGCCAAAAATCTGAAAAATCGGGTCCGTTCCTATGTGAGAGAAGATAAGAACCGCTCTCCCAAAGTAGCTGCCATGATCCGCCATGCAGAAGATCTGGACATTACCATGACTGCCACAGAAATGGAAGCCCTTATCCTGGAGTGCAACCTGATCAAGGAAATCCATCCGAAGTACAATATTTCTCTTCGGGATGATAAATCCTATCCCTATGTGAAAATTACCACCAATGAAGAGTGGCCCCGCATTTTTGTTACCAGAAATATCCGCCATGATGACGGAGCGCGGTACTTCGGACCCTTTACCGATGTGGGCAGCCTCCGCACGACCCTGAGTCTCCTGCGCCGCTACTATCCCATCCGCAGCTGCCGCTCCATGAAGGTATCCAGACCCTGTCTGCAGTATCACCTTCATTTATGCTGCGCCCCCTGCTTCCAGCTCTGCAGCCGGGAGGAATACAGCTCCTATGTACACACGGTGTGTGACCTTTTTGAAGGAAAAAGCACAGGACTGGTGCAGGAACTGAAAAAGAAAATGATGGAAGCCTCGGAAAAGCTGGACTTTGAACTGGCAGCCCGACTGCGGGACCAGATCCGGGCCGTGGAATCGGTGCAGCAGAGACAGAACATTGTGGCCAGCGAAGGGGACTTTGATGTGGTGGGCTATGCCAGAGACGGCAGCCATGCAGGACTGGAAGTTTTCTATATCCGCTATGGACGTATGGTGGGCAAGGAAAACTTCAGCATACCGGAAAGCGAAAATGAAACGGATGAGGAAATCGTGACTGCTTTCATCCGTGATTTCTACGGCGGAAATCCCACCTCCATTCCCAAGGAAATCATCCTGCCCCTTCTTCCGGAGGAACAGGAACTGATCGCCTCCTGGCTGACGAAGCTGAGAGGCAGTGATGTGGCCCTGATCCTTCCGCAGCGGGGCTTCAAACGGCGGCTGAAGGACATGGCCATGGCCAATGCCGCCAAGTACCTTTCTGATAAGAAACTGCAGTGGGAATACCAGGATGCCCGGGAACAGGGAGCCGTGACCAAGCTGAAAGAACTGCTTCATCTGCCCCGCCTGCCTGAAAGAATGGAATGCTTTGATATTTCCCATAACCAGGGGGCGGAGACTACAGGATCCATGGTGGTCTTTGAGCATGGCCGCCCGGCGAAAAAGGAATACAGGAAATTCAAGCTGAGAACCACCCAGGGCCATGCGGATGATTTCAAGTCCATGGCAGAAGTCATGAGCCGCCGCTATGGCAATGAAAAGGACTGGCCTGCACCGGACCTCATCGTACTGGACGGCGGCCTGGGCCAGCTTCATGCGGCTCTGCCCGCCATTCGGGAAGCAGGCTGCGATGCACCGGTCATCGGCCTGGCCAAGAGAATTGAAGAAATCTATGTGGAAGGCTCGGAAATTCCCATTGTGCTGGATCATCATGAACCGGCCCTCCAGCTTCTCCAGTACATCCGTGATGAAGCCCATCGCTTCGTCATTACCTACCATCGGAAATGGACCAACAAAAGAAATACGGAGTCCGTGCTGGATCATATCGAAGGCATCGGCCCCGCCAGAAGGAATGCTCTCTGGCATGCCTTCCGTTCTCTGGATGAAATGAAAAAAGCCAGCATGGAAGAGCTGTCTCAGGTGCCCGGCATGAACCGGCGGGCAGCGGAAGCGGTCTATCAGTTCTTCCGCCTGCGGAAAGATGAAAAGCAGATGGTGATTAACGGACAGAAGGTGGAAGAAGAGCAGTGAGCTGGTGGACTGACAGATTAGTGGGATAGTGTGGCGATGGACCTGCAAAGTCATTTCTGACCGCTTGTCATCCAGTGCGAAGGAATACCACAAATGAGACTGGTAGTAATAAATACCGGTTGGCAGGAAGGTGTAAAACTGTGGAGGACTGATATTATTTCCTTCACGGTCTTTAAGCGAAGATGAACATAATCCTGAGCAGCAGTCTGCATTTCGGGCTTCTTACCTTCAAGGCTTTTTCTCCGTGCTTATTCAGCTCTTTTCCCAAGCGTACCCTTGACAAAGACGGATTCTCCACGTATAATGATGAAGTTGATAATTTTATCCACCCAGCTTAGAGCGCTGTATGAAACATACAGCAGAGCTATCAAGCGGCATTGCGGCCGATAGGTAAGGAGGTGCTAAGAATGCCGGTTCCGAAGACAAAAAGTTCCAGATCCCGTCGTGATAAGAGACGTGCAAACTGGAAGCTGACTGTTCCGGGTCTTGTGGAATGCCCACAGTGCCATGCACTGAAAAAACCTCATCATGTATGCCCTGTATGCGGTTACTACAAAGGCAAACAGATCATCAGCAAAACCGTTGAAGAATAATAAGAAAACGTTTTCCTGCAGAGGGAAACGTTTTTTTAGTGCCTTGAAAAGCTGGTGTATCTTCTGAATCCTTTGAACCCTGGCCGCGTAAAGCGGCCCTTTTATCTATTTTCCACATGGTATCCATGCAGAAAATATGCTATAATTATCGCAAGTTCAATGCAGAAATCCCATGATTTCCGTTCCTGTTGAAGGATAGATGCAGTTATGGAGTATGGAACAGGGAAAAGAAGGGGATTGGCTGCAAAATAAAAAAGGGAGGAACAGTAGAATGGCAGGAAGTAAATGGAAAAAGATTCTGGCAGTAGGTTTGTGCGGCCTTATGGCAGCAGGTGTTTTTGCAGGATGCGGTGGAAGCGGCGGCAGTTCCGGCGGCAAGATGAAGGTGGGAGTTGTGCAGATTGTGCAGCACCCGGCGCTGGATGAGTCGAACAAAGGCTTTGTGGATGCTCTGAACGAAGCGGGGCTGAAGGATAAGGTGGAAATCGACCAGCAGAATGCCCAGGGCGATCAGTCCAACCTGAAGGCCATTGCAAACCGCTATGTGTCCGGCAATTATAATCTGATCTGTGCGATTTCTACACCGGCGGCTCAGGCCATGGCCAATGCTACCGATAAGATTCCGATTATCTGCACCGCTATTGCCGACTTTGAAAATGCAAAGCTCATGAAATCGGAAAAAGCACCGGACAGCAATGTTACAGGAACCAATGACCGGGGACCCATTGAAAAACAGGTACAGTTAATCAAAGAAATTCAGCCGAATGCGAAGAAAGTGGGCATTATTTACAATTCCAGTGAAATCAATTCGGTGGTACAGGCTCAGCACCTGAAAGAAAACTGCCAGCCTCTGGGAATTGACGTAGTAGAGCTCACAGTAAACTCAGTCAATGATGTGCAGCAGGTAGCAGAAGGATTCCTGGGAGGCAAGGTGGATGCCATCTTTGTTCCCACCGACAATATCATTGCCTCTTCCATTCCTACACTTATGGCTGTAGCCAACAGAGAGAAGATCCCTGTTTACGGTGCTGAAGTGGGACATGTAAAGAACGGCGTCCTGGCATCCGAGTCCATCAGCTTCTATGATATCGGACACCGGGCCGGGGAAATGGCAGCAGAAATCCTCAAGGGCAATAAGACCGTGAAGGATTTCCCTGTAGAAGGAGCCGGCAAGTCAAAGCTTTACATTAATAAGAGTGAAATGGAAACATTGGGAATCCAGATTCCAAAGGAAGTTCTTGACAGGGCAGAGATGATCTGACAGTATACGAATGACCGATAAAGAGTAACTTCCGCCGCAGCCGGAAGTTACTCTTTATCTATGATTTTAGGATTTTACGGAAAGGGTTTGTGTCGTGGCTTCAAAACTGAAACAGCTCTGGTGGTTAATGCTTATTTTTGCGGTCTGCAATATAGCGATGGCCGTTCTTTTGTACCAGTCTTCTTCACCGGAACCGGTGAATGAGGATGTACAGCCCATAGCGGCGAAGGATGTGTATTCCATCGGTATTCTGCAGGCAGATGATCTTGCAGAGCAGGATAAAATGACTGCCGGTGTGCTGGCAGCTCTGGAAGCAGAGGGATACAGCAAAGGCGGCCATGCCAGAATTGATGTTGTAAAAGCCAATGGCAATGATAAAAAGCTGGAAGCTTCGGCAAAGAAGTTCGTCAGAGACAAAAAGGATTTAATTATTGCGGTAGGCACTGATTCCGCCAAGGCAGCAGCCCGTGTAACCAAAAGCATCCCGGTTGTAGGGGTAGGCGTTATGAATTTCAAAAAAGACAAGGATTTTGAAAATCACCATAACATTACCGGCATGATGGATAATCCTGCCATCCTTACCCAGATCCGCATGGCGAGCCGCTGCATTTCCATCCAGAAACTGGGAATCCTTTATAATCCCAAGGATGATTCCTCTGTTCTTCAGCTGGGGATCCTTAGAGAAGTGGCTGCCCAGAAGGGAGTACAGCTCTATGAAGTGGCCTATCAGCCTGACAAAGCGGCAGAACCGCAGATTCAGAAGCTGGTGGGGCATATTTCCGCTCTTTATGTGCCGGAAGACCCGGACCTTCTTTCCTATTTTGATGATATCGTGAAAATCATGAACGGCGCCGGTATTCCTATTATCGGAGAACAGGCTGAAATGGTGAGAAGAGGGGCACTCATATCCGTATCGCCCAGCTATTACCGCATGGGCTTCTCCGGAGGACGGATTGCGGCCAGCCTGCTGAAGGGGGACATCATTCCTGAAGATATTCCCATCATGCGGCAGCAGGATCCGGATATTGTGATTAATATGAAGCAGGTCAACCTGCTCAATATTCCTCTGCCCGGTGATCTCTGGCAGCGCTCCAGAAAACTTTATCTCTATGACGGACAGCCGGCAAGACCCTGAGAAAGCACAGAATTCATAAGAATTAAAATCAGCGCTTTCCTGATTGATTTGTTTTATAAAAGCATGTGACTTTAATATAACGCAAAGGAAGGAAATCAAATGGCAGATTTAGCAGTTTCCACCATTGCCCAGGGACTCATGTGGTCCATTCTGGCAATCGGTGTATTTCTTTCATTCCGTGTACTGGATGTACCGGATATGACCTGCGAAGGCAGTTTTCCACTGGGTGGTGCCATAGCCGCATCTCTCATCGCTTCCGGGGCTTCTCCCTGGGCGGCCATTGCAGCAGGCGCATTTGGCGGTCTGATTGCAGGCACTGTAACAGGCATTCTCTATACAAAGCTTAAGATTCCGGCTATTCTTGCCGGCATTCTTACCATGATTGCTCTCTATTCCATCAATCTTCATATCATGGGAAAGGCAAATATTTCCCTCCTTCGTGTGGATACCGTATTTTCCAACACCGCCGGCATGCTCCATGTGAGCCAGTCCACAGCTGCTTTCATCGTGCCTGCTGTGCTCATGATTATTATTTCCGCCTTTATTTACTGGTTTTTCGGCACAGAACTGGGCATGTGTATCCGTGCCACCGGGTTTAATCCCCAGATGGTACGGGCTCAGGGCGTGAATACGGATACCATGGTCATCATGGGACTCTTTATTTCCAATGCCCTTATCGGACTCTGCGGCGCAGTAGTGGCTCAGAACAACGGATTTGCAGATGTAGGCATGGGCATCGGTACCATCGTTATCGGGCTTGCTTCCGTCATTATCGGCGAGGTCATCCTCGGTGTAGACAGCTTCTCCGCCTCTCTTCTGGCCGTGGTGGTAGGCTCCATTATTTACCGTGTGGTCATTGCCGTGGTGCTTTATCTGGGCATGCCGCCGAATGATCTGAAACTGTTCACGGCGATCCTTGTCATGCTGGCTCTGGCTGCGCCCATGCTCAAAGGCAAAATCAATATCGGAAAGGCGGGCTGATCATGCTTAAAGTAACCAATATCAGCAAGACCTTCTTTAAAGGTACGACCAATGAAAAGAAAGCGCTTATCAATCTGTCCCTGACTTTGAATGACGGAGATTTCTGCACGGTTATCGGAAGCAACGGGGCAGGCAAAAGTACACTCCTGAATTCCATTGCCGGAGCCTATATTCCGGACAGCGGCACCATTGAAATCAACGGACACGATGTGACCAAGGTGAGTGAGTATAAAAGAGCCAAGTATATCGGCCGCGTCTTCCAGGATCCTCTGAAAGGCACCGCTGCCGGCATGCAGGTGGAAGAAAACCTGATCATTGCTTCCAGAAGAGGCGAAAGCCGCCGTCTGCGCTGGGCCTTTTCTGCCGGCGACCATGAAAAATTCCGTGAAATGGTTGCCCGCCTGGGCCTGGGACTGGAAGACCGCCTCTCCACCAGAATCGGCCTCCTCTCCGGCGGCCAGAGACAGGCGCTGACCCTTCTCATGGCTACCCTGAAAAAACCGGACATCCTTCTTCTCGATGAACCGACCGCCGCTCTGGACCCGAAAACGGCAGGCAAAGTGCTGAAAATTACGGATGAGATTGTTCATGAGCAGCACCTGACTACTCTCATGATTACCCATAACATGAGAGACGCTCTCAAGTACGGCAACCGCCTCATCATGATGAACAGCGGCACCATTATTGCAGACTATACACCGGAGGAGAAGCAGAAGCTCACCATTGATGACCTGCTGAAGAAATTTGAGGAAACCTCCGGAGCCATGAGCGACAGGGTGCTTCTGGGATAACAGAAATCTCTGCAGATATACCTTGCAATCCCCGGGACATTCATGTATAATTACTCGTGGTTGAACTGTACCCCAGTTTATCGCAACTCCGGCGTAGACCTGGATACAGCAATTTATATTTTTATAGGAGGCTATTATGTTAACAGCTGAAGCAAAAAAAGAAATCATTGACACCTATGCCGTTCATGAAGGCGACACCGGATCTCCGGAAGTTCAGATTGCAATCCTCTCCAAGAGAATCGCTCTCCTCACCGAACATCTGAAATCCCACAAGAAAGACCATCATTCCCGCCGCGGACTGCTGAAAATGGTCGGCCAGCGCAGAAATATGCTGGACTACCTCCGTCGCAAGGACATTGAACGCTACAGAGCTCTTGGTGAAAAACTGGGCCTGCGTCTGAAATAAGATTTCAATAAAAAAGACTGCTTTTGGGCAGTCTTTTTTTGTATATATAAGACCCCTGCCTTTTTTATAAAAGGCAGGGGTTTTATTTTCATATGATTTCTTTGCTTCAAGACAACACGAAAAGCCCGAAAGAGCTAGGCCCGGCGGATAGAAGACAGATGCGCCAATCTTCCACCGCTCCATCATGACGATGGACTCTTTCAGGCTATTCGCTTAGACCTCGGAATGAACCAAGGCGCCTAATCAGGTAATGCAAGACAAACTCATAACGCATCGAACGGATCGGAACCCGGAGCTCTTATGTTTTCATCCATGCGAGATGGCCTGCAGCCGGACCAGGAACCGGGTATTTTTTCGTGGCCACTCCCCGGACCTCATCCGAACTCTCATCTAAATTTATTATATAGGATAAAATCAAAAATTGGAATAGGAAAAATAAAACCAGTATTATTTATTTTGCAATTGTAATGGCATATATGTATTAAAGTGATAGGCGAGAACGATTTCTTTCCATAAATTCAGCTTCTAACTAAAATATAATCAAATATTCAGACAGATGGAAGATAATAAAAATTTCAATCTAAAATATTGCGGTATTTTAACGGATACAGGCAGACTGTACTTTCTCCGGTTCGTGCCGCTCATTAAAATAAAGGACCATACTGTTCGATGATATGAAGTCCGATTATAATTTCTGCTCTGCTTTTATTATTTTACAGCTTTAGAAAGGATGGTATATTTACCGGTTAAAAGATAACTCTGGAAAGTACTGATTCATTCATAGAGTCTGTTTTCATAAGAGCTTTTATGCACTGCCCAGAGGCGAAGCAGGACTGGAAAAATGGCCCTGCTCTGATTGCAGCTGGTGTCGTTTTTTTTATCACCGGTTTTAGATATAAAAAGTAAACCGGCATATTCACCAGGAAATATTTCTTACTCCCATATTTACCTCTTTCGAACTCATGAAAAGCGATTTCATATCAAAGTCAAGCAGGAGAAGCGGCGGAGTCATTTATCTCCTTTTTGCGTATTCACCGATCATAATGGACTTTTTCATCTGGTGACGAAACATTCCTATTCACTTTATAATAAGTATCCTGTATAATAAGAAAATACGTGAAAAAGGATTTATTGATTACAGGAGGAAAAGGAATGTTCAAGACATTTCAGATGGACCTGGCCGGTCGTCCGCTTATTATTGAGACCGGCAAAATGGCGAAACAGGCAAATGGTGCCGTACTGGTAAGATACGGTGATACGGTGGTGCTGGTGGCTACCACTGCCAGCAAGGAACCGCGGGAGGGAACTGATTTCTTCCCTTTGACCGTTGATTATGAAGAGAAGATGTATGCCGTAGGCAAGATGCCTGGAGGATTCCTGCGCCGCGAAGGCCGTCCGGGAAATTCCGCCATTCTGAATGCCCGTCTGATTGACCGTCCGATTCGTCCGCTTTTTGATAAACGCTGCCGCAATGATGTGCATGTAGTGGCTACGGTTCTTTCTGTGGATTATGATAATGCGCCGGAACTGTGCGGTATGCTGGGGGCTTCTGCTTCCATCGGCATTTCCGATATTCCCTGGGACGGCCCCATTGCCGGTGTCCGCATCGGCAGAGTGGATGGGAATTATGTAGTGAACCCCACCCAGGAACAGCTGGCTCAGTCTTCCATGAACATTACAGTAGCTGGTTCTGAAGAAGCTATCATGATGGTAGAAGGCGGCGCTAATGAAGCACCGGAAGAAGAAGTGCTGGATGCCATTATGTTTGGCCATGAAACCATTAAGGAACTGTGCCGTTTCCAGAAGAAGATTATCGAAGAAGTAGGCAAGCCGAAGCGCACCCTGGTGTTCCCGGAAGTTCCGCAGGAAATCGACGACGCTGTGGCTGCTTTTGCCACCGAAGACCTGAAGAAGGCTATTTTCGATGCAGACAAGCTGAGAAGAGATGGCAATATTGATGCTGTGAAAAAAGCAGCCAGGGAACATTTTGCAGACATTTATCCGGACAACGGTGCTGATGTGGCAGAAAGCCTTGACCATCTGACCAAGAAGATTGTGCGTGATTCCATTTCCAATGAAGGTATCCGTCCGGATGGCAGAAAGCTGACAGAAATCCGTCCGATTACCTGCGAAGTAGGCATTCTGCCAAGAGTGCACGGCAGTGCTCTCTTTACCCGCGGCCAGACCCAGGCTCTTTCTGTGACCACTCTGGCTCCCATGTCGGAAACCCAGATCATTGATGATCTCACTCCTGTTACAGAAAAACGGTATATCCATCAGTATAATTTCCCATCCTACTGCGTAGGCGAAACAAAGGGCTCCAGAGGTCCGGGACGCCGTGAAATCGGTCATGGCGCACTGGCAGAAAGAGCGCTCCGTCCGGTGATTCCTTCTGTAGAAGAATTCCCTTATGCTATCCGCGTGGTTTCTGAAATTCTGGAATCCAACGGCTCCTCTTCCCAGGCTTCTGTCTGCGGCAGTACCATGTCCCTTATGAATGCAGGCGTACCCATTAAGGCACCGGTAGCAGGCATTGCCATGGGCCTCATCGAAAACGGCGGCAAGTTCAGCATTCTTTCCGATATCCAGGGCATGGAAGATGCGCTGGGCGATATGGACTTCAAAGTAGCAGGCACAGCCAAAGGTGTCACTGCCATCCAGATGGATATCAAGGTACATGGCCTGTCCCGTGATATCCTGCTGGCTGCTCTGAAGCAGGCTCATGAAGGCCGTCTCTTCATTCTGGGCAAGATTGCAGAATGCATTGACAAGCCTGCAGATCATCTGTCCCCCTATGCACCGAAGATTATTGCCATCACCATTCCGGTGGAAAAAATCCGTGAAGTTATCGGTGCCGGCGGCAAGACCATCAATAAGATCCAGGATGAAACCGGTGCCAAGCTGGATGTGGAAGAAGACGGACACGTATATATTTCCTCCACTGATGAAGAAGCGGCACAGAGAGCAAAGAAGATTGTAGAAGGCCTTACTCATGAAGTGAAGGCAGGCGAAACCTACCTGGGCCGGGTTACCCGTCTTATGAAATTCGGCGCATTCGTAGAAATCCTGCCAGGCAAGGAAGGTCTGGTTCATGTGTCCCAGCTGGCTCTGCAGCGGGTGGAAAAACCGGAAGACATTGTCCATGTAGGCGATGAAATCATGGTCAAGGTGACTGAAATCGACGACAAAGGCCGCATCAACCTGTCCCGCAAGGCTCTTCTTCTGGAAAAGAAAAACAAATGAGAACCCGGGGATTTGAAGTCGTTTCTGCCTGGGAGAAGGAAGGAATTCATCTTCCCGTAAGGAAGACCGCCTCCAGTGCAGGCTACGACATAGAAAGCGGGAAGGATATGGATATCCTGCCGGGAAAAGTCACTCTGATTCCTACAGGCCTTAAAGCCTATATGGGAGAGGATGAATATCTGGCGATTCATATCCGCTCCAGCATGGCTATCAAGCATGGCATTATCCTGATTAACAGTACCGGTATTATTGATTCCGACTACTATAATAATGAAGATAATGAAGGCCATATTATGGTGGCAGTTTACAACACATCTTCCGAACCTTTTCATGTAGCCAAGGGAGACCGGGTAGCTCAGGGAATTTTCACCAGGTACCTGAAGGCCGACGGCGATGAAGCCAAAGGAAAAAGAACCGGCGGCGTAGGAAGTACGGGCAGATAAAGAACAGGCATGTCCAGGGCGGCGGATGGTATCCGCCGCTTTTTCTTTCAGGAGGCAGAGTATGAGCGTTGAAAAAGAAACAATGATCAGCCGTGAGGAAATTTACGATGGACAGATTGTCCATCTGTTCAAGGATCAGGTGGAGCTGGCAGGGAAGAAAACCATCAGGGAAGTGATTCTTCACTGCGGCGCCGCTGCCATTATTCCTGTTACCGATGACGGGAAAGCCCTTTTTGTGAAACAGTACCGCTATCCTGTAGGCGAGGCCCTTCTGGAGATTCCGGCAGGAAAGATGGATCCGGGAGAAACGCCGGATGCATGCGCTGCCCGGGAGCTGGAAGAAGAAACGGGCTATCGGGGAACCCTGAAGAAACTGGGCTATGTCTATACTACGCCGGGCTTCTGCAATGAAACGATTCATCTCTATCTGGCTACCAATCTGGTACATACGGCCCAGCATCTGGATGAAGGCGAATTTCTGGACGTGCTGGCCATTCCGTTGGACCAGGTATGGGATATGATCCGAAAGGGAGAAATTTACGATGCGAAAACCCTTTCCGCCTTTGCCATTGCCCGGGATGAACTGAAATAAGAAACAAACAGGAAAGCTCCTCTGCCTGTGCAGAGGGGCTTTTGCTATGGTGAAAACGCAGCTTTGGCGGGCGTTTAGC
>NZ_JBJEXP010000049.1:3424-11062 GCF_051885895.1 Dialister sp. | reverse complement strand
CTTTCTGAACTGCCGCCGTCAAGAGCATAGACAATGGATGCCCAGGGAATGGGAGTAACAGCGATTTTACTCACCTTTTCCGGCAGGGTCACCTGGTTTCCTTTAATATCGGTTATTGTCCTTACCGCCGATGCAGACTGTGCTTCCTGTTTTCCACCGCCGCATCCTGAAATACCTGCTGCCGCTCCAGCCAGAGCCAGCACAGCAAGACCCGCCAGCACTTTCTTTTTCCAATTCTTCATTTTCCCTTCTCCTCTCAAGTAATGAATTACAGTTTCTGAAGTTTTTCCCATATGACATGCCCCATAATGCCTCCGCCGGGCAGGAGTGCCTTTCTTCCCGACAAAGCACCCCAGGGAAAAGGAATGAACTCTTTCCCTTTGAAAAACGGCTGGAGCAGGGGATCTGCCACCACCATATCCGCTTCTTTTCCCAGATTTTCCAGCTCTGCCTCTGTTTTAAAATAACGCACCCAATCTGATCCCGGCGCCATTTCATACAGGCTTCTGTCTTCTGCAGTCCATGCATAGGCACCCAGACGCAGGCGGGAAAATCCCCTGTGCCACAGGGCATGAGCTGCGGCCATGGTATGGACCGGATCTCCGACGAGAAGTACTTTTTCCTTCCTGGTATGGGGAATGTCCATATTATGGATTTTGAGGACTGCCTTTCCCTGGCCGGCAGAAACCAGATTCCTTACATGCTTCTGCCACATGGAAAAGGCATGGTCTCCCACAGGGCAGGAAATCAACAGAGGAATACCGCAGGATTCCGCAGCATACTGCGCTGCGGAAAGGCCGGCGGAAGATACAACCCACAGAAGGGACGGAAGAGCAGTCATCTCATTTCTTCCGGAAAAAAGAGGAGTAAGCCCCTCTTTTCGCAGGAAACGGATGCAGGCATCATACTGGTGAATATCCCCACATAGAAGAGGGCTGTAGCCAAGAATCAGCACCGTCTTTTTATTTCCCTCTTTCGGTAAAAGCCGGAGATTCTCTGCCCATTTTCTTTCCGCCCGGCTCACGCCCCAGAGAATGTCGTGGAAACCGTCAGCCTCAAAGAAAATGCCTTCCTTTCCTGCCGACTTTGCAATGCGCGCTGCCGTGGTTTCTCCATCCATGCCCGTAAAGGAAGGCACCGCGGAGCTGATCAGGGCAAAATGATGAAGCTCTCCGCTTTTCAGCAGTTCCTCCGTCTGTGTTTCTGTCGTTTCTTCCATACCGAAAACATAGTCCCTTTCTTCTGTTTTCGTGTAATACACATGCTCCTGCCCCGCCATCATATCCATATGCACCATGCAGCTTCGGCAGCCGGCAGGGGTCAGAAGAATATTGGCCGTTCCTTCCTGCATAAACCAGTCGGAGATTCCCGCGCAGTCCGCCACCGGCGGCGGAAGAAGGGGCACCTCTTCCACCGCCTCTTCCCTGTCGGGAGGCAGGTGTTTTACAAAATCCTCCGCCTTCTCATATCCTTTTTCCGCCTTTCCCAAAGGGCCCCGGAAAAAGCAGCGCACTGTCTTTCCCGTTTCCCGGGAAAGCCTTTCTTCCATATGTTTGAAATCCATGCGGATCAGAATGTCCGGGCAGGACAGGTAGAAAATAATGACTTCTACCCCTTTCCTTCGGGAAACGGAGCGAATCTTTTCACTGATCCGCTCCTCCGCTGTTCCCAGCACATAGTCTTCTTCCGTCAGCGGCACATAGGCAAGCCTGTCTGTTTTATTCTTTTCTACAGCCAGCACATACGCCTCCCGGATGCAGGGAATGGAACCCCCGCAGACCAGCACCGTGTCCTTCCGTTTCCAGAATTCCGCCATGGGAAAGCCTTCGTCTGTTACCTCTTCCGTCTTGATTGTAAGCATTGCGTGAACCTTTCATTAATATATACTAGTGTAATACATCTTATATATTAAATCTATATAAGATTATCAAATAAATCAAATAGAATATCATGAAGCTTTCATTCAAAATTATTGAATAAAAAAAAGACTTAGTCCATAGAATAAAATTCTATGGACTGAGTCTCTACAATAGCAAAGATCAGATGCAGGGAATGGAATCAGGCTCCCAATTCATCCAGCAGTTCTTCTGCTGCATCCACCGATTCCTGAATTTCCGGACGAAGGGTTGCATCATCGTTCAGGAAACGGATTTCCGAAAGAGCACGGATCAGGCGGGCAATCTGGGCCGTACGGCCGATAAGGATTTTCTGGGCCGGTGTATACTTGGTCCAGTCGCTGCCGGCATCATTCTGAATAGATTTGATATCCTCAATGCCGTCTTCGAAATAATCAGAAAGATCCAGCAGGGCATCTTCCGTCTTCCGGGCTTCATGGCGCACCAGCTGCATGCGGATGCACATATTCTTGACTTCCTTCTGGAATCCCTGGAGACGGGCGCTCATATCCTTCAGTGCTTTCATGTCATCGGAACCATCTGCCGAGAGGTCAAGGCCTTTGATATCCGGTACCTTGGCATACTGATCCAGCACACCGGCGCCGAATCCCACTGCATCCACCGCACCGGCCAGGGTTACCACGCTCATGGCCTTGGCAGAAAGCTTTTCCATTTCCCGCCAGTTCTTCCGTTCCTTATTGAAATGCTCCAGGCCGGTTAATGTATCGCAGTCATGGAAATCCACATTCTTCAGCTGGGAAAAAAGGCTGGTGAATTTTTTCATATCGCCGGACATGAGGGTAATCCGCACCCGGTCCAGCTCACCCAGCTCATCCTGGGCACGCACTTTCGCGCGGTTGATTCTTTTCGTAGCCCTTCTCTTGGCTCTTTCCACTTCTCCATTAATGCTTTCAGGACGGGCGGAATTAGAATTGCCGCTGACAGCGCCTGCGAGCATTCGCAGAATAAAAGAAATCGACATGACTCGTTCCCCCTTCAATCAGTTTGATGTTCGAACCAGGGAAACACTGATGAAATCTTGCACTGATTTTGGAAATGAATCAGCGATTCCCTGCCTATCTATGTTTATTATTATAGCATATAAAAAGGCTCATAGAAACGGAAAGACGCGCTCCTTCATGCATCCCGGAAGGCCAGAGCCTTCTTTGCCTTTTCAATGGCTTTTCTGCTGTCTTCGCTGACTTCTCCCTTGTCATTGAGGAGATGAGGGAAGAGCATGGTAATCAGCTGCGCTACCTGGATAGCCCGGGCGATCTGCATTTTTTCCGACTGGGAATAGCGGTTCCAGTCTTCTCCCTTCCTGTCCAGAATGGTTTTCAGATCCTCAATGCCGTCGACAAAATAATCATGGAGATCATTGAGGCAGTCTGCTTCCTCTCTTGCTTTCTGGCCGATTTCATCCAGGCAGGCCGTCAGTTTACGCACATGTTCCTGGTAATTGTTCAGCTCCTGAATCAGTTCATGAATGTATGCCATATCCATGCTGTGGAAACGCTTGTTGTCAATGTTCACCTTCGGCAGAATGGAGAAGCTGTCCAGCAGACCGAAACCGAGGGCCATGGGCGAATAGGCTGCAGCGCTTACTGTCTCCAGGCTGGCGATCTTATCTGCCCGGTCAATCATATCATCCACCCGGAATCCTTCCTTCAGGAAGCTTTCAATGCCGGGAAGACCTTCGCAGTCCTTCAGATTAAAATTACGAACCTGGGCGCAGTACTTGGTAAATTCCTCCATATGACCGGACGTAGCCGACACCTTGGCGCGGTCCATTTCCCCGATTTCATACTGGGCACGGCTGCGCAGGCGGAGCAGTCTTCTCCTTACACGCCGGAACGCTTTATGCAGTTCCCCCTCCAGATCCTTGATATAGGTCGAATCCTGAATTTCCCCTTTTTCCATTGCCTGTAGAACCTGAAGAACATAGGTTATAGTCATATCTATTCCTCCTTTGGACTATCAGAACCCCCATCTTTGGGGACTTGGACTATCATACCGCACTGCTATCCCATTCGTAGCGCAAAAGCCACGGTCCGCCTCTGCATGGCACTCAAAGAGGCGGTCCTGTCAATTTGAAGGCTTTCATCAGAGAAACACAGATCACCGGTGTTTCACCTGCACTCCCTTTCCCCCGCCTTATACAAGGCCTTTTCTTACACCATTAATTATACACCATTAGAAAAAAATAGATTTTAATAAAGCCTTTTTTCTATTACAGAAAAAATCTATAGGCAACAACAAAAAAGGATGAAATCTGCGAAAGCAGAGCCTGTAAAGGACCGGATTTCTGCTTCATAGGTCCGAAACTGATTCAGGAAACGGGCCATGCCGTTTTGCAGGCACCGTTCATCCCATTCCTGAAATCAGCGGACTCCATATTTCTATAAGGAAAAGATAAAAGAAACAGCCTGCCAGAAGACCTACGATGGCACCGTTGATACGGATGCCTTCCAGTTCGCTCCATACTTTGGACTCTACAAACTCATTCAGTTCATCATCTGTAAAGCTGTCCAGCACCTCTGTCATGGCCGGAGCCAGGTACCCGTGCTCGTAAGAAATGATTTCCACCGCCAGATCCCGGGCGAACTGATCCATGCGGCGCCGGAAATTATCATCCCTTCCGGCGCTTAAAAGGGCCCCGTGCAGGGCACTTTCTATCTGAGGCACCAGCTTTTCATGAAAAGCCGCCCCTTCGCCCCAGGTCTGCAGGAAATGATCCACCCCTTCTTCCACTTTGGCTTCCAGAGGCAGGGAGGCAAAAAGGGTTCTGCCGAAGTCATCCAGTGCCTTTTCCGTGACTCCGTCCTCCAGAAACCGTCTTACCATGCTGTCCCATCCGGCCAGAAGGGTTTGGCGGAAGGGGTTATCCTTCTTCTTCCATGTTTCGATTTCACTTCCCAGGGCATCCATGGCTGCATGGGAAAGACTGTCATAATCAATGGCACCGAAAAATTTTCCCAGGCCATAGGCCAGGGAGCCGAAGAATCCCTTTTCCTCCGCATCGCCCTTTTTCTCCAGAAAACGGGCCAGTGCTTTTCTATTTCCCGCATCCTCTGTCCTTTTTTCCGCTTCCTCCAGAATTCTGTCCAGCCATTCTTCCCTGTTGATTTCAGAAAGGATTTTCCCTCTGGCAAAGGCAGTGAAGGCAGAAAGCCGCTTCTCTCCCTCCCTCCTTGCCATCAGAGCCGCATCATGCCGATGAGATTTCACAAAAGAGACCAGCCATTTCCCAGCCTTTTCCGCCAGTCCCTTTTCCAGGGCCTCTCTCCTCTCCCTGTTTTCCAGCCTCTGAAATACCAGGCGGGAAGCAGAAAAGCCTTCCACCTTCTTCAGCAGATTGTCCCTGGAAAGGAGTGTGCTGTTCACTTCTCCCAGCTTATGAATGATCCGTTTCCTGCTGCCCGGAATCAGCCGGCCTACAGGCAGGTGGAAAGGCCGCCGGAAAAGTGCTTCCACCGCAATGTAGTCCGCCACGCAGCCGATGAAGCAGGACTGGGCCAGAAAATAGAGAACAGAAAGCCAGGTCTCCCCCTGCCACTCACTCCACCGGTTTCCTGCGAAAGCAAGAAGAAACAGGGCAAATGAAACCCCCATAAGCAGGTTTGCCCGCCGATACCGTTTCATCGCATCACCCCCGCCGCAAAAAAGGCAAGGCCCAGAAGGGCGCCGAAAAGGGAACCGTTCATGCGGATAGCCGCGACTTCCTCCGATGCCGCTTCCTCCGCCAGACGGGCCATGGCCTCCCCGTCATACTGGGAAAGCTTTTTCTCCACCACGGAGGCTACGGCTCCATGGATTTCCTTCAGCCGGGGAAGAACCAGGGAAAGAAGCCAGGCATCAAACCGGCGCCGCTCCGTTTTGTCCCCCAGCACATCTTCTATCCGGGAGAGAATTTTTCCCGCCAGAAGGCCTGCCAGTTCTTCATGACGGTTCTGCCACTCTTTCAGAAAGAAATCCTTTCCTTTTTCCTCCAGAAGCTTTTCCGCCATGCCGGAAATCTTCCGGTTCAACTCTTCCTTCCAGAGGCTGTCCGTAGTCAGTTTTTCCAGCAGGCCGTCATACTTTTCGCCTAAAGCTTTCCTCACTTCGCTGTTCCCGTCTGCCAGGGTATCTGCCAGGTCAAAAATCTTTTTCTGAATCCCCCGGATAAATTCCTCATCCCTGTCCTTCAGGGCCTTCCGGAAGAGGCGGTGGAAATTCAAAGGGCCATGGGCCTCATAGTTATCCCAGGCGGCACGGTAAATATTGCCGATTTCCTCCAGGGTAAATTCATCCTGCAGGAAACGGCGCACTTCCTCCTCCAGTGCCTGGGAGAGCTCTTCCTTTTTTTCATAGTTTTTAAAGGAAAGCATCACTGAAGCCAGACAGGACGCCCAGTCTATGGACGGAAGAAAGGAGGCCAGACTGCCTCCCGTCATTTTCCAAAGCCATTCTTCGTGAAGGGAAGAAAAAGCGGACTCCAGCCCCTCCGACAGGATACGATGCAGCTCTTCCCGATGCTCTTTCAGCCAGTGCTCCACCACTGCCGAAGGCACATGGTTCACCAGAAGCCGTTTCAGCCGACGCTCGGAGAGGATTTCTTCCGTCACCATATCCCTGGCCATGGCTACGATTTTATCCCGGCTTCGGGCAATGAGATTCGTCCGGAATGGAATACCCAGCGGTTTTCTGAAAAGAGAGGTAACGCCGAACCAGTCCGCAAAGCCGCCTACGGAAGCGGCAAAGGAAAGGTGAAACAGGGCTGCCGCAGCCATACTGCCTTCCTGAAAAGGAGCGGACGCCAGCGCCGCAGCCGCCGAAATTCCCAGTATGCCGTCGGCCATTGTTTTCTTACGCATAAATCCTCCTTACAGGAATTCCCGGAAAACACTGATTGATCCTTAAATGAGCGGATCACCGAAATCTCACGCCCCAAATGGTACAAGCCGCATTGGGGAAAGAGATCTCTCAGCTCAGTGCCTCAATAAACCCCAATCCTTTACCACCCATACCAACATGCAGCTCCGCTTGAGATGACATCGGCAAAAACCAGCATATGATCAATTTTCGAAAACCAACGGCGCGTACCGAGATTCTTCGCCGCCGCTCAGAATGACTGTGTCAGGGGCCTCCATGTTTTAATCATCGTTTTCCTTAATTTCTTCTATAATTTTACTGATTCTTGCCGCATTGTCTCTATTTCCGGAAGCAAGGTTCAGCGCACGGCACACACGAAGATTGGCCAGCACATAGTCCTTTTCACTCATGGTGCCATGAAATTTCTTCTCATACATGGCCTTTGTGCTGCAGATGGCAGGGCGGCGGTGATAGATGCGGCATTTTTTCGTTTCCCTGTCAAAGAAACGGCACTGCCCTCTTTCATCCAGAAAGTCTTGCAGCTCCGGCACAAAGCGGGCATTTTCACAGCAGAGGCCGCAGGCAATGCAGGGAAAGTGCATTATGCCTTCACCTGTGACTGTGCCTTTGGCAGAAATGCTTCCACCTTTTCATAGGTGGCAAGAGATTCCTCCGTCACGGCCCCTGCTTTGGTAAGAATAGGCGTATCAAGCACCGCCTTCACCACACCGGCGGTGGAAAGAGCCATGGCAACTGTTTTTCTTTCCTCCTCACTGTAGCTCCGGTAATCGGTGCCCGTCTTTTTTACAATGATTTCCATCTGATCAGTCAAAGGCCGGAAAAGAGTATCCACTTCAGACAGAAGCTTCGTAAACATGTCCGCCCGTTT
>NZ_JBJEXP010000049.1:0-3324 GCF_051885895.1 Dialister sp. | reverse complement strand
CCGGCTGCGCTGTAGGCGCCGAAGGCCATGAGGCCTCCTGCCGCCAGACCCTCCACCGTGCCGGAAACCATTTTTGTGGCCAGACTTCCCATTTCTCCCATTTCCTTCAGTGCATCTTCATTCACCGCAAATTCCGACAGTTCATCCATACCGGCAGAACCAGTGAGCTCCACATGGTGAATCCTGCCGAAAATATCCACAAAACGGGTGACACTGCCATGAAGGATATCCACCTTTGCACGGCCCAGATTTTCCAGCGCGCTTCCGGCACTGTCCCGCGCCGAAAGGAGATCCTTTTTTGCATTTTCAAAGGTTTCTTCCGCTCTCCGATTGATTCGTTTGGCCCGGGCATTTTTATCACTGGCATCCATTGCCTTTTTAGCGCCCACAAGACCTGCCGCCACAGCGATACCGCCAAGAATGAATGGAATAGGCATAATAAACCTCCTTATAACTTAATGATGTCATCGTTTTTCATTAAATCATCAAATTCATCCATGTTCCGGAACGAAACCTTTCCACCCAGCCGGCGGATAATCTGATCCGCTCCATGGATATAGCCGTCCGCATCTCCCAGCCTGAGACCGGATGCCATATCTCCCAGGGCTTCATTGAAAACCTTCCTGTTTTCCCTGAAATATTTCTCCGTAATTTCATCCAGCTGACGGCGGTACTCCTGTATCCGGCGGATAGACTCTTCGCATTCCTTCTCTATGCGGATCCGTTCCTCCCGGGCCAGTTTCGCAGAAGAAAGGGCACTGCTCAAGGCAGTAAATACTTTCCCCGACAGCAGGTACCCCACGGTACCGCCGATGAGAGTGCCGATGACAGGAACCGGTATCAAAGCCGTTCCCACATACATGCCTGCCGCTGCCGTGGATGCGGCAATCCCTGTTTCCCCCAGCCGGGCGACACACTCCGATGCCGTCAGATTTCCGCTGATATAGCTTTTGATAATTCCCGCCGTGGACAAAACCACCGCCACGATTTTACCGGGCACCCCCGCCTGTCCCAGCATGCGGGCCAGGGAATCGGATGAAGCCGACAGACTGTGGGAAATGACGCTCACTGCGCCGCCGGCGGCATAGGAAATGACAGCAGACGTGCCTGTCACCTTCACTATGTCCTTGATGGCCTCTTCCGGCTCCTTCTTTCCTTCAATCACCGCCACTATATTGTCCACTGCCGCCATGGCAGAGGTAAATACAGCCGCTCCGGCAGCGGCCTCCATACCGGCCTGATGAAACTCGCGGCCCAAGTTGGCCGCCCCTTTCATGGTAAGGGACCGGTCCACCTCATTTCTGGCCTTCCTGCCGTCCTCTATGGCCTGATTCTTTGCCTCTTCGGACAGGTGGATATCCTTATCCTCCAGATACTTCTCATCGCCGTAGAAATCTTCATTCGTCCTGTCCCGCTTCGCATTATTCAGCTTCCGGGAAATGGTCTTCAGATTTTCCGGACTGTTCACCGCATCCCTGATATCGTCAGTGGTGACCCAGGCATCCTTCTTATGAGATTCAAAAATCCGGTGCACCGGCTCCACATGGTCTGCCTCTGCCAGATGCTCCGTCCATTTCTTCCCATAGGCCAGCTTCGCCTCCTGCTTCCGAAGAAACAGCTTTTCTCCGGTATAGGGATCCTTCACCGTCTTCCCAGAAGAAAACAGATTCTCCTTCGCCAGCCGCTTCGCCATGCCGTCATCAAAAAGCTTCCTGTTCCCTGTATACCCCTCCGGCTTTCGGTATACCTCAGCCAGCCGGCTTACCGACTCATCCACAGAGGCCCCGGCCGCCAGGGCCCCCGCAGCATTCTCCTTCCGCCGCCTGCGCCTTTCCTCCTCGTCCATACCTGACCTCCAGATGAAATCAAAGCTTGTGAGTGTAATGTGTTTTCTTTATTATACCCTATTTATGAGGAGAAAGGTTCTTAAGATGGACAGCCGCTTTGCCGCCGAGGGTTGCAGTGGCGGCCATGGGGCCGCTGTGCGGCCCGGGTTCAGAAGGTTCATAGGGTTCTGCCCGCTTCCAGCGGGGGGTTCAGAGGGGAAGGTGTCGCCCTTTGGCCATGAGTATGAAGTCAGCGTTACACAGCAGAAGTATCATTTTGCAGGATGCCTTTCGCATCTCTCCCCGTCATTCTGAGCGAAGCGAAAAAATTCCGATGTGTGCCGCATTTAACATAATCGGCATAAAAATATCACTTGCAAGAAAGCCTAACGCATTCCATGCAGTTCTCCCAACTGGACCGTCATCTTGAACAAAGCAGCACAAATTATTATGCCCTGTCCTAAAGCCATACATATAAAATCACAAGTCCATGAATACAAAAAACACACAGAATCCGGTATTTATTCAAATTCTGTGTGCTTTTTGTATTTGTTATGATTCTCATACCGTAAACGGTAAGTACCCGACTGCAGCAAGTCAAGCTGTACAGGTCCAATGTTAGAAGGAGGTTTCAATACCGTAAACGGTAAGTACCCGACTGCAGCGTCTTATAAATGACCATACACGACTAAAAATAAAAGGTTTCAATACCGTAAACGGTAAGTACCCGACTGCAGCCTAAATAGCCATCAGATGATAACTATACTGTTATACAGGAGGTGTTTCAATACCGTAAACGGTAAGTACCCGACTGCAGCCGTGTGTCCCGGAGGCCCGGTAAACACTGGTATCCACAGAGCCATTTCGATTTACACCGCTCTTTTTTCACCAATTGAGAATAAAAGCAGCGTTTTCGGCCTTTCCTAAAGTCCTGAATCGCCGACAGTGCCGAATTAAATAGCCTTTCAATTTACGATTTCCAGACTTTCCTGTATTTTAGCACCTTCCCGGCCTTTCTGTCAATGAAGGAAACGTAAATCGATCGGGGTGTTCCGCCTTAAATGGTCAAAAGCGGTGTCCGTTTTTGTTTCGTCTTCCGGCTCCTTCGCCCTGGTAAATTCCACCATCTTACCTTCTATCGGTACCTTATGCAATGCTTTTTCTTTACCGGACATTTTTTCCTTCTCCAAAACCGCCTTTGACTACTTTCATGATACTCATCCCCTTTCTAAAAATTACCAGGATAAAATTTCATTGTTTCAGCAGCAGTCAGAATCGTTGGATTTACACAACAAGAATAGTAGTAGGCATATCTTTCATCTCCCTTCTCCCGCATTTCTTCTATAAAAATTTCATTGTTTCAGCAGCAGTTAGAATAATTGTATTTACACAACAAGAATAGTAGTAGGCATATCTTTCATCTCCTTTCTCCTGACTGTCTTTATTATAAATGAACCCCGGCTTTCTTCCCTTTCATTTTTCCTGCGAAACACAAAAG
>NZ_JBJEXP010000048.1:0-2334 GCF_051885895.1 Dialister sp. | reverse complement strand
CCCTTTTCCATCCGCCTATCCTGCTCATAATGGCGGAAATGTCATAGGAATCCTGCTTCCTCATGCGGGCAGGATCCAGGCCGAAGCATTCGGCATAGATTTCCATATGGGTGACGGTGTCACGGATCATGGTGCCTGACCGGTCTGTCAGATCTTCCGCACTGGAAAGAAAGGCCCTCCGTTCGGTGAGGTCCATCCGGCTCCACTTTCCGGGCAGTTTGATATCCAGATATTTCCGCACCAGTCCTTCCCGGTCATCCGCCTCCATGGCGGCCTGCTGCTGTTTCCGGGCAGCGGAAAGGAGCTCTTTTTCAAGGTAGAGCGGCTCCTTCGCTTTCCATATGGCCATGGCTTCCGCCCAGATCTGCCCGATTTCCTCTTTCTGCAGATGCCAGGGCTTTCTCTCCGTATCTCCTCTGACTGACACGGGCCAGAATCTCCTGTTGCCGGTGATGTCACGCAGAAAGCCGTTCTCGGCGTTGGTGGTGCCTACGATGATGCACTGCCGGGGATGGCTTTCCACGGTGATGCCGTAGCTGGCCCGGTATTTGTCGTCCCTTCTGGAAATAAAGGATTTCACGGTTTCAATATCCGCCTTTTTCATGCCGGCCAGTTCGCCCAGCTCCAGAATGAAATAGCCCTGCAGTTTTTCCGCCGCCGCTTTGTCCCTCATGTCGGTCAACGTAAGGGAGTCGGAGAACCACACTCCCCCGAGACGCGAGAACAGGGTCGATTTCCCTACCCCCTGCATTCCGTTGAGGATAAGGACAGAATCGAATTTCACGCCCGGTTTATGCACCCTGGCTACGGCGGCGGCCAGGGTCTTTCTGGTGACGGCCCTGGTATATTCGCTGTCTTCGGCGCCCAAATAGTCGGTCAGCAGCGTTTCTACTCGCTTTTTGCCGTCCCAGGCCGGAAGAGAGGCAAAGTAATCACGGATGGGATGAAACTGGCGCTCGCTGGCCACGGTAATGAGGGCGTCTTTGGATTTCATGGGTGCGTAAATGCCATAGCGGCTGGAAATGTAGGAATTGAGCTGGGACATGTCGTTGTCCGACCAGCCCTGCTTGATCCGGGGCCATGGAAGAGAGCCTCTCACATCTACGGAGTCGGTGAGAAGGTTGTAGGCAATGGCAGACAGCTTTTCATCCATGCGGAGGATGGTCAGGAAATTGGTGAGACAGTTGTCCACGGTGCCGTCGGATTTGAATTTCAGCCGGGCGGTCATCGCCTTTTTCCCCTGTTCCTTTCTTTGGGGTACTGCCTTGAAATCCGCTTCCGCTTCCTTTTCTTTCGCCCGAAGGATTTCTTCCTTGACTCTCTCGTCTTTCCCTGCCAGGTCAATCATGGCCTTATAGGAGGGAAGTTTTGTCACGGCGGTATCGCTGTCCATGGAACTGTCCAGATGGGAAAAGCGGTGCAGCCGCACGGCGTCAAAGGCATTGAGCAGCCTGCCGCAGAGAGGATCGGTGGCATGGAAGGAAATCATGAACTTTCCCTCGTAAATCACTACGCCTGCCGACGAATCGGCCGGTTTGTAGTCATAGCGTCCGGGGATAACAGATGGTTCGTATACATCGGAAAGAAATGTCCTGATGGCCTCATCCATGGGCCATGCCCGGCAGAAAGCGCCTATGAGTCCCTTTTTTCCACAGGGATCCTCCGCTTTCCGGACATCCGGTGACACAGGACATTTTCCCTCCGGCATGGGCCAGGCGGATACGTCCTGCCAATCCCTGTACTCCTTCAGTACATCATCGGGATCCAGCAGCTCCTTTTCCTGTCCTTTGGCGATATACTCCCCATCCTTTGATACAGATCCCCAGTACATGAGACGCTCCGGTTCAAAAGTGGTCGGGTCAAAAAGCTCCATCCCCAGCTGCTTTGCCACCATCCGTGAAATGGCTCCATATTCTGCAGCACTTACATCCCGTGAAAGCGGAATGACCACCCGCAGCCGCGGCTTCTCCGCGCTGCTCCTATGGGTGGAATATACAAAGCAGGTACATGGCAGCTTACCCATAACAACCGATACAATCCCCGGACGTCCGTTATCCATGTCAAGCGTAACAAGAGAACGGCACAGCACATGGCTTTTCTTCCGAAGCCCGTCTTTCAGCTTCCCGCCTACAAAACCGCCTACGTCCTTCACATCCGCCTGCTGCGCCCGCGGCATATTCCGGTACTCCGCCATGGTCTCCCCTGTCCTCACCGGCCGGCTCATCCGCTCCACCAGCTCAGGCCAGGTCATAGACCGGTTTTCCCAGATTTTCACTTTACGGCTGGAAGCTAAGGCTATTTGATAGGTTCTTTCCATGGTGACGTCCTTTCTGT
>NZ_JBJEXP010000047.1:0-11508 GCF_051885895.1 Dialister sp. | reverse complement strand
GCCTGCGGATCAGAATGACGGTATCCGGCGGGATGGTCAGTACGCAGCGATGACTTTATCATCCTCACCCGGCCAAAGATGAATCCAATGATGCTGCCGCCGTTCTCTGAACCTGTTCACTCTCCCTGGGCGAAGCAAATGCAATCTTTTTATGCAGCCAGCGGTAAAAGCCGCACCTTCTTTGTACGTCCCATGACGCTTTCGGAGCCCATTCCCTGTGGAGCCGCTTTTGGATTTGTGGTAATATAATGGTGTATTTACAGGCTTCAACGTAGGCAATTCATTTCAAAGGGCGCTGCGGAAAATTTTCGCAGGTCTTCGGAATAAGGGGAAGGAGTGTTGAACTTGTCTGATATCAGACGTTTGTACGTAAGGAAGAAGGAAGGGTTCCGCCAGGGGGAGGAAAGTCTTACCAGAGAGCTTCGGGAGGTACTGGGAGACAGGATTTCTGATTCCGCCATTTATCACCGCTATGATGTGGACGGACTGACTGACGAGGATTATGCGAAGGCGGCAGCTACTGTTTTCTCTGAACCTCCGGTAGACAGCATAGAAGAAAAACTGCCTGAAGGAGATCTGGTATTGGGCGTGGAATTCCTGCCGGGGCAGTATGACCAGCGGGCCGATTCTGCAGAACAGTGCCTGGCCATTGTCACCGGAAAGGACGGCGCCCGGGTGCGCTGTGCCCTGGTGTATGCATTCCATGGACATTTTGTGGAAGGGGACAGGGAAAAAATCCTGAAATTCCTGGTGAACCCGGTGGAATCCCGGGAGGCTTCCCTGGCTCCTGCAGAAACACTGGATCTTCCCATTGAAGATCCCAAACCGGTACCAGTGGTGGAAGGACTGAGAAATCTGGATGATCAGGGGCTGGATGATCTGATTTCCAGCATGGGACTGGCTATGAGTCATGAAGATCTGGCCATGATCCGCGATTATTTCAAGGATGAGGAGAAGCGGGATCCTACAGTTACGGAAATCCGTGTACTGGATACCTACTGGTCCGACCACTGCCGCCATACTACTTTCTCTACCCAGCTGACGGATATTGATGTGGAGGAAGGTACCTATACTGCTCCTATTTCCAGAGCGCTCAAGGAATATGAAGATACCCGCATCCATATTTACGGAAAAGATACAGACCGCCCCGTGACATTGATGGATATGGCTACGGCAGCAGTGAAGGCTCTCCGCAGGGAAGGCAAGCTTGACAACCTGGATGCTTCGGAAGAAGTGAATGCCTGCACCATCAAGGTAAAAATCGATACGGAAAAGGGCAGTGAGGACTGGCTGCTTCTTTTCAAAAATGAAACACATAACCATCCTACGGAAATCGAACCATTCGGCGGCGCAGCAACCTGCCTTGGCGGCTGTATCCGCGATCCTCTGTCCGGCCGTTCCTATGTATACCAGGCTATGCGCGTCACCGGTGCCGGTGATCCCCGTACACCGCTGGCAGATACGCTTCCGGGAAAACTGCCCCAGAGGAAGATTACCATTGAAGCAGCCAAAGGGTACAGCTCCTATGGCAACCAGATCGGCCTGGCAACAGGAGAAGTCAAGGAATATTATCATCCCGGATTTGTGGCCAAGCGTATGGAAATCGGTGCTGTGGTAGCAGCAGCGCCTGCAGACCATGTGATCCGCCTGACTCCGGAGCCGGGGGATGTGGTTATCCTGGTAGGCGGCCGTACCGGCCGAGACGGCATGGGCGGTGCAACCGGCTCTTCCAAGGAACTGAATACGGAATCCATTGAGACCTGCGGCGCAGAAGTACAGAAGGGCAATCCTTTGACCGAAAGAAAGATCCAGTGCCTGTTCCGCCGCGGCGAAGTGACCCGCCTCATCAAACGGTGCAACGATTTCGGCGCCGGCGGTGTATCCGTAGCGGTAGGCGAACTGACTGACGGTCTGGATATTGATCTGGACAAGGTACCGAAGAAATACGAAGGCCTTGACGGCACAGAACTGGCTATTTCCGAATCTCAGGAACGAATGGCTGTAGTGGTCAAAAAAGAAGATGCGGATCAGTTTATCCGCTATGCAGCAGAAGAAAATCTGGAGGCCACTGTTATTGCCGATGTGACTGATACCAAACGGCTGGTGATGAAGTGGAGAGGCGTTCCCATTGTGGACATTTCCCGGGCATTCCTGGATACCAACGGTGCCCGTCAGGTGAAGGCCGCTCATATTGCAAAGCCTGATGAAAAAGGCTATTTCCATCCCGCTTCCATTACATCCGTAAAAGATACCTGGCTTTCTGCCATGGGAGATCTGAACAACTGCTCCCAGCAGGGCCTGTCGGAACGGTTTGACTCCACCGTAGGCGCCGGCACCGTGCTGATGCCCTTCGGCGGCAAATACCAGAAGACGCCCTCCGATGGCATGGCAGCCAAGTTCCCTGTACGCCGTGGAGAAACGGACAGTGCCAGTTTCATGGCCCACGGCTTTGATCCGGATCTGGCATCCTGGAGCCCCTTCCACGGCGCTGTGTACGCCGTGCTTCTTTCCGTAACCCGTCTGGTTTCCATGGGTGCGGACTGGAGAAAAGCCTACCTCACACTGCAGGAATATTTTGAAAAACTGACAGATAAGACCAGCTGGGGCAAGCCGGCAGCGGCTCTCCTGGGTGCCTTCCACATGCAGGAAGCCTTGGGCCTTGGCGCAATCGGCGGCAAGGACTCCATGAGCGGAACTTTCAATGATATCCATGTACCGCCTACACTCGTTTCCTTTGCCATCGCTCCCGGAAAAGCATCGGAAGCAGTGAGCCAGGAACTGAAAAAAGAAGGGGACGTGCTGGTACTCTTCGGCATGCCGAAGGACAGGGAAGGCATGCCGGACCTGGATGTATTCAAGAAACATGCGGATTTCCTCTATCAGGAAGTGAAGGCCGGCCATGTGGCAGCCATGAAGGCAGTAGATCATGGCGGCGTAGCAGTAACGGCAGCCAAGATGGCTTTCGGCAACGGACTGGGCATTCATTTCACCGAAAATCTGCCCCTTCCGAAATTCTTCGGCAATTTCTACGGAGCCATTCTGGTAGAAACCACGAAGGAGGAAGCGGAAAGGTTTGTCAAAGAACCGCATACGAAGATTCTGGGCACCATCGGCGGAGACAGCATGGAGCTTTATGGAGAAACCATAGCGCTTTCGGATCTCCTCAAGGCTTATGAAAAGACGCTGGACCCCATTTTCCCAAGACGGGCAGAAAGCCTGAAAAAGGAAGATCCGGTGCTTCCAGCCTTTTCTGCAGTTCCCCAGTTCTACGTCCATACAAACCTGGCAAGGCCGAGAGTATTCATTCCTACCATGCCGGGAAACAACTGCGAAGTGGACAGCGCCAGGGCCTTTGAAAGAGCCGGGGCAGTTTCCGATATCTTTATTTTCCGGAACCGGGATTCTGCCGAACTGAAGGCTTCGGTGGAAGAAATGGCAGAAAGAATCCGCCATGCTCAGATCGTCATGTTCCCCGGCGGCTTCTCTGCCGGCGATGAACCGGACGGCAGCGGTAAATTCATTGCAGCCGTATTCCGCAATGAAAAGCTGAAGGAAGCCATGGATAAGCTGCTTCATGAAAGAGACGGACTGGCTCTGGGCATCTGTAACGGTTTCCAGGCTCTGATCAAGCTGGGCCTTGTGCCTTACGGCGAATTCAAGCCTCTCACCAGCGATGCACCGACCCTGACCTTCAATACCATCGGACGCCATCTGTCCCGCTTTGTTACCACCAAAGTGGTATCCACCAAGTCCCCCTGGCTTGCTCTCTGCAAACCGGGAGACCTCTACAGCATTGCCATCAGCCACGGGGAAGGACGGTTCATTGCTTCCGATGAGCAGATCAAAGCCCTGGCAGCCAATGGCCAGATTGCTACCCAGTACACCGACTTTGACGGCAATCCTACCTATGACAGCCGGTTTAATCCCAATGGATCCTGCTGGGCAGTGGAAGGCATCACCAGCCCCGACGGCAGGGTGCTGGGCAAGATGGGCCACACCGAACGGCGCGGTGAAAACATTGCCAAGAATATTAGTGGAAACAAATACCAGCCTCTCTTTGAAGCCGGCGTGAAATATTTCCGCGGATAAAAAGAATTTGAAAAGGAGCAGACTTCGGTCTGCTCTTTTTTAGTGCGCCTCCATTGAGAGAAAATACATACAATGCTTTCTTGAAAACAGAGCTATGGCCCTGCACTGCATGGGAATTTCCCTGAGAAAGGAAGGGGATGGAAGGTGTAGAGGGCGCCGGGAATCCCCTTTTCCTCTTTTTTCGGGGATAGGGTATAATAAAATGAGATACAGGAAAGGAGGAGTCCCATGGAACCGAAAAGCACGGACAGCAATGCGGTCTTTTTTGTAAAAAGGCTCATTCAGCGGTTTAACGATGATAATGTGACCGCCCTGGCAGCTGAGACAACTTACTATTTTATCCTTGGGCTGATTCCTTTCATGATTTTCCTGGTGAACAGTATGCTCTTCTTTGCTGCTCCCCAGATTCATGTGATTCTCAGCCTTCTTTCCTATTTTCCCGATGATGTGGCAGTAACCATGGAGACAAACATTCTCCGGATTATTCAGGCCCGCAGTTCCATCTGGCTTTTCATCGGTCTTGCCGGCGCCCTGTGGACCTCCTCCCAGGGGGTGGACACGTTGATCCGCTCTACGGATCTCGCCGTATTCGGTGACAGGAACAAGCAGTCCTATGTCCGGGTGAATGCGAAATCCATTATTTTTACCCTATTTATTTCCTTTGCCATGATCCTTTCCCTGGGGCTCATTGTCTTCGGAAATGCCGTGGTTTATGCCATCGCCTATTATTTTCATGTGCCTGAAGTGTTTCTGAAACTCTGGACAGTAGTGAAGTTCGGCATTCCTTTCAATATCATTGCCTTTTCTCTGGCGGCCTTCTATGAATATGCGCCGGCAGGAAGGCGGTCCGACTGGAAGCGGGTCATTACGGCCGCTTTTGTTGTTACCTTCATATGGATTGCCCTGACAGCAGCCTACGGATACTATATTCTTCATGTATCTTCCATGGGCCTTACCTATGGATCCCTCATCGGTCTGGTGGTCCTCTTCATCTGGTTCCATCTGGCGGCTATCGTTATCATCACCGGCGGCGAATTTATTGTGACCTGGGATGAAACGGTGAAGAGGAGCAAGGCCCTGGAGGATAAGGAAAGACAATAGGAGGAGCCGGCACATCAGGGCAGTGCTTCCTGCATACAAAAAGGACTGTGAAAAAATGTCAATCATTTCTTCACAGTCCTTTTTCATGACGCTTATATTTTTAGGAAGTTTTTGAAATGATGGCAGGCGGCCCTCCGCTCGAAATGACGAGGGGACAGTGCTTATATCATTTATTTTCTTCCGAAATGTGGATAGAGTGTCTGACGTCTGATTATCTGATAGAGTTTCAGCCGTTTCTTCACATATTCTTTTTCTTTCAGGATTTCATCTGCACCCGGGCCAGCGGTCTGGCGGCCGATTTTTCTTCATCCTGTGCTACGCACCAGGAGGCGAAAAGGGAACCGGATACATTGTGCCATACGGAGAAGATGGCACCGGCGATGCCTCCGGCGGCAGTGAAATACATGAGGGCCAGGGTGGAGGCAAGACCGGAATTCTGCATGCCGACTTCGATGGCCATGGCACGAATCTGCGCCTTGTTCATGCCGAATTTCTTTGCGCAGAAGAAGCCCAGTGCCATACCGCCCAGATTATGGAGCATGACAACGGCAAGAATGATGAGGCCGTTGTCCAGAATGGTGCGGCCCGAGAGGGATACCACGCAGCCTACGGTGAAGATGATGACCAAAGCGGAAAGCATGGGCATGACCTTTGTCACGCGGGCAACCTGCCGGGGAAAGAAATAGTTGCATCCTACGCCTGCAAGCAGGGGAAGGAGCACCATTTCAATGATGGACAGCATCATGGAGGTGAAGCTGATATCCACCCAGGCACCGGCGATGAGCCAGATGAGGAAGGGAGTGACAAAGGGGGCCAGGATGGTATTCACCATGGTCATGGAAACAGAAAGGGCCACATCTGCATGGGCAATGTAGGAAATGACATTGGAAGCGGTGCCGCCGGGGCAGCAGCCCACCAGCACCACGCCGATGGCAATGGCCGGAGGAAGGGCGAAGAGCCTGATGAGCACGAAGGCCAGGGAAGGCATAATGACGAACTGGAGAAGACTTCCCAGGGCCACGTTCTTCGGCTGGCGGAACACATTGCTGAAATCCGAGGGCTTGAGGCTCATGCCCATGCCGAACATAATGATCCCCAGCATGAAGGGAATCCAGGGAGCCAGCGGCTTCATGACGGAAGGAAAGAAAATACCGAACAGGCCGGCCAGTATAACGCCTACAGCCATGTAGCGGGTACAGATACGGATGATTTTATCAAGCATGGAAAACTCCTTGATGGAAATATTCCTTCCGGGAGCAGACCTTCACGGAATTTTCCGGAAGGAATGGAAAACAGCAGGAAGGAAATCAGCCGATTTCCCTTTCTTTTTCTTCTCCTCTTGTCTTCAAGGGATGGTTCTTTTCATCCACCATCACTACTTTCGGCACAAAGGAGCGGGCTTCTTTTTCATCCATCTGGGCATAGGCAATGATAATGACAATGTCTCCCAGGGCGGCCAGGCGGGCGGCGGCGCCGTTGAGGCAGATGACGCCGCTTCCTCTCCTGCCGGGAATGGTGTAGGTTTCCAGCCGCGCACCGTTGTTATTGTTGCAGATCTGCACCCGCTCGCCGGGAAGAATACCGGCGGCGTCCATCAGATCCTGATCGATGGTGATGCTTCCCATATATTCCAGATTGGCTTCCGTGACAGTGGCGCGGTGAATTTTGCCGTGCATCATGGTATAGGTCATCATTCCGCCTCCAGTACTACGTTATCAATGAGCCTTGTTTTTCCGAATTTCACAGCCACAGCCAAAAGAACTTTTCCGCTGATGGTTCCTCCGATTTCCGTAAGACCGGGCAGGCCGTACATTTCCACATAATCAATGTCACTCATGGGCTCTGCTTTGATTTCATCGGTGACCTGGGAAATCAGTTTTGCTGGGCTTCTTTCTCCTTTGTCAAAGGCTTCCTTAGCATGCTTCAGGCTTCTGGAAAGCACCAGGGCCGCCTTGTGCTCTTCCGGGGAAAGATACACATTGCGGGAACTTTTTGCCAGGCCATCCGCTTCACGGACAATAGGCATGATGCGGAGCGAAACATTCATGAAAAGGTCATCCACCATGCGCTGGAGCACCTGGGTCTGCTGGGCATCCTTCAGACCGTAGTAGGCCCGGTCACATTCCGTAAGGTTGAAGAATTTGGTGCATACCGTAGCCACGCCGCGGAAATGAATTGGCCTTGTCCTGCCGCAGAGAACCTGGGTGATAGGGCCGCATACTTCCACCCAGGTGGGATCCTTGTGAGGATACATTTCCTCCGGTGTGGGAGCAAAGAGCAGGTCGGCACCGGCTTCTTCCGCTACTTTCATGTCGTGCTCCAGCGTCCTCGGGTACTTGGCGTAGTCCTCATTGGGGCCGAACTGGGTGGGGTTTACGAATACCGTGGTAATGGTCACATCATTTTCCGCATGAGCAGCCCGGATGAGAGATGCGTGGCCTTCATGCAGGGCGCCCATGGTGGTGACGAGGCCTATGGATTTCCCTTCTTTCTTGCACTGGTGAACAAACTTTTTCAATTCGCTGATTTTCTGGCAAAGAATCATTTTCTGCCATCCTTCCCGGGAAATACGTTCCCAATGCTTTTCTGCAACAACGGGACAGGATTTCACAAAAAAAGGCGCACTCCAAAAGGAATGCGTCTTTTTCTCTGCTTCCAACGGAAACCGCTGTCCGGGAAAGAACTGATTCAATTGCAGAAAGGAATCAGGTTTTTCCTGGCAGTCGGCATCCCGGGAATCAAAAAAGGGCATCCGAAAAGGATGCCCTATGATTTGAAATCTCTGCATTCGTCTCGGTTATTACAATCCAAGCGATATGAATTTTGCCGGAAGATATCTGCCGAAGTCATTTCTCTTTTTCAGCCGCTGAAGCTCCTGCTTCTGCAGGATACCCCGCAGCCATTATCAGAAAATCCTTCCAAAGGCTTACCTGTCCATGTCATTTCAGGCTCTCTCTGCGAGATGCCCCTATGAGCCCGGTACAGGTTATATCTTCCAAGAGAAAGAATACTCCCGAAGAAGAAAGTTGTCAAGGAGGGGTGGAAAGAGAATCTGTGTTCTTTGGCTGCAGAGGGACGATCGCCCTGTACTTTACCTTCTGAAATTTCTGCAGATTTTATTTTGTCCTCAGTGTCAGTACGAAGGCGATCCGGCCGTCCTTATATTCTACTGTCAGGGGGACAGAAAGGAGGGAGGACAGCTCCCGGGCAATGGACAGCCCTATGCCGTAGCCCGATTTTTTGCTGTTGTGGGATTCATCATTCCGGTAGAACCGTTCAAAGAAACGGCTGTAGTCCACATGCTCGCCGTCTTTGTAGTCGTTGGATACGGTAAAGAGAACGGTGTCTTTTTTCTTTCCATGGGAGGCGGAGAGCATAATTGTGCCTTTTTCATCACAGTATTTCACCGCATTGTCCAAAAGGATATGGAGAATTTCCTTGATGTATTTTTCATCACTTTTGGCAGTGAGACCTTCTTCACAGGACAGAACCAGTTTCTTTCCCTGATCTTTGGCCAGAAGATCAAAGTCTTCCTTCAGGGGAAGAAGCAGAGAGCTGGCAGAGAAGGGGGCAATGTTCAGCTGGGCCTTGTCTGCTTCTCCCGCTTTTGAGAGAAGGATGAGGTGGCTGATGAGGCTGGACATGCGGCGGACCTGCTTGATAATGCCCTGGGTCCACTGGTTTTTCCCGTTCATCATTTCCATGGCTTCCGCATTGACGGAAATGATGGCCAGCGGGGTTTTCAGCTCATGGCTGGCATTGGTGATGAATCGTTTCTGATTTTCCAGATTTCTGACAAAGGGTGCAATGGCACGGTTGGACAGGAAGGCGAAAATAATGACATAGAGAAGAATGCAGAAAATGCCGAACCAGATGGAATAGGAAAGGAAGGTATGTACATCGGCAAATTCACGGGTGCAGTCGAGAATGACCAGCAGGGTGCCGCCGTCGGAAAGGGTGGTTTTCATGAAGCCGTAGCGGGCTTTATTTTTCTGCAGAAAACCGCTTTCCAGAGGAGAGGAAAGGGCAATCTGGGCGAATTCCACGGCCTGCTCTTCGGAAAAGGCAACAATGTTTTTCACGTTTACTGCAGTGATATGGTTCTCACTGTCCAGCCGGAGAGAGAAGTAGCGGGTCTGGTAGGCAAATTCCGGCGTGTCTTCCGGCCAGGTGACACCGGGGAAGAAATCTTTTCCCCAGGAGCTTGTGCCTTCGGGACGGTAGCGGGAGGGCATGCTGCCGCCGTTCTGGGAAATATAGGTCATGGTGTCCAGACAGTGCTCCCGCATGGCGTAGTATCCCATCATATTAATGAGACCCAGGGCGCCGGCCACAATGATGAATATGGCCAGGGTAGCCAGGAGGATGAAGCGGATACGCAGTTTTTTGATAATATTCATGCTTATCCCTCCCGCACGGAGAGCTTGAAATCTTTCCCTTCTTCGCCCTGGATGGTGAGGTCTGAATTAATGGCAGACAGCTTTTCTCTGAGGTAGGAAATGTAAATCCAGACTACGCTTTCATCCACGCCCTCTTCTCCGCTCCAGATTTTCTGGAAAATATAGGAGGTGGACAGAGCCTTTCCTTCATTCAGCATGAAAAGCTTCATCAGTCTGGTTTCTTTGCCGGACAGACGGATGGAATTGTGGGCGGAGAGCTCCTGCTCCTCCGTGTCAAGGCTGGTGGCTCCGGCGGACAGGGTGGAAGGCGTGAAATCGCGGCCTCTTCGGGTGAGAGAACGGATCCGTGCCAGCAGTTCCCCGATGGCAAAGGGCTTGGTGAGGTAGTCATCCGCACCGGAATCAAGGCCGGTAATGCGGTCATCCACTTCCGATTTGGCGGTGAGCATGATGACTGGCGTCACATCACCGGCGGCACGGACTTCCTTCAATGCCGTAATACCGTCTTTCACGGGCATCATAATATCAAAAATCATGCAGTCATAGCTCTTTTTAGAAGCCAGATCTACGGCAATGGCGCCGTTTTCTGCCCAGTCTACTTCAAAGCCCTGGTGTTTCATAATGGCGATCAGTACGTCCGCCATATCTTTTTCATCTTCAGCAAGCAGTAAGCGCATAGTATCTCCTTTTATGGCAGAGGCCGGCGAAAGCGCAGAGGAGATGAAGAAAAGGTTTCCCTGTGTTTCCTCTCCCGCTTTCCGGCAGGTCTCTTTTCAATGTAACGGGGATCAGGCAGGGGAAATCAGTGTTCCTGCCTGATCAGGTTTCGAATGGTCTGCATGGACAGATCGCAGGAAGCCAGCTCATCAGCACAGCGTTTCAGTTCTCTGGTAATCATTTCCGGATTCCGGATATCCTTTTTGTATTTCATCTGGTGTTCCAGGCTGGCCCAGGAGTCCATGGCAATGGTGCGGAGCTGGATTTCTGCAAAGAAATGGCCCGGATTCTGTCCTTTTACATCTTCCATGGGAGTCTCCATGTCGATGATCAGATGGTAGCTGCGGTAACCATTGGGCTTTGCATTCCGGATGTAGTCTTTTCCTTTGACAATGGTGCAGCCGGGCATGGAACGGATGAAGTCAATATTTTCGTAAATGTCATTGAGAAAACAGCAGACAATGCGGATGCCTATGGCATCGTGGATGTCATAGAGGGCAGAGACGGGACTTTCCGGAAGACCCTTGCGGATGCATTTGTCCCGCATGCTTTCTTCCGATTTGATGCGGTAGATCAGGTGCTCATAGGCTGCTTCGCCGGTCTCTTCCTTATGCTTTCGGCTGAATTCTTCAATCTGGGAAACAATGTGCTGAAGGACTTGGGGAAGCGCGTCCTTCCAGGCGCCGTATATAGATGCAGGCATAATGATATCTCTTTCTTAAAAAAATAAATCTTTCTTATTATACCATGGAATCTCTATGAAAATATAAATTTTGGCTGACAGTCAATTTGTATGAGAGAGTAGAGTCAATGACGGCGGGGCAGCGGGCTGAGAAGCGGTCTATCCTTTGATCTTCAGGGACCTTCTGCACAGTACTCCAGGGCGATACCGCCATCCTCAGCCCGATGAAATGCTCTTCCCTGCGGGCCGGCAGATACAGCCTTTCCGTACAGCCTGCGCCGGAGGCACGCACCCTTCCAACCTGTATTTCCTGTCATTTTCCTTCAGCAGGATATAACCTATCGGTTTCAACTGCATAAAGAAGGGAGACTTCTGTGAAAGTCCTGTTTTCCCTATAATATTCCCAGTGATTACGAAAGAGGTGCTTACGATGAAAGGTAAAAAATGGATAGTTTCCCTGCTGACAGCAGGTGCATTGATTGCAGGCGGATATATGGCTTCGGCAGCGGATATGGAGCT
>NZ_JBJEXP010000046.1:0-2440 GCF_051885895.1 Dialister sp. | reverse complement strand
CGTCGAGTAGATATGCCCCTTTCGAGGCATATCCCTCACAGATCCGGACGTGCGGATTTCCCGCATCCGGCTCTTTACAAAGCTGATTCTTCAACGACTATCATCCATATATGCTGACATATATTCGTGGTTGGATTATTGGGAACACTTTTAGCAGTTCCCTGTATCCCTTCCATGTGTAGCTGCTTTTCTGGCTTCTTCTGTTCAGCCAGTAGAAAAGCATTTTCTCTACTTTTCGCCGAAAGCGTTCCAACGCTCGAATGTTGTCTGTAATCCCGTAGTAATGGTTATATCCCACCAGAATTCTGTTCAGTTTTTCTACAATCAATTTTACGTCCCAGTGCCTGATTTCTTTTAGCAGGGCGTGTATTTCTTTGCATTTCTTCCTGAACTTTTTCCTGCTGGTTTTCCTCTTCACTCTGAACTTCCCGTTCCTGCTAGTGGAACAGTAATGTGTAAATCCGAGGAAGTCAAATGTCTCTGCTTTCTTTCCGGCTGTCTGTGCTTCTTTCTGTGCATATCTGCCAAATTTTATCAGTCGGCTTTTGCTTTCCTCCATTTCCAGTCCAAAATGCCCCATCCTTTTAATAAGATGTCTGTAGAAGAATTCCGCATCTTCCTTATATTGGAAGCATACAACAAAATCGTCGGCGTACACGACCAGCCCTGCATACCCCTTTAACTTCGGTCTGATAATCTCTTTGAACCACCAGATCAGAACATAGTGCATGTACACATTTGCTATCACAGGGGAACACACTGACCCCTGTCCTGCGCCCTCCTCTGTTGGCTCAAATTGATAATCTTCCATTATCCCGCTTTTAAGTGTCCGCCTGACCAACCGTACAATGTTTGGGTCTTTTATTTTCGCTTCTATGAAACGAATTACCCACTCATGGTCTAAATGGTTAAAGAATCCCTTTATGTCCGCATCCAGTACGTAATTTGTAGGGCAGTTTTCTATATAACCGTTCAGTTTCCTGATTGCCATATGGCATCCCTTTCCCGGTCTGAAGCCCATCATTTCCTCATAGAAGAGTGGCTCGTACACTGCTTCCAGGATACGCCTCAATGCTTCCTGTACCAGCTTGTCCTCATAGCAATAAATGCTCAGGGGTCTGGTTTTCCCGTTTTCTTTTGGGATTTCTACCCGTCTGGCTGGCTGCGGTTTATAGGACTTGTTCTTCAGCCGTTCCACCAATTCCGTCAGATTTTGCTCCAGATTCTTCCCGTATTCTTCTTTCGTCACTCCATCAATGCCCACTGCTTTCTTTCCATCCATCTTTTCATGGCAGGATTTCAACAGTTTCTTATTGAGTAAATGCCCGATTGAAGTAAACACCATATCTGGATTTTCCTTTGATAGTTGTGATATTCTCGCCAATTTCGTTTCCATCATGTTTCCTATCCCTGTGTATAGATGATGTTTCCTCTTTGATATTGCCTTGCATGACAGGAGTGTGAGGAACACTCCCTCTCGACTTCCCTCCATCGGCATTACCCGACTTCACCGGTACTATTCGGTCATCCGACTGCCTGTATTCCTTCTGCTATTTTCCCTTTTCGGTCAGCCAGCATACCTCATATTTTACACTATATGTGGGAAACACAGGCTCTCCCCAGTTGATATGATACCATTGTACAGCATGACTGGCTCCTGGACACCGCAGTGATGTGTGAAATCTCACCATTACGATAAACCCACATGTTGCCTTCCGCTGCTTTAAAAGCGTCGGCCCACTGATTAACCCAGATTTCGGTGCTCAATCACATTTCAGCCCTACTGCCTGACTGTCTACGCTTAAAGGATAATGTTGCCACTATTCTTCCAAGACTCGCTACTGGTGGTGTGGTTAGTACCTTTCCAGACGGGATTTCCACCCGCTAAATATCATACCCTTCGCTGGGCGCGCTAAAGCGCTGGGCTTCGGCTACGGGCGGACCATGTTCAAGATCATTATTCCGCAGACCTACAAGCGGCTTATCCCTTCTTTTGCCAATGAATTTATCATGGTTCTGAAGGATGCCTCGCTGACCTCCATTATTGCCATGGAAGATCTTTCCAAGGCAACGCAGAATATCCTGACTTCTACCAACCAGGTAAGTGTCTACATACCGGCCATGGCACTGTATCTGCTCATGACCTGGGCATGTACGAAGCTGTTCGGCGCACTGGAAGAAAAATTCTCAATCTATCAGTAGAAAGGGGACACAAACATGCCGATTATCAAAGTAGAACATTTATATAAGAATTTTGGCAGTCTGGAAGTGCTGAAGGACTGCAATCTGGAGGTAAATGAAGGCGAAGTTGTATGTATTATCGGACCTTCCGGCGGCGGTAAATCCACTTTTCTGCGTTCCCTGAATCATCTGGAGACCATTACTTCCGGGAAAATATGGATCGACGGCAAGCTGATCGATGACCGCGCTCACGAACACA
>NZ_JBJEXP010000045.1:0-2456 GCF_051885895.1 Dialister sp. | reverse complement strand
TGAACCTTCTGATTTCTCTGAACCCTCTGCACCCGGGCCCGCTCCGCAGCCCCTATTTCACAATGCAGATATCTGAGAGTGCTCTTTTGGGGACACAGTAGTTTTTATTTTCGTCCAGATAGTATTTGATGCTTCCGTTTTCCGGTACGTCTACAATGTGGCTTTCGCAGGAGGGGTAGCCCAGGGCTATGAGCAGACGGGGGTTCCAGTTTTCCGGAACGGAGAGGATTTCCTTGACGTGGTTCCATTCCACGGCGCCCAGGATAGCGGAGCCGATACCGTAGGTGCAGGCGTTTAAGGCAATGTTTCTGACAGCAATGCCGGCATCAATGTCATCCCATGGATTTCCGCGGCCTTCCTTGCAGAGCAGGATAAAGGCCACCGGCTGTTCGCCTTCCTTCGGCGTGCCCAGTTCCTTCGGCAGAGCAGCGGCCCAGTGAACGCAGGGCTGCAGGGCTTTGACAAGAGAGGGATCCTTCACCAGTATGTAGCGGAGTACCTGGCCGTTCATGGCGCTGCTCACGATCCGCACGTTTTCCATGAGCTCCTGCAGGATGGCAGGAGCGATGGGCTTTTGCTGAAAACGGCGGTATGTACGGCACTGGATGGAAAGTTCTTTGAAATTCATGATGTGACCTCCTTGGTGTAATGAATGGATTGGTGAAATAGTGAGCTGGTGGATAGTACAGCTGCCCGCTTTATCGTCATTTCGAGCACAGCGGCCCTATGGGCCTTACTCCCATTTCCAGGGATTCTTTCTGATGAAATAGTCCGCAAAGGGAATATAAATGGAGAGAATGCCGAAGAAGGCGAGGAAGAAGCAGTACCACATGTGGGGCACAATGTCCAGGGCATTGATGGTAATGCCGCTCTGGGATGCCAGGGCCGCTGCCGTGAGCAGCTGGGCGCCGTAGGGGAGAATTCCCTGGAAGACACAGGAAAAGATATCCAGCAGGGAAGCGGATTTCCTGGGGTCCACATGGAAGCGGGCGGAGATTTTTTTAGCCACATCGCCGGAAACAATGATGGCTACGGTATTGTTGGCGGTGGCGCAGTCGACGAGGGAGACCAGGAGGGCGATGCCCAGCTGGGCGGAACGGGCGGAGCGGATATTTTTCTCCAGCTTTTCAATAAGCCAGGCGATGCCGCCGTAGTAGGAAATCATTTCGGAAATGCCGCCGCAGAAAAGGGCCAGGAAGAAGGCTTCATTCATGCTGGTGAAGCCGGTCCATATCTGCTGGGCAAAGGAAATGACGGTGATGCTGCCGTCGGCCAGGCCGATGATGCCGGCCAGGAAGATACCGCCTGTGAGAACCAGGAACACGTTGATTCCCAGCAGGGCGAAAATGAGGACGGCCATATAGGGAAGAACCTTAAGAAAGGTATAGGTTCCCTTCTCCGGATCCGCGAGGCCCGGATTGCCGGCCAGCAGGAAGAAAAGAATGGTCAGCAGAGCTGCCGGCAGGGCAATGAGGAAATTCATTTTGAATTTGTCCTTCAGCGCACAGCCCTGGGTGCGGGTGGCGGCAATGGTGGTATCGGAAATCATGGACAGATTGTCTCCGAACATGGCGCCGCTCACGCAGGCCCCCAGTATAAGGGGTGCCGGAATACCGCTTTTTTCCGCAATGCCTGCAGCAATGGGGATGATGGCGGCCACGGTGCCCATGGAAGTGCCGGTGGCGGTGCCCATGAAGGCAGAAATCAGGAAAATGCCGGCGGTGAGGAACTGGGGAGGAATGAGGCTCATGCCCAGATTGACCGTGGCGTCCCGTCCGCCCATGGCGGCGGCCACCGCAGAAAAGGCACCTGCCAGAATGTAAATCATGAGCATGGTCATGATATTGTCATTGCCGGCGCCTTTGGCAAAAATGCCGAATTTGAACATCACCGGATCTCTGGTGAGGCAGAAAGCGGAGATAACGGCAATAAACATGGCCGTTACGGAAGGAAACTGGTAAAAGGCCATGGAAACGCCCTGGAGCTGGAAGTAAATGCCGGCACCCAGGTAAATGGCAATAAAGACAAGGAAGGGCAGAAGAGCAAACGGATTGCTCTGCCCGGGGGATTTGTATTTCATAGATAACCTCGAGGATAGTGAGATGGCAGGCAGTGCTTTCCGGTATTCCCGAAAGCAGGAAGGTTCAAAGGGGTATGGAAGAAATGAAGAATGGAAAATGCAGAATGGAGAATGGTGGTGGCGCCTTTTAAATTGTGTAAAGCGCCGGTTTGTATAAAACCTTTATGATAGTGGAATTGAGATCGGGATCGGGGCGGTGCTTTCCGGTATTTCTGAAAGCAGGAGGGTTCAGGCGCCTGCGGCGCCCGGGTTCAAGGTGCTGTCGGGGCAAACCCCTTAGCACCTTAGGTTCGGCCCGGGAACGGCTTCGCCTTCCGGGCCGGTTCAAAGGGAGTTATGTAGTATGCTGTGTGCGTATTCCGCATGGAATACGCAA
>NZ_JBJEXP010000044.1:0-2478 GCF_051885895.1 Dialister sp. | reverse complement strand
CTTCAGTGGAAGATCTTATGAAGCAGACAGGCCAGGAGCTGAAGCGATTTGCCGTCAAACGGGGAGAAAGAAAACTGGCTACATAAGAAGCAGCTGCTGTGATATACAGGTACACAGTTCTGCTTCCTCTATATTCAGGAAAATTGCCAAATAAAAAAGACCGGTTATCCGGTCTTTTTTATTTGTTTTTTATAAATGGACAGCTACCGATGGTTCTTCCGTCTCCACCGGTTCTTCCACTTTCCTGATTTCTCTTTCTCTCTTTACAATTTTATACAGTCCCACCGTGAGGAGAGGCACCAGAAGAAGAACAATGATGGCGTAGGACAAAGCGTTGTAGCCCTTGGCAATGAGGTCGATAATACCGAATTTGGCAAGTACCGCAGATGCTGCCAGAATGGCTACAGTAACCTGTGCCCTCCGGGCACGGGGCATGCCGCTCCGCCCGCTGTCTGCCAGCCCCTTGTCAATGCGCCCCAGCATGGCATGAATCATACCGGTAGCTGTTTCAATCAGGGTCCATCCCATAACAAGCCCGAAGAAAAGGAAAAGCCAGGAGGGGGCCTTGTCGGCCATCATCATGACCAGCCATGGCACCGGCGCTGCCAGTACGGAAGTATCCGGATAAAAAGCCATGATGGCAAAATAGGTCATAAACCAGGGAATAGTCATGAGAAGGCCTGCAATAAGCCCTCCGATGACAGACTGCTTTGTGCTGGTCTGGTTCTTAATGGTGAAGAAGGATGCCGGGAATACCACCAGATTGTATCCTACATAGAGAATGCCGGTCCATAGTGCGGAAAGCACGGTTACATCCGGTGTAAAAGATACATCTCCCGCTGCCATGACCTGGGAAATATGATCACTGCCCTGGGTAATGACCAGAGCGGAAAAGCTGATATAACCGATATACAAAAGCACCGTACCCACAGACTCAAAGCAGGCGATGATTTTCTCCCCGTAAAAATTGAGAATTCCCACCACCACCGTAATCACAGAAACGCCTACCCAGTAATTGAGTCCCGTCATCTGCTCCACAATTGCTCCCGTAGCAGAAGACATGACAGCAATGATAATGAGCATGAGCATAATGTATACCACATCAAAGAGGTGATAAAAAGGGCCAATCAGTGATTTCAGCAGCGATTTGAAATCATAGAGCTTGAAAAGCCGCACCATCTCAAAGGACAGAATCGCCATGAGTGAAAACCCGATAAAAGACGCAAAGCCCGACAGCCATCCCATGGCGCCATACTTGGCTCCGTACTCCACGATTTCCCGGCCAGTAGCATAACCGCCGCCGATAAGAACAGACTGCAGAATAATCCCCGGCAGTACATACCGGGACATAATTTTTCCCAAAGAACCTCTTTTCTCCATCGTATATTCCTCCCCTTGCAGGAAGTGTCCCCCCTGCTTCTCCGAAAGCAGACGATACCCACAGCCCTCTGAAGCATGGGCCCGCCGCTTTCACAAATCAGCAAAAAATAATCATCTTCTCTTCTTTCATTTCCTTCTCTTTTGTATTTCCTCCCCTTCTTCTAAACCGCCCGCCGGCCAGGGAAACGCTGATTCAATCATGGTCCGCTTTTATTCTTGAAAATTTACGCCATGCAAGGAATAGAATAACGCAAACAACGAGCTGTTTAAGAAATCCCATGACACAGCAGTGCATAAAATTTTTTATAAAAGCAGATTTCGGGAAATGAATCAGCGCTTCCCTAAACAAAAAGCCCCTGTCCTTTACAGGACAGGGGCAAATTCGTTTCCGCCTCCCGGAATCCACCGGGCACCCATAACGCAGGGCAGCGCTCCCAAAGGAGTGCGGCAGCAGCCGCATCTCTGAATCTATATGCACATAGTATACTGATTTTTTCCGCTTGTCAATTTGATTCTTTTAAAATTTGAGAAGCAGCGCAAAAACTCCTGACTCGTCCCATGCTGTCGCGCGGCAGGGATCAGGATTTTCCTCTTCGATAAATCCCAGAGGCAGCCGCCGGTGCGGAATGTCTTTGTCGTCAGAGAAGAACAGGTAAAACCATAGCTGCCGCCAGGATATCCAGCAGATCTTTCCTCAGGAGTTTTGCTTTGTATTTCGTTTTTGGTGCACCGGAGAGGTGAAATCCACGTGATGGGAGTTCTTCCCTCTTTTTCTGCTTCCATGGAATGCGCGCTGCAGAAATCAGAGAAATTCACGCCCAGGCCCATTTGCCTCTCTACTAATATAATCCATGAAAGAGTGAGGACGTCTCACTTTATAGAAAAGGTGCAGAGGGTTCAGAAAGGGCGGCTCTGTTCCTCATTAAACCGGCACCGACAGACGCCCACCTTCATCCTTTGCACCTTCTCAATCCGGGCAGCGAATCCTCCTCAACAAAAAAGAAGCCCTCTTTCGAGAGCTTCTTTTTTGTTTATGAAACCAGATTCTCTTTTCTTTTCAGAAATTAGAATTTGTAGTTCAGGGAAACGGTCCATGCA
>NZ_JBJEXP010000043.1:0-50261 GCF_051885895.1 Dialister sp. | reverse complement strand
ATGCTCCATCATAAAATGGATAAAATACTTACCTGCCAAAGGAAGTTCATTTGCATTTTTAGCAATAAATCTCATTTTTCGTTTAACAGCCGGCACAATCGGCCTAATCGCAATATGATAATTTGTTTTTCACAGCACCAGTTCCGGCCAAAATACTGACTCCCAGTTCAAGCTCTACCATGGATAGAATAGTCGTCATGCATACGGAGTCGCACTTTGGGAGCCAGCCCGGCTTCCCGAAAGGCTTCCAGAGGGCGGCTGAGACTTCCTTCTTCAATTACAAGAAAAGGCTCGTCGGCAAGCTGTTTCAGGGTAACATGATCCTGTGATACCAAGGGATGATTTTATGGCAAGAGTGCCCGGTATTCTCCCTCTTTCAGGAAGACTGCCATCCCATTGTATACACGCATATTCACAAAACCAAAATCCACTTCTCCGGTTCGTACCCATTCAGGGATCAAATTATTATCCCCCTGATGCAGTATAAATTCTACATCAGGATACTGCTCTCCAAAAGCACGAATTAAAGGGGGCAACCAGTGACAGGAAATACTAGACAGCGTTCCAATTCGGATAATTCCCGTTTTAACCCCTGTACTTCCTTGACAATTTCCTGCATAGAAAGGGATTGCGTGATTGTCTTCTGAATGTCAGGAAATGAAGAAAATAAAATCCCAGATAGTATAAAGGAAAAAATACTGGATACTCCTTTTCAGATACCTCACAGAGTTGTATTTTGTTCGGCTCTACCGTGATGAGAATTTATTTTCTGAAAAACAGATATTTCTGTCGAATTGTCATTATTATATATTACAGGAGGGGAAAATATGAAGAAGTTAGGTTTAATCGGTGGCGTAGGACCGGAATTTACGATTCTCTATTACAGAGGTATTGTCAATGGTGTCATGAACCGGGCAGGCAAACCCCTCCTTCCTCCACTGACCATTGAAAGTCTCAACTGCTTTGAGGTAAAACGTATGAGCAGCATGGGAGATACGGAGGGCCTAACAGACTATCTTTTATCAGGTATTCTTAACCTGGCAGCAGCAGGTGCTGAAATAGGTGCATTGACCTGTAATACGGATCGCCTTGTATTTTATGACCTGCCAAAAAGGTCTCCCATTCCACTCATAAGCATAGTGGAAACTGCCTGTACCGAAGCTAAACGATGCGGCTTACCATTGTTTAGGCCTGATGGGAACAGCCGCTGCTATGGAAACAGATTTCTTTAAATCCCCTTGTTCGTAAGGCAGGGATAGAGGTCATTACCCAAGATGCAGCAGAACAGGCCTATATTGCAGACCACATCTTAAATGAGCTGGAAATGGGAATCATCAGCAGACAGACAACTGCACATATATTAAAAATCATGGAACGCATGAAAAAAGAAGAACAGATTGAAGCCGTCATTCCAGACTGTACAGAACTGCCCCTGCTGTTCGAGAAATGCGCCACCCCGATACCACTGCTGAATACCATGGAGATTCATATAGAAGCTCTCATTGATGCGATTATGGAGAAATAAAATATCAGGATTTTAAATTTATCGCTTAAGTCATTTAAGTGATACTGTGTAAGCGTCAGATCGAAACTATTTTCCACCATGTGAAGGTTCGGAAAATTAAGGATAATAGAGTAAAAACTGAATTATGGATCTCCACAGGATCATCAAATAACCTTAAAAACCAGGATATCTTGTCAAATACACAGGAAATCCATTTCTTCATAGTTAAAGAAGTCCAGGAACTTCAGTTGTCATGATCGTTCCAGGCAGAAGTTTTTCCTAAAAAGAACGGGCACTGTCAGTTCAGGCTTTCTTAAACCTGAGCTGACAGTACCCGTCTATTTTTGGCTTCCCGGAGACTCCAAGGTCCTTATTTTTCCAGCAGACCGTTAATGCAGATCATAGGTCTTCCCTTCCGCATTTCTACATCTGCATCTACATCAAATACTTCCGCAATTGCTTCATGGGTCATGACCTCCATGGGGGGACCATGCCGTTTAATGACTCCGTTTTCCAAAACGAGAAGATCTGTAGAATAACGGACAGCCTGATTGATTTCATGAAGGACCATGACTACCGTCAGGTTTTCTTCTCTGTTAAGTTTGGATACCAGTTCCATCACTTCCAGCTGATGGCAAATATCCAGATAGGTGGTAGGTTCATCCAGAATCAGAATTTTCGGTTCCTGGGCGAGAGCCATGGCGATCCATACCCTCTGTCTTTCGCCGCCGGAAAGGCTGGCAACCAGCCGGTCTTTCAAATGGGTGGTATTTGTTTTTTCCATGACCTCCGCCACCACTTCCCGATCTTTGGTGGAAACGCCGCTCCACCAGTGCTGATAGGGATAGCGGCCGCAGGAAACCAGCTCTTCACCGGTCATATCCTTTGGTACGTCATGAAACTGGGGAAGAAATGCCACTACCCGTGCCAGTTCATTAGCTGAATAGGATGACAGCGGTTTTCCTGCAATTTCTATGGATCCCTTATCCGGCTTCAGATTGCCGGTGACTGTCTTTAACAGAGTAGACTTACCGCAGCCGTTTCGTCCCAGAAAGGTTACAATGCTCCCTTTTCTGATGATGCCGCTGGCACCGCGAAGGACATGATGACTGCCAAAGGATACATGAATATCTGAAATTTTGATAGCTATATCTTGATCAATGGGATTCATCATGCACTCCTCCTTAACAGATACAGAAAGAAGGGGGCTCCCAGAAAGGCCATGATAATGCCGGCCGGTATTTCAATCGGTGAAAACATGACACGTCCAAGAGTATCGCAGAATACGAGAACCCCTGCTCCCAATATGGCGGAGCCGGGCACTACATACTTATAGTCCGTGCCGATAATAAGCCGGACAATATGGGGCACCACAAGGCCTACAAATCCAATCAGTCCTGCAATACTGACAGCCCCGGCTGCCAGCAGGGCCGCTACGGCGGTCATAGAAAACCGCACTTTCTCTACCGGTACGCCAAGCCCCCGGGCGGTTTCATCCCCCAGGCTCAGTATGGTCAGTGCCTTACATCCGGCCAGGGCAAGAACCAGGCCTAATACGGTATAAGGAAAGAGTGCTTCCACCTGAGGCCAGCTTCTGGCAGAAAGTCCTCCCACCATCCAAAGGAGGGCCCCCTGTACTTTATCAGAATAGAAGACGAGGAGAGCGGAAATACCGCTTCCCAGAAAAGCACTGACGGCTACGCCAGCCAAAATAATACGGCTGGGACGGATCCCGTTCTTCCAGGCCAGGGCATACACAGCAGCAGCGGAAAGCATGGCTCCTACAAAAGCCACCGGTGTAAGAAGCAGTGAAGCCTCCGGCATGAAAATCAGCATAATAACCCCTGCCAGCCCTGCGCCGCTGGAAACACCTACAATGCCCGGATCAGCAAGAGGGTTTTTCATAACTGCCTGCAGGATAGCGCCGGAGACGGCCAGATTGGCTCCTACCAGAGCCCCTACGATATTTCTTGGGAACCGGATATTCCAAATGACCATTTCATCGGTGGTTTCCACATTTCCCAAAAGCGTATGCATAATGGTGCTAAAGGAAATATCCGCCGAACCGAATATAAGGCTGAAAACCATGGCAAATACGGTAAAGGCAGCAAATATAAAGATAATCAATATACGCAGACCCTTACTCTTCCCCGTCTCGTTTCTTTTCTCTTCCATACACCCACTCCTTCGTCAGGGAAACATAATAAAAAAGGAAGCAGTGCTGATTCTTTCAATCACTCACTGCTTCCTTAAGGAAAAGCCGATTAATCCAAAAATCCAGTCAGTATTTCCTTAATAGAATAACGTCAAAATATCAGTACTATTTAATTATAGCATCTCTTGATATTAATACAAGAGAAAAATAAAAAGTACATGACTGCTTCAAGTTATGAAAAAAGATGATTTTCATCATTCCACCAGGAAGAAAGGTGACGGCTCCCTAGTCACTGAGGTTTGACTGCGCCCCATTTGGCCGTCAGCTCCCCCGGTGCTCACCAGCCTTCTGAGCTTATTTCTTCCCCTGCACGTAAAGCATATTGTCTCTCTTTACCAGATTGTACATCAGAGCATTGACGCAGGAGGCTACAATGGAGCTGCCGCCTTTGGTTCCTCTTACAGTGATGTACGGACAGGGAGCACGTCTTACCAGCTGTTCCTTGGAATCGGCTGCGCCTACAAACCCTACAGGAATACCGATGATCAGAGCAGGACGGATGCCGTCTTCCTCTACCATGCGGATGGCTTCATAGAGAGCAGTGGGCGCGTTGCCTACGGCAATGATAGAGCCGTTCAGATCTGTGCCGAAAGAGTTCATGGCTGCCATGGAGCGGGCAATGTTCTTTTCTTTGGCAATTCTGGCAATTTCCGGATCTGCCACACGGCAGAATACATCTCCTCCAAGAGCGGCCAGAGCTCTTTTATTAATGCCTGCTTTGACCATATTCACATCACAATAGATACTGCAGCCGCCGGCCAGAGCTTTGATACCTGCTTCTACCGCACCTTTGCTGGTTCGGATAAGATGGCCGTAGTCCACATCGCCGGAAGCATGAATCATGCGGGAGTATACTGTTACTTCTTCCGGAGTCAGATCAATATCACTGATAAACGGATCAATAAGATCCATGCTTTTTTCTTCAATGGCTCTGGGGTTTTTTATAAAATCCATAATGTTCCTCCATATAATGCAGAACGTCTTCGGTACTGCTGAATACCGGAACGCCTGTTAATTTTGCTTTCGGCTTGTCAATAACGATGACGGAAATACCGGCATCCATGGCCGCTTTGAGTTTAGTGTCGCTGCCGCCAATCAGGCCGCTGTTCTTTGTAACCATCACATCGCAGTGATAATCATGAATCATGGCCAGATTCATTTCATAGGAAAAAGGCCCCTGGATGGCCAGAATATTCTTGGCCTTCATCCCCAGGTCTTCGCACATTTTAATCACATTGGACACAGGAAGCACCCTGGCCCAGATGGTCTTATCCTGAAGGGATGGTTCGTGAACGAAAACAGGAAGCGTCTTGGACCCGGTAGTAAGGAGAATACTCTTCCCCAGGCTGCCGGCCAGTTTGGCCGCCTCATATTCATCTGCAGCATGATGAAGCTTATCGTAATCGGGAAGAGGAATCTCCGCCCGTTCATAGCGCACATAATCTATGCCTGTTTCCCGGCAGGCTTCAAAGGCTGTTTCAGAAACAATAGCCGCATAGGGATGGCTGGCATCCAGGATCAGGGTCACGCCTTTCTCCCTGATAACTCGGACCATATCTTCTTTTTTGAAACGGCCTACTTCAATATCAAGGCCCTTATGGGCTGCCAGCACTTTTCCATACTGGCTTACCACGGTCATCAGGATTTCACGGCGGCTGCCTTCCGGCTTTGCCATTTCCCGGTCTGCCAGTTCTGCGCCGATTTCCCTGCCGTCCTGTGTACCGGAAATAATCCAGATCAAACTTTGTACCCCCTTGGTGTAATCATGATGCCGTCGGCTACATAGGTATTGCTGTTGCCGATGATAACGGTGGACTGCATATCCACTTCCGCTTCCGGCAGTTTTTCCAGATTTGTCACTGTGACACTCATGCCCGGACGGCCTGCCTTTCTCACAATGCCTACCGGTGTTTCCGGTTTACGGAATTGAAGTACGATATCCCGGATCTGATCAAGGTATGTAGCACGGCCCCGGCTTTTGGGGTTATAAATGGCTATAACAAAATCTCCTTCCGCCGCCAGACGGGCTCTTTTTTTGATCAGATCCCAGGGAGTCATAAGATCTGACAGGCTGATCACCGCATAATCATGCATAAGGGGAGCACCTAAAGCTGCTGCTGACGTATTGGCCGCAGTCAGTCCGGGAATAATTTCACAGGATGGTCTCTGATCTTCAGGAACCTTCTGGAGCAGTTCAAGTACCAGTCCGGCCATGCCATAGACTCCGGGATCTCCGGAAGAGATAACAGCTACCCGGTTGCCTTCAACAGCCAGATCCACTGCCTTCTGGCAGCGGTCTACTTCCTGACGCATGCCGTTCCCCACGACTTCTTTGTCACCGATGAGATTTTTTACCAGAGCAATATAGGTATTGTATCCTACGATGATATTGGAATCTTCCAAAGCATGGACTGCTTTGGGTGTCATTTCCTCTTCATGTCCCGGCCCGATACCGATGACCCGGATAATCCCAGAGCAATGGCCACCGTGGCACTTGCAAACTTCGTTTTCGGCAGAAGCGTTTTTCCCTTCATTGATTCCATTAACGCTGCTGATTGACATACGTTCCCCACTCCTATCGTGTTTTCTACAAATTTTGAAATCGGTAAACCAAAATCTTCCGCTATGCTCCTAAGTTCCTCTGCCTTATAGAAATGAATGGGAAGATGATGGTGCAAAGCAAAGTCGAGAAGGCCTTTCTCATCGGCCTTGGCATCCACGCTGGCCAGAGATGCCACCTGATAATCATAGGCATTGGCCATGGAAAGAGCTTTTTTATAAGCCGCTTCAATGAGCGCTTCCGGGGTTCCCCGTTTGCAGCCTATGCCAACATAGAGATTTTTAGGTATGAGTCTTACAAAAGGCTTGTCTACATGGATGGGATGATTGGAAATCAGGACACATCCGTCAAATTCTTCTTCAGGAAGATCCGAAAGAGGCAGGAAAGAAATCCCTTTTTCCGAAAGCCTCTGTGCGATGGATGCTGCACCTTCCGTATCCTTATCCAGGAACCAGGCCACTTTCTTTCCTTCCGCAATGAAACTGTTGACCGGCTTTAAAGCCCCTAAAGGCTCTACCCGCATCATCAGCTCCCTGGCCATATCATCCGGCGCCCTCCTTGCATGGACATCGGTGGCAGTGGTAATCACGGGATCCGCTCCCACTGCTGCCGCCACTTCCCGAGCCCAGGCATTGGCTCCGCCCAGATGGCCGGAGAGAAGGGAAATGCAGTGCTTTCCACATTCATCCATCACCAGCACCGCCGGATCAGAAGCCTTGCTCACCACATGGGGAGCTATGGCCCGTACCGCAATGCCGGAGGCCATGATGTAGAGGAGCCCCTCATACCGGGTAAAGATATCCGATGTCAGTGCCAGGGTGCGGTTGAAATACTCTGCCTTTTCCCCGCTTTCTGCGCCTTTTCTCTCATACAGCGTTCCTTCTCCGGAAATCCCCGATTTCACCCGGGTGCCAAGCATGGCCCCTTCCTTGGAGACTGAAATCACTGCGTACTTCATTTTTCATCCGTTCCTTTGCGGAACATGGTGGTAAATTTGCTGTCATACAGTTTGGACAGATCATAATCCGTATCCAGTACTTTTCCTACTACGATCATGGCCTGGCGCACCACACCGGCCTTATGCAGGATATCGGCAATTGTGTCGATGGTACCGCGGAAAATCCGCTGATCCGGCCAGGTAGCCCTTGCAACAATGGCCACCGGTGTATCCCCCGGATACCCCCCTTCTTTCAGGGTTTCCATAACCTTTTCAATGGCATGGACAGAAAGGAAAATGCACATGGTAGCCTGATGGGCTGCCAGAAGAGACAGCTTTTCCTTCGGCGGTACCGGTGTACGGCCTTCCATACGGGTAATAATGACGGTCTGCGAAATACCGGGAAGAGTATACTCCTGTTTTAAAGCAGCTGCCGTAGCCAGGAAAGAGCTTACTCCCGGTACCACGGCAAAGTCTTCATCGGGAATACCGGCGGCCCGAAGACCATCCATCTGCTCCTGGATGGCGCCGTAAATGGCAGGATCGCCTGTATGGACACGGGCAACCATCTTTCCCTGCTTCAGTGCTTCTATCTCTACCTGAAGCACTTCATCCAGGTTCATGGTGGCACTGTTGTAAATTTCGGCTCCTTCTTTTCCATACTTCAGAATCTCCGGATTCACCAGAGAGCCGGCATAAATAATCACATCAGCTTCACCAATCAGGCGCTGTCCCTTCACAGTAATCAGTTCAGGATCTCCCGGACCGGCACCGATGAAATAAAGTTTCCCCATGATAATCCTCCTCAAATTTTTTCTGCGGTAAATATGAAAACAGGACTTAGCGGATCATATAAATGATACCGTCCCAGTTTCCTGAGCCTGTTGACCTGCATCTGGAATCCTTCCAGCCGGAAAGGACGTCCTTCAAATTCCCGAACCACTTCGCCTGTGGTTTCAGCAGTCACTGCTGTCAGCACAATGCGGCCGCCCCTGGAAAGAAGCGCCTCTGCACGATCCAGGATTTCATGCATATTCCCGCTGGATCCGCCGATAATCATTACATCCAGCGGCGGCAGACCATCCATGGCCTCCGGCGCTGCGCCTTCGATGGCATGGATATTCTTCACTCCGAACTTTTCGGCGTTTTCCTCAATGAGCCGAATGCCTTCCGGATTTTTTTCTATGGAATACACATCTCCTTCCGAAGCCGCCAAAGCAGCTTCAATGGAAATGGATCCCGTGCCTGCACCGATGTCGGCCACCCTGTCCTTTGGACAGATTCCCGCCTTGACCATTACCATGGCGCGAATCTCTGCCTTTGTCATCGGTACCTTTCCCCGAATAAACTCCTCATCACGAATACCAAATCTCTGCATCTTACCCTATCACCACCATTACTGATTCACCAAAACCGGAAAGAGAAACCATGTCCTGCAAAGAAGACTGTGAGACATGCTGGTTCTCGTAAGAAATATGTTCACAGGCAGCTGCTTTGGCTGACTGCGGCCATCCATGCTTTATCAGATAATCGGCAATAAAAGCCGGATTATGTTCATAATCTGTTAAAAATGCCAGTTTCTTCCCTTTTTCATAGGCTGTATCCTTTTCATCCGGTATACGGCCATGGAAAGAAAGCCATAAAGCGCCCTGCCAGGGTTCTGAAATCAGGCAGAAAGCTGCCTGTACGGAAGAAATGCCGGGAATCACCTTCACCGGATTGTTCGGGAATTTCTTTTTCAGCCATGGAAGGAGGCTGTAGAAGCCGGGATCCCCGCTCACCATGACCACCACATCATTCAGGACAATCTTCTCTTCCAGCCATTCTGCCAAAAGGGAAAGCTTTCCTGTAATGGGATAGGTCTCCTGCCCTTCTTTGGCATAATCATGAAGTGCCCGTCTCCCGCCTACCAGATAACGGGCATTCTCTATGGCGAAAAGGGCTTTCGGCAGGATATAGTCACGGCCTCCGGGACCGATACCTGCTACGATTAATGTATGATCCATTTGTTTTCCTTCAAAATCTCCTTTGCATGACTGCTCACAGCCTGAATGGTACCGTCCATGGCAGCAAAAATGACGCCTACCTTCGCTTTCCCGAAGATATACCTTTCGGAACGAACCTGGGCCCGTTCCGCCATCTGCCCATATACCATGTCCAGGTGCTCCCGGTGAAGGATAATGGCCGCGCCGTCTGTGGTATTGCAGTCCATGATTTCCTTCACCACAGAAGGAGAGGCCCCATTAACAGCGGCATAGGCAGCCATAGTTTCCATACGGCCGTCGCTGTTCCGGTTATAGGTATGAAAACTGCCGGATGCTACTTTCACCAGTTTTCCCATGTGGCCGATAAGCAGCATCTTATCAAATCCGACTGCTATGCACTGCTCCATCATGAATCCGATAAAATTACTGGTTTCAATGATGGCCTCCGACGGAATTCCCATGATTCTGGCCGCATTTTCCCCGATTCTTCCGGGACAGAGCACTGCTGTGCGGAATCCTGATGCCCATACCACCGACACCTGGGGTGCCAGTGAACGCTTATAGGCATCTTCACTCATAGGTTTGACAATGCCGGTAGTCCCCAGGACAGAAATCCCGCCCTTGACTCCGATGGCAGGATTCAGTGTCTGTTTAGCCAGCTCTTCCCCTTTGGGAATGCTCACTGTTACCGTAATGCCCTGGTTTTTATCGAAAAACTCTTCATACACATAGCGCAGCATGATCTGAGGGCCGGGATTAATGGCCGGTTTTCCCACCGGCACCTGCAGTCCCGGACGGGTCACAATCCCTACTCCTTTTCCTGCCTTCAGTTCCATGCCCGGCTCTTCTTTCAGCTCCACCGTCACAACGATAGGCGTTCCATTAGTACAGTCCAGGTCATCTCCTGCATCTTTAAGGCAGGTAGCGCTTCCCTTTTTCTCATTTCCCTCGGCGGACTCTACAGGAATCACTATTTCCTGCCGCTGAGGCGATAAAACTGTTACCGTTTGGGGAAATTCTCCTCTCATGGCAAGCACTGCCGCTTTCATAGCCCCTGCTGCCGTAGCACCGGTGGTATGCCCCTCGCGCAGTACCTTGCCAATCATTTCCTCTGGTTTCATAATCCCTTCATCTCTTATCTGTAATTGACAAACTGAAGATCAGCTGGAATATCCTGCTGTTTCAGGAATGCAATGCACGCCTGCAGTGCATCCTTATCCCTGCCGCTGATTCTCACTTCATCCCCATTAATTTTAGCAGACACTTTAATTTTAGAAGCCTTCACCCGCTTCACAATATCCTTCGCCATTTCTGAAGAAATACCATTCTGCAGTTCCAGGACCTGGCGGACTGTTCCGCCGGCGGCAGGCTCCTTTTTCCCTTCCTGAATATTCTTCAGGGAAATGCCCCTTTTGACCAGTTTGGTATTTAAAATATCTCTGACCAGTCGAAGCTTGAAATCATCATCACCAATCAGTGTAATATGTCCATCCTCAAGAGACACAGAGCTCCTGCTTCCTTTGAAATCATAACGGGTGCCGATTTCACGGGCCGCCTGATTCACCGCATTCTGTGCTTCCTGTAAATCTGTACGGCATACAACATCGAAAGAATAATCCTTTGCCATCCTGTCCTCCTACTCCGGCAGGAAATGACACAGAAACCTGTGATTTCCGAGCCTTATGAAAGCTGTTTACTGCACCCTATCATTTTACCATATACAGAATGAAAAATGATGAAATTTTATAAAAAAATTAAAAGGAAAGCGCCATACCGTCCGGTAAATCGTAAGAAAAAAGGAATATATCGCTGAAGAATGGATAGGTCCATAAATCAGACCGGCACAGACTGATGGATGAGCCCTGACTTTCGTTCCCATATTTTCTCCTGTACTTTAACAGCCGCAGAAGAAACGGAATTTTTCCCTGCTGCACAAGGTACGGATCCTGCCGCAGTCGACTGCCCTGATTCCATGATGCTGCTTTCGTTCTCCACTTTTTTCGCCTTTCCAAAATCCTCTTCAATTTTCGGTGGAAATCCCGAGGCTCATTCAGTATAATGAAATTAGATTGATGCATAAACTCTTGAAACTCATGCATTTATTTCATACCAATCTGTTTGAAAGGAAGGTTATCACTATGCCGCTTGTAGGAACAACTGAAATGTTTAAAAAAGCCTATGAAGGCCACTATGCCATCGGAGCTTTTAATGTGAACAACATGGAAATCATCCAGGGCATTATGGCAGCTGCCAAGGAAGAAGAATCCCCGGTGATTCTCCAGGCTTCTGAAGGTGCCCGCAATTATGCCGGCCAGGAATACATCGTAGGCCTTGTCAAAATTGCCCTTCAGGATTATCCTGAAATTCCTACGGCTCTCCATCTGGATCATGGTTCCTCCTATGAAATCTGCAAAGCCTGCATTGACGGCGGCTTTTCTTCCGTTATGTATGACGGCTCCAAGCATCCTTTTGAAGAAAACGTAAAGGTTACCAGGCAGATCGTCGAATATGCCCATGATAAGGGTGTAGTTGTGGAAGCAGAACTGGGACGTCTGGCCGGTGTAGAAGATATGGTTAGCGTAGATGCCAAAGATGCTATTTTCACCGATCCTGACCAGGCTGCTGAATTTGTAGAACGTACAGGCTGCGATTCTCTGGCTATTGCCATCGGTACCAGCCATGGCGCCTATAAATATAAGGGCGACCCCTACCTGGACTATGAACGTCTGGAAAAAGTAGGAAAACTTCTTCCCGGATATCCTATCGTTCTTCATGGCGCTTCCACCGTTATTCCGGAATTTGTAGAAAAATGCAATCAGTACGGCGGAAAAGTTATCGGTGCCAAAGGTGTGCCGGAAGACATGCTGAGAAAAGCAGCCACCATGGCAGTCTGCAAAATCAATATCGACACCGATATCCGTCTGGCTATGACAAGTGCCATCAGGGAAGCTCTCTATAAGGATCCTTCCAACTTCGATCCCAGAAATTATCTGAAACCGGCCAGAGCTGCTGTTAAGCAGATGGTCATGCACAAGATTGAAGCTGTTCTTGGTTCTGCCCATACCATTTAAGCGGTTTGATACCACCGGCTATGAATCAGAAAAAGCCTTTGCGCTGCTGAAGCGCAAAGGCTTTTTTGATCCAATCATAAAGCTGCCGGAGATGGATATCTGTAATTTTCGTTAAAGTCAATGAAACTGGTAGTCTGTAACTACAGGCTCTCTGCGCAGGGTCCTGTCTCTGAAATACTCATAGAAGGAAATCAGGAGAAAAGAGCCGGACATATTATAAAGATTCCTGTATCCTCTTCCCTGCAGTGCCCGGATAGCATAGTAGCTTCTCTGGCCGCTGCGGCAGTGAAGATAGACAGGACAATCCTTTGGAATTTCCCGCATCCGTTCCCGCAGCTGGGAAAGCGGGATATTCCGGCTTCCTTTCAGATGTCCCTGATCATACTCTCCCTTTTCACGGACATCTACAATGAATGCCCCTTGTTCCACCAGCTTGCGGGCCATGGAAACAGGCACCTGCCGGTATTCGCCGTGAAGCAGATTGAGCCCCACCATCCCCGCCAGGTTCACCGCATCCTTGGCTGTACCGGTGAGAGGCATGTAGCAGAGCTCCATATCCCTGGCATCTTCCAGAACAGCGCCCCTGGAAATCAGGGCAGCTGCAGTATCCACTCTTCTTTCCGCATCCCCTTTGCTGATGCACTGGGCCCCAAGCAGCCTGCCGGTGATTTTTTCATAAATCAGTTTGAAAAAAAGAGGACAGGCGCCGGGCATAATGCTTACCCGGTCAAAGGGAATCACAATCGCTGAATCATAGGGAATGCCTGCCTCCTTTGCCGCTTTTTCATTGAGCCCTGTGGCAGCGGCATGGTAATCGAAGACTTTGATGGCAAAGGACCCCAGAACGCCGGGATTTCTTAAAGGACTCCCGCAGACAGCCGAAGCTGCCCGTCTGGCTTCCTGCTGCGCCGGTCCTGCCAGCGCCAGTTTGGTCCAGCGGCGGCTTAATGCATGATATACCTCTACTGCATCACCGGCTGCATAGATGAAAGGATCCGATGTCCTTCCGGTGCTGTCCACGGAAATGGCCCCTGTTTCTCCCAAAGCCAAACCTGCCTTTTCCGCCAGTTCCGTATCGGGACGAATCCCTATGGCCAGCACCACCGCATCACAGGGGATTTCTTTTCCGGACTGAAGAAGTACAGAATGGCCCTTTACTTCCTTCACACCATCATTAACGATCAGACGGACTCCATGGTCTAAAAGCTCTTTGTGCAGAATCTGCACCATATCTTCATCGAAAGGAAGCAGAACCTGGGAAGCAGCTTCGCAGACCGTTACGGACTTGCCGCAGGAAACCAGGTTTTCTGCGGCTTCCATACCGATGAATCCACCGCCTATAATCACTACATTCCTGCAGGAAGGTTCCTCTATTTTGGATTGCAGACGGAGGATATCTTCCACATGGCGGATGGTAAACACTTCAGGTCTGTCCAGGCCCTTAATGGAGGCCGGGCGGAGAGGCTTGGCTCCGGGACAGAGAATAAGCCGGTCATAGGATTCTTCATAGATTTCTCCTGTTTCCAGTTTTCTGACCGACACGATTTTCCTGTTTCTGTCAATACGGATAACTTCCTGCCGCACCCTTGCCTCTATATGGTACTGCTTCATAAACTTTTCCGGATTCATGAGGATAAGGGAGCTGCCATCGGCTACCATGCCGGAAAGATAGAAAGGCATGGCGCAGTTGGAAAAGGATACATATCCGCTTTTTTCAAACAGGATAATTTCCGCCGTTTCATCAAGACGCCTCAGTCTGGCAGCCGCAGAACCGCCGCCGGCTACACCGCCTACGATTACATATTTCAAAGGACTTCACCGCCTATTCCTTCAACGCAGCCCTGACAGCCAGTTTAGCCGCAATACCGATGATTCTCTTGCAGTTTCTGGCCCGCTCTTTAGAATGAAATGAAGGATAGGCAATGCAGAGATCCCGGCATTCAATGGTTCCCAGCTCCTGGAAGCACTGACGGATATAGTCCCCGTGGCGGGCGTAAATACCTGTTTCAGGATGATTCAGCTCATCCACCCTTTCTTCAAAGGTAGGCTTTGCATAGGGATTCTTTCTTCCTTTTTCTGATCCGATCACCACCATACCCGCATTGACCGCACCGCAGGTATGGCCGGTGGCTCCCATGCCGGCACCAAAGCCGGAAACAAGGCCTACAATATCATGGGGATAGTCAGTAATGCCAAGATCCAGAAAGCCCTGCAGCACGCATTCTCCGCAGTTCAGTCCATGTTTGAAGTGCTCCATGGCATTTTCCGCAGCTTTTTCAGCCAGCATTTCAATTTCCTCTTCACTGTACTTCTTTGCCATCATACTCCTGCCTTTCTCGAAGATTTCTCCTCGAACTCTGTGCTTTCACACAGAAAGAAAATGATATCTATGATAGAAAGGAAAATATGTTCTGTTCTGAGGAAGCGCCGTAAATGGATTCTTTATTTCTATTATATCATATAATAAACACATGCTTTAATAGCATCAATAAAAAACACCGTTTCCGAAGAAACGGTGTTTTTCTGCATGGAAATTAAGCGTTCTTTGCTGCTTCGCAAATCTTGGTGAAGCCTGCAGGATCGCTGATAGCCAGTTCGGACAGCATCTTGCGGTTAACTTCGATGCCTGCTTTAGCGAGGCCGGCGATAAGCTTGCTGTAGGTCAGGCCGTTCTGACGGGCAGCTGCATTGATACGAACGATCCAGAGCTTACGGAATTCTCTCTTCTTGGATCTACGGTCTCTTCTTGCATAGTAGAGAGCCTTCATCACCAGTTCATTTGCTTTTCTGAACTGAGTGTGACGGGCACCTCTGTAGCCTTTAGCCAGTTTCAGAATTTTCTTATGTCTTGCATGGGCGGTAACACCGCTTTTTACTCTTGCCATTCTCTAATCCTCCTTATTAGCCGTTTGGAAGCAATCTTGCTACGCGTTTGTAATCAGACTTGGAAACCAGTGCTGCTTTCCTGAAGTTTCTCTTTCTCTTCTGGGATTTCTTTTCGAGAATGTGGCTCTTGAAGGCTTTATTTCTCTTGAACTGACCGGATCCTGTTTCGGTAAAACGTTTTGCCGCAGCGCGACGGGTTTTCATTTTCGGCATATCTGTCTCTCCTTTTTATGCTTTTGGGCCAATGACCATGGTCATATTGCGCCCTTCTAATTTCGGTGGCTTTTCGCGAACAATGGAGTCACCGAGCTCTTTTGCAAAGCGATCGAGAACTTCCTGCCCCAGTTCGGGGTGGCTCATTTCTCTTCCGCGGAACATAATGGTCACTTTCACTTTGTTCCCATCTCCGAGGAAACGCTGGGCATTCTTCAGTTTGACAAAGAAGTCATGATCTTCAATATTGGGACGAAGTTTGACTTCCTTAATCTGGAATACCTTCTGTTTCTTCTTTGCTTCCTTATCACGTTTCTGCTGTTCATATCTGTACTTGCCATAATTCATGATACGGCACACCGGTGGACGGCCATTAGGCGCCACCTCGACGAGATCAAGTCCTTTATCTTCCGCAATGCGGATTGCTTCATGAAGCGTCATGATCCCCAGCTGTTCGTTTGTATCACTGACTACACGGACTTCTCTTGCCCGAATCTGTTCATTGATACTGAGTTCTTTACCTATTCTTTTCACCTCCGAAATAGAAATCATTGCAAGTAAAAAGCGGACAGCATACACTGTCCGCCTCAAGTACATACGTAAAACCTTAGTAGCCTGCGCCTTGTAAGGTGAGAAGCGGATGACTTCTGCTTGCAATCAATTACAAGATATATACTACATCATACAGATCAATCTGTCAAGTCATTTCGTAAAACCCGATGGGCCAATCCAATGGTCACTTCGTTGAAATGGAGCACCCCTACCCCTACAAATACAGCTACGCAGAGATGTTCTTTCCACCGTGCGATTCCGATCTTTCCACCAACATTCATGCCGATAGCCATAAGCTTGACCTGTTCGATTGCAGATTCCATCGCACCAAGCACAGAGCCATCCCCCACATGGGTATCAGAAATGACATGCTGCCTCTGGGCAGCTACAATGGCGGATTCAAAAATCTTTGGAAGGATTTCCGTAAATTTACCGCCAAAATTAACCGCTACGGAACGGATTCCCTGCGCTGCCAGCTGTTCCCGCAGCTCATTTTCATCCGCCCTCGTTTCCGACAAAGCCATGCGCACAGCAGCCCTTGCTACATCAGCGCTCTGAAATTCTTTCTGCATATCAGCATTCCTTGTTCTTAATCTCACGAATCAGGTTAGCTACGAACATGGGAACCATCTGGGAACCGATATCCCCTGCTTTGCGGCTTCTGATAGAAACAGTATGAGATTTCATTTCCTTGTCGCCTACGATCAGCATATACGGAACTTTTTCCATCTGTGCCTTGCGGATCTTGTAGCCCAGGGTTTCATTGGCTTCTTCCACTTCTACGCGGATATCCGATTCAGACAGTGTCTTTGCCACAGATTTAGCATATTCCAGATGATTTTCTGTAACCGGAATAACCTTGACCTGTACCGGTGCGATCCAGGTGGGGAATGCGCCGGCAAAATGTTCAATCAGGATGCCGATGAAGCGTTCCAGGGAGCCGTAGCCGGCACGATGCAGCATAACGGCACGGTGTTTTTCACCGTCTTCGCCGATATAGTTCACATCGAACCGTTCCGGCAGCTGCATATCCATCTGAATGGTGCCGCACTGCCAGGTACGTCCCAGGGAATCCTGTACATGGAAGTCAAGCTTCGGACCGTAGAATGCGCCGTCCCCTTCGTTAATCTGATAGGGAACACCGGTCTTTTCAATAGCTTCCCGGAGAGCGTTGGTAGAAATTTCCCAGAGTTCATCGCTGCCCATGGAATTTTCCGGACGGGTGGACAATTCCACATGATATTCCAGTCCAAATACACCGTACATCTTCTTGTACATAGCCATGCACTTGATGACTTCGTCCTTCATCTGATCCTGGGTCATGAAAATATGAGCATCATCCTGGGTGAAGCAGCGTACACGGAAGAGTCCATGGAGTGCGCCGCGGAGTTCATGACGATGAACAATACCGAATTCACCGACTCTCATAGGCAGATCCCTGTAAGAACGCTGCTGGGTCTTGAAATAGAGAATTCCGCCGGGGCAGTTCATCGGTTTAATTGCATAATCTTCATCATCAATCTTGGTGAAGTACATATTTTCTTTATAGTGATCCCAGTGGCCGGACTGGATCCAGAGCTGCTTGGACAGGATAATCGGGGTCATGATTTCTACATAGCCGAATTCCTTGAACAGTTCTCTTTCATAGTCCATCAGTTTATTTCTGAGAACCATTCCCTTTGGATGGAAGAATGGGAATCCGGGACCTTCATCATGGAAGGAGAAGAGATCCAGCTGTTTGCCCAGTTTTCTGTGATCTCTCTTTTCTGCTTCGCTGCGGACATAGAGGAAATGATCCAGATCTTCCTTCTTGAAGAAGGCGGTTGCATAAATGCGCTGCAGCATTTTATTCTTGGAATCGCCGCGCCAGTAAGCACCGGCTACCGTCATAATCTTGAAAATCTTCACCTTGCCGGTGGAACGCATATGAGGGCCTGCACAGAGATCAGTGAAATCTCCCTGTTCATACAGAGAAATTTCTGCATCTTCCGGCAGATCGTTGATCAGCATGACCTTGTAGTCCTGTCCTTTATCCTGGAAGAATTTCAGTGCTTCGCTGCGGCTGACAACTTTCTTGACCAGAGGAATATTTTCTTTGGAAATCTTTGCCATTTCTTTTTCAATGGCTGCGAAATCTTCCTGGCTGAATACATGATCAGAATCCAGATCATAATAGAATCCATCATCAATAGCCGGGCCGATTGCAAATTTAGTTCCCGGGAAAAGGTGCTGAATGGCCTGAGCCATCACATGGGAAGCTGTGTGGCGCAGAGTAAAGAGTCCTTCTTTATCTTCCTTTGTGAAAAATTCTACTTCTGCTCCATCCACAATGGGATCACGGAGATCGGTGAGTTCACCGTTCACCTTAGCTACAACAGCATCTCTGCCAAGGCTGTTGGAAATTGCTTTGGCTGCATCAGCCAGGGAAACAGCGGATTCAAACTGTTTTTCCTTGCCGTCTTTAAGTTTAATTGTAATCATGCAAATCTTCCTTTCCTCTATCGTTTCCACAGCTGCTGGGGACAGCCTTCACGGAAACATAGTAATAAAAAAACTTCCGTCCCACTAAGGGACGAAAGTTATCTTCCGCGGTTCCACCCAAATTAAAGCTTGCGCTTTACTCTAAGGCTCGTAACGGCAGCCGGCCGGGAGGATTTCAATCCTTCTGTTCGGGAGCGGTAATCCATTCGTTATCCTATCTGCTCACACCGGCCGCAGACTCTCTGAAAAGACTGTCGAACACATCATGTCTCCGTCATCACATGTATGCACTTACTATAGTACGGCTGAAGCCGTTTGTCAAGAAATTTTTAAGAAAAGGATCCTGAGAACAGAAGAACAATGCCTGCATGTGAAGACCGATTATAGTTCACTTCATTCATAGGCTGCCATGAAAAGGTGACAAAGTTTCTTTGCAGCCTTTGAGTCATAGAGAAAACCTGAAAATGAAAGACATTCGATTTTACTGCTTATTGGGAGGAAGATTCCTCAACTCCGCTTCCCTGCACTTGAAATGACGAAGGAGCAGAAGAGCCATTTCCCATGCATGCCTGCTGCCTTTTGACACCGATCTTCTGCATCTCTGTTTTTATACTGCCTTTCCTCCCTCTCCTTCATTCTTCATCAATGGGTCAAGAACTTTTATGTATCCGCGGTGTCACCGTTTCTTTATCTTTCACCTCCAGACCTGCTATGCTTCTATGTCCCACCTTTACTCCCCTTCTGCTGATGCAGAAGCTGACAGTATTTCAGGAGCCAGGGAGAATGCCGGCATTTAACCGCTCCTTTTATCCTCTGTTTTCTCCTTTCAATTCATAGGATCTATCCTATCAATCTGTATTTCTGACTTTTCCTGTCTTTATCTTGCTTTATTCTATATTTTTAGGCCATTTTCATAGATAATAAATTATAATTATTTGTCTATATTATAGTTTTTAAGTTATTAATATTGACTATTTTTGTATTATTCATCTATCAATTAATTGGCTATAATCATGCCAAATGAAGGAGTGCTTCCGTGCTCCAAAGGGATGGTACCGCCCTGAAATTTATGTTGAAAGGATTTTCTTATGGATACACCAACCATTAATCTTTCCGATTATCTCTCCTTAGGCCAGAATGCCATGGCCACCAGAGTCATCCAGCATGAGGATGCAGCAGATAATTATTCCAATGATTTCAAAAACCTTCTTGCCACACCCCGTCTCATTCACTGGGCCATTGATGCTTCCATCGAAGCCATCGACCCTTATCTTCCGGAGGAGTATGCCAGCATAGGGCTTTCCATTAATTTCGTCCATACGGCTCCCTCCAGTCTTGGCATGACCGTGACTGTCCACGCCTCCATTATCGCTATCACTGACAGGGATGTGACGCTGGCCATCAAGGCCTGGGACGAGCAGGGTGAAATCGGCCACGGCCTTCTGAAACGTTCCATTGTGTTAAAGAAAACTGTTTTAGATAAAGCAGAAGAAAGGACAAGACTGCTCCTTATCCGTCAGGCCAATGAGCAGATCAGAAATATGAACATATGATGACATTACCGGATAATCTTACAGGTGCACTGATACTCTCAGTGATTGACTTTTTCCTCAGTTTTATTTTTATTTCCTTTATAGGACTGATTCTTCACTTTTTCCCCCTTCTCAATAAACTGGGAAGCATTGCTGAACGAAAGGACTGAATTCCATGGACTCTCTCATGAGTACTCTCCTGACTGAACTTTTTTATCAGACCGGGCTTTCCTTCCTTTCCCTGGGAAATCTGGTCATGATCATTGCCGGACTGGTGCTTCTCTATCTGGGAATCGTCAAAAAATACGAACCCTTCCTGCTGGTAGGCATAGGATTTTCCTGCATTGTAGCCAATGTTCCCGGTTCTACTCTCACATCAGAAGGCGGGCTTTTCTGGTATGCCTACCAGGGGGTGGAAAAGCTGATTCTTCCTCCCCTCATTTTTCTGGGTGTAGGAGCCATGACGGACTTCGGACCTATGATTGCCAATCCCAGCCTGGTCATTCTGGGCGCTGCTGCCCATCTGGGCATTTTCGTAGCCCTCATCGGTGCCGATGTTCTCGGCTTTACCCTGGGAGAATCCGCTTCCATCGGAATCATCGGCGGCGCCGACGGTCCCATGGCTATTTACACCACCATGAAGCTGGCGCCCCACCTCCTGCCCCAGATTTCTGTAGCCGCCTATTCCTACATGGCTCTTATGCCTCTCATCCAGCCTCCCATCATGAAGCTCCTCACCAGTAAGGAGGAGCGGAATATTATGATGAAGCAGCCCCGTTACGTATCCCGGCTTGAGAAAATCGCCTTCCCCATTGTCATGGCCTTCATTGTCAATCTTTTCCTCCCGCCGGTAGCTCCCCTCATTACCATGCTCATGCTGGGCAACCTCCTCCGGGAATGCCTGGCGGTTACCAAGCTGGCGGAAACGGCGTCCAATGCCCTGCTGAACATTGTGACTCTGGTGCTGACTGTAGCAATCGGTTCTACCATGGCAGCAGATACCTTCCTGACGCCCAGCACTCTTCTCATTATCCTTCTTGGCCTTGTGGCCTTTGCCTTCGGCACCGGCTCCGGCGTCGTCTGCGCCCGTATCATGTGCCGTCTTTCCGGCGGGCGAATCAATCCGCTCATCGGTTCCGCCGGTATTGCTTCCGTTCCCATTGCTGCCCGTGTTTCCCATCTGGTGGGACAGAAAGAAAACAGAAGAATATTCCTCCTCATGCATGCCATGGGCCCGAACCTTTCCGGTGTATTCGGTACTGCCATTTCCGGAGGCATCATGCTGGCCCTGCTGGCAAAATAACAGATTTCACATTAAAAAGGACTCCTTGTGGAGTCCTTTTTAATGATTCAAAAAATCACAGGGAATGGTCAAGATGCCGACAGAAAACCTTTTTCCGTTACGGCTTTGCCTCCAGCAGATCATAGAGAACCCCGACCACATCTCTGGCACTGTCGGGATGGACATCTCCGCAGGATGAAGCCATACGGCTTCTAAGGGCAGGATTGCGCAGAATGCTTCTCACAGTCTCTGCCAGTTCGCCCCGCTTAACCCATTCAGCGCAGCCCTGTTTCTTCATATGAAGCGCATTGGCCCGTTCCTGTCCAGGCAGCGTATTGACAAGCACCATGGGAAGATGCATAACCATGGCTTCCGTACAGGTCAGAGCGCCCGGTTTGGTAACAAGAATTTCGCTTCTTGCCATGATTTCAGCCACTTTATTGGTATAGCTGTGGAGCTCCACCGGATGGTGCAGTTTATCGGACAGTGCAGCAATTTTCTCGTAAAGGCTGATGTTTTTCCCGGTAATTACAATAAATTTGGAAATTTCTTCCACTTCATCCAGTCTGACGATATTGTCTACCACATTACCCAGCCCCAGGCCGCCTCCCATAACCAGGACACGGCCCTTTTCAAAAGGCTTTCCTGCCGCAGCCTGCTCATAGAAGGAACGGCGCACAGGAATACCGGTCACATGAATCATGCTTCCGGGAACATCATAGCTTTCCATAAGCTCTTTCAAATCCGGGGTTGCTACGCAGAAAGCATCCAGATAATGGTCTACCCAGAGCTGGTGAATATCAAAATCTGTAATCACGCCCAGAAGGGGAACGCTGATTTTTCCTTCCGCCTTTAAAAGATCTGCCGCACCTGCCGGGAACGGATGGGTAAAGACCACTGCATCCGGTTTCAGGGTATTCACCAGATTCCTCATTCTCCGCTTGAAGGTCAGCGAGAGCATGAGCTGGGACACCTGTCCGAACCGGCTGTTCTGCGAATCACTGTATAAATGATCGTACATAGAAGGAAATACATCAATCATCTTGAGATAAGTATCCTTGATGATGTGATCCACTGACAGCCGGTTATTGGAAACGAAATCAAGAACACTGACAGAGTCGGAAGGATGGGAAGACTGGATCGCTTCCGCAATGGCCCGGGCTGCCTGACTGTGTCCTGTTCCTATACTGGCTGTCAATATAATAAACTTGCGTGGTTTGTCCGACATGGCCCCTCCCCTTTTCTGTACTCTTCCGATAAATTATATCATAGCCGGCGGTGGGTGTGTATATTTTATTTGAGGGAAATGAGGAAACAGCGATACCGGTTCAGCAGGAAATATCTGCCCGGCCTTAGACTTAAAGCGTGATACATCCTGCACTGCTGCCTGCTGAAGTTTCTTACTCCTGCCGGCTTTTCTCCGCACTGTTTCGGAAAGAGCAGGGATTCCTCGGAAATTTCACTATTTCCTGATTCCACAAAAAAAGTACCCTCCCGGGGGAAGGTACTTTCGTATCAAATAATAGAATCAGCGGTCAGCCAGGTGTGCATCGAACATGTAGAGCAGGCCTTCGCAGTCCTTTGCCTTTTCAAAGCCGGCTACATTGTCGCGGGCATTTACTTCTTCCTCAATCTGTTCTGTAATGAACCACTGCAGGAAAACTTCAGTCTCTATATCGCCTTCTTCTCTGGCCAGCTTGAAGAGGTGGCGGATAGAAGCGCTTACTTTTTCTTCATGAGCCAGGGAATCTTTGGCAGCATCCAGCGGTTTGTCATAATGTTTCTTTACCCCTTCAATGGATTTGAAATCAACCACGCCGTCCCGGTCTTCAATGTAGGAAATAATCTTGAAGGCATGTTCCCGTTCTTCTTCGTACTGCTTGTCCAGCCATTTGGAATAGCCGTTCAGCGCCAGATTTTTCATATCATGAGCCATAGAACGGTACAGATAAGCAGAACCGAATTCCATATTCACCTGATCATTCAGAGCCTTTAAAAGTTTGTCAGATAATTTCATAAGAATTTCTCCTTTGTTTTCAACACGCAGGGAGGCTCGTTATCGAACCTCTTCGATGTTTATATTATAGCATAGATATTTATCGAAGTAAAGGTAATTAAAAATAATTTTCTGTAAAGTTAATATGATGGCGAAACAAATCATCATGACTGATGGCCCGGTCGATACAGGCCAGCAGAAATCCCTCAGCTATCTGCTCCTGCTTTCTTTCCCATCAAAAAAATCACGGCTCCCTTCGGGAGTACCGTGATTTTTTACTGTCTTTATTTGACCTTTGCTGCTTCTTCCATGGCTCTGCCGGCTGCCTTGATGGTCTTTTCAATGTCCTCTTCGCTGTGGGCGTAGGACATGAAGAGTGTTTCAAAGGGAGAAGGCGCCAGATAAATGTGCTGATCCAGCATGGAGAGGAACCATGCCTTGAAGCGGGCTGCGTTGGCACTGCAGGCATCCTGGTAGTTGAGCACATCTTTATCGGAGAAGAAAATGCCGAACATGGAACCGGACTGATGGCATACGAGAGGAACACCGGCCTGATCAGCCGCCTGTTTCCAGCCTTTCAGAAGGGTTTCCGTCTTCTTTTCCAGAATTTTGTCAAAATCAGGAATTGCCATCATCTGCTTCAGCGTTTCAATCCCTGCTGTTACAGCCAGAGGATTTCCGGAAAGAGTGCCTGCCTGATAGACGGATCCGTCAGGAGCAATGCAGTTCATGATTTCTTTTCTGCCGCCATAGGCTGCTGCAGGGAGACCGCCGCCGATGATTTTACCGAGGCAGGTCATATCAGGGTGGATATGGTAGCGGGCCTGGGCACCATGGAAAGTGGTGCGGAAGCCGCACATAACTTCATCAAAAATGAGGACAGTGCCATGCTTTTCCGTTTCCCGGCGCAGTGCTTCCAGGAAGCCTTCCACCGGCGGCACGCAGCACATATTGCCGGCTACCGGTTCTACGATAACGGCAGCAATTTCATCGCCCTGTTCATCCATCATCTTTGTAAAGGCGGGAATATCATTATAAGGAACCACCAGGGTATCTTTGGCTGTGCCTTTAGTCACGCCGGCACTGTCAGGACTTCCAAAGGTAGCGGCGCCGGAGCCGGCCTTCACCAGAAGGCTGTCGCCATGTCCATGATAGCATCCTTCAAATTTAAGGATTTTATCCCGTCCTGTATATCCCCGGGCTGCCCGGAGGGCACTCATGGTTGCTTCCGTACCGGAATTAACCATGCGCATCTTTTCAATGGACGGATAGATTTCATGAATCAGCTCTGCAATTTCCGTTTCCATAAGGGTAGGAGCGCCATAGCTTGTACTCCGTTCTGCCGCCTGCTGAATGGCATGAATCACAGCAGGATGAGCATGTCCCAAAACCATGGGGCCCCAGGAGCCTACATAATCAATGTAGGTATTACCGTCAATATCGGTAATGTGGGAGCCGTGCGCTTCGCGGATGAAAGGCGGCGGGCATCCCATATGCGGATAGGAACGGACAGGACTGTTCACACCACCGGGCATATATTTCCGCGCTTCTTCAAAGGCGGCTTTAGACTTGGCAAGATCGATCATTTTCCTGCTTCCTCCTTCATCCATTTTGCTACGTCAGGAGCATGGTAGGAAATGATAATATCGGCACCGGCCCGCTTCATGCAGAGCAGGGATTCCATGACAATTCTCTTTTCATCGATCCAGCCTTTGGCAGCAGCTGCCTTGACCATGGCGTATTCGCCGGAAACGTTGTAGGTTGCTACCGGGCGGTTGATATGGTCTCTGACCTGGCGCACAATGTCCAGATAAGCCAGTGCCGGCTTAACCATGATGATGTCGGCGCCTTCTGCCATATCCAGATCCACTTCTTTCATGGCTTCCCGGCTGTTGGCAGGATCCATCTGGTATCCTCTTCTGTCACCGAACTGGGGAGCGGAGTCAGCCGCATCGCGGAAGGGGCCATAATAGCCGGAAGCATATTTTACAGCATAGGACATGATGGAAACATTCTGAAGGTCATTGGCATCCAGTGTTTCTCTGATTTTAGCCACACGGCCGTCCATCATATCGGAAGGTGCCACAATGTCGGCGCCGCATTCAGCCTGGGAAAGAGCTACCTTGGCCAGAAGTTCCAGCGTGGGATCGTTATCCACTTCATGGCCTTTCAGCTGGCCGCAGTGACCGCTCTTTGTATACTGGCAGAGGCAGACATCGCCCACAATGACCAGATCGGGCACGGCGTCTTTAATGGCGCGGATTGCGCGCTGTACCGGACTCTTCATATCCCAGGCAGAGGAACCGATATCGTCCTTGTATTCAGGAAGTCCGAAGACTTCCACTGCCGGAATGCCCATTTTATAAACTTCTTCTGCCACCTTGACCGCATTGTCTACGGAAAGATGGTACTGTCCGGGCATGCTGGGGATTTCTTCTCTGATGTTAGTGCCGGGCACTACGAAAATAGGATAAACAAAATCATTCAGTTCCAGGGAATTTTCTCTGACCATGGAACGGATAGCTTCCGTTCTTCTCAATCTTCTTGGGCGAAGTGTGTTTAATTTCATTTCTTTTCGACTCCTTTTTCAATCGCATTGACAAGGCCATCAATCGTAAAGACATCAGAAATGATAGATGGTTCCAGATTATATTTTCTGCATGTAGCGGCAGTAACAGGTCCGATGCATGCCAGGGTAACACCTTCCAGAAGCTTTGTCTGTCCGTCAATCTGGTTCATCAGATTGTACACGGTGGAAGAGCTTGTGAACGTAATGATGTCGGCACCGTGATGCTGCAGCACATCCAGCAGAACTTCCCGGTTTTTCACATCCGGTTCCGTGCGGTAGGCTTCCACCACATCCACCCTGCAGCCCATAGTGCGGAGCCCTTCGGGCAGAATGCTCCTTGCCACCTTGGCCCGGGGGATAAGGATCTTTTCATATCCTTTCAGCAGGGGCTTCATTTCCGCCAGGAGATTTTCCGCCTTATACTTTTCCGGTACACAGTCTGCATGAAGTCCGTAGCGGGTAAGCTCACGAGCCGTAGCCGGCCCGATGGCACCGATTTTCAAATGGCCTAAGGCCCGGGTGTCTTTCCCAAAGTGATACAGGCGGCGGAAGAAGGAATCCACCCCGTTCTGGCTGGTAAAAAGAAGCCAGTCATACATTTCCAGACGATCAATGGCTTCATCCATACCTTTGAAATCATCGGACGGTTCTTCCAGGGAAATGGTTGGAATTTCCAGGGTTTCCGCTCCTTTTTCATTGAGCACATCCACCAGACGGGATGCCTGGCTGCGGGAACGGGTGACGATAATCCGCTTGCCAAAGAGCGGGCGGTTGTCGAACCAGCGCATTTCCTCTCTCAGGTTCACCACATCTCCCACGATGAAGACAGCGGGAGGCTGAATGCCCAGCTTTTCTACATCCTCAGCGGCTTTACCCAGGGTGGTGGTATAGGTTTCCTGATAGGGACGGGTGCCCCAGCGCACAAAAGCAGCCGGTGTGTCGGCACTCCGACCATATTTCATCAGCTGGGAAGCAATGAGAGCCGTATGCCCTACCCCCATGAGGAAAATCAGGGTGTCCACACCGCCGGCCAGTTTATCCCAGTGAATGGATGACTGATCCTTGGTAGGATCCTCATGACCGGTAATGACTGCAAAAGAAGCAGCTACACCGCGGTGGGTCACCGGAATACCTGCATAAGCCGGTGCAGCGATGGCACTGGTTATACCGGGTACTTCCTCAAAAGGCACACCTTCTCTGCGAAGGACTTCGATTTCCTCTCCTCCTCTGCCGAAAACGAAAGGATCCCCGCCTTTGAGACGGGCCACAATTTTCCCTTCTTTTCCCTTTTCCGCCAGCAGGAGGCTGATTTCATGCTGCTTCATGGTATGGCAGCCTGCTTTTTTCCCTACATAGACGTATTCTGCGCCCGGACGTGCATAACGAAGAAGCCGTTTATCTGCCAGGTAGTCACCTACGATGACATCCGCTTCTTCCAGGCACCTTTTCCCTTTCAGTGTCAGAAGCTCCGGATCTCCCGGTCCTGCACCGATTAAATAGACTTTCCCTTTTTTCATGTAAAATCTCCCCACTTCAATTATATCTTCTGCAGTTTTTCCAGCACCGCCCGTCCGCCTTCATCAAGCAGACGGCCTGCTATGGCGCTTCCCAGCTCTTCCGCCCGGGAAATGGAACCTTCCGACTCACCGCGGTAGAGCTGCTTTCCATCGGGCGCTGCAATGAAGGCTTCCACATGGATAGTCTCTTTTCCCTGAGGTACTGCATAAATGCCTGCAGGCACCTTGCAGTCTCCCCCTACCCGGGCCAGGAAAGCCCGTTCTGCACGGATGCAGGAGGCTACCCTGCCGTCATGAAGGAAGGAGAGAAGGGACATTGTTTCCTTATCATCGCTTCTGGCTTCTACCGCCATGACGCCCTGACCGGCAGCGGGAATGCTTTCTTCTGTAGAAATATAGGAGGTAATCCGATCCTGCAGTCCCAGACGCTTGAGACCTGCCGCTGCCAGGATGACCGCATCAAAATCTCCTTCATCCAGATGGCGGAGGCGGGTCTGCACATTGCCTCTGAGCGATTTGATCTGAAGATCCGGCCTGTAGTGAAGAAGCTGGGCCTGCCGGCGCAGGCTGGAAGTTCCCACCACTGCATGGGGAGGCAGTTCATCCAGAGAATGATACCGATTGGATACAAAAGCATCTCTTGGATCCTCCCGGGCCGTTACGGCGGCGATGGTCAGCCCCTCAGGACATTCTGCAGTCATATCCTTCAGAGAATGGACCGCAATATCCGCCTTTCCCTCCAGAAGAATCACTTCCAGTTCTTTAATGAAAAGTCCTTTCCCTCCGATTTCCACCAGGGGGCGGTCCAGAATCTGATCTCCCTTAGTGGTGACAGGAAGAAGTTCCACCTCCAGCCGGGGATACTGTTCCTTCAGCCGATCTGCAATATAATGGGCCTGCCAGAGTGCCAGAAGACTTTCTCTGGTGGCAATAGTCAATTTATTTTTCAAGCTCCTGCCCCTTTCTTACGTCCAGTTTGAACAGACGGGCTACGGCAGACTTGTCTTCCGATTCCCATTCCGTACCTGCATATTCATTCAGATGGATCATGGGTTCCCGAAGGATCTTGCGAACGATCATATGGGTCATGTGGGAAAGCACCTTTCTGTCCTCATCTGTAAGGCCTTCAATTTTAGCCATGCCTTTTCTGAGTTCCCGCTGCCTGATTTCCTCAGCCTTGTCGGAAAGAGAAACCATAACGGGACGGGTGCTCAGATATTTGAAGCGGTCTTCAATGGAACGGATTTCCTCTTCTACGATCACTTCCGCCCTCTGTGCTTCCTCTTCACGGAAGCGGATATTGCTGGCTACAATTTCCTGCAGGTCATCAATATTATAGAGAGTTACATGGCGGATATTGCCTACCTCCGGCTCAATATCGCAGGGCACTGCGATATCAATGGCAACCAGAGGACGGCTGCCACGGCGCATCATCAGATTTCTGATATCCCAGGCTTTGACAATGTACTGGGAAGCACCGGTGGCTGTAACAATGATATCCACATCATCTGCATGAGACAGGGCAGAATGGAAGGGAACCGCTTCGCCATGAATTTTGGCAGCCAGATCCTCTGCCTTATCCATATGACGGTTGGTAACGATTACTTTTTTCAGGCCTTTGCCCATGAGGTTTTTCACCAGAAGCTCTGCTGCTTCTCCGGCGCCAAACACCATAGCTGTCCTGTCACCCAGCCCGCCCAGAATCTTTTCGGCCAGCTTCACTGCTGCATAGCTGACAGATACGGCGCTGTAGGAAATCCGTGTTTCCGTGCGCACCCGTTTCCCGGTGGTAATTGCCCGATGAAACAGGGTATTGAGAACGGTCTTTGTCGCTTTTTCTGAAAGAGCCATGGTGTAGGCTGTCTTGATCTGGTTCAGGATCTGGCTTTCGCCGATTACCATGGAATCAAGGCCGGAAGCCACTTCAAACAGATGGCGGATGCAGGCCTCTCCTTCAAAATAGAAGAAATATTCTTTTTTAGCTTCACTGTTGCCGGAAAGAGCCAGGAAAAAGTTTTCCAGCGTCTTTTTTGCACTGTGGTCCTTCAATACGGCATAAATTTCGGTCCTGTTGCAGGTGGACAGCACCACTGCCTCCTGAATGCCGTCCTGCTCATCCAAATGACGCAGTCCGCTTCTGGCGCTTTCCTCCGAAATCGCAAACTGCTCACGAATATCTACAGAAACGGTCTTATGGTTCAGACCTAAAACAACTAACTGCATTACGCACACGCTCCTCTGCTTCGTCCAACTTCCCTGAAATAACAAGATCCATGATCCTGTCGTCAAATACAGTATGCCAGAATTCTTCCCGCATCCGGCTGTGAGATTCCTCTTTTTTTAATTCTTCCCGGATGTCTCCCACCCGGTCCAGCCAGGCACCAAAAGAAGGGGGGATTTGCCCTTTCAGCCAGTTCTTGACATATTTAGCCATAGCCGGAGACCGGCCATCGGTAGAAACGGCAAAATGGATGCCCCCCGTCTCAAAAGCTGCAGGAAGAGAACAGTTTCCCAAAGAGGGAAAATCTGCAGCATTATATAAAAATGAATCATGAAGAGATTCCTCATGCACCCATTCAGCCACCTGGCGCACACCGCAGGCCGTAACCACAAAGTGATAGCCCCTGGCGTCTCCGGGCTGATAGGATGCTTTTCTCCAGGAAATACGCTTTTCCCTGAAGAGCCGCTCCATTTCTTCTGTCAGTACAGGAGAAATCACGGTCACTTCTGCGTCTTCCCCCAGCAGCCTTTTCACCTTCCGGAGTGCTACATGCCCTCCGCCGATGACAAGACAGGGAACCCCTTTCATAGTCAGATTGACAGGATACAAGAAAACCTCCATCATACATAAAACGGCGCAATAAGACAGATTAACCATCTTATGCCACAATTAAAATTGTAGCACCGTAGCAAGCCAGTGACAACAAAAGCAGGTCCTCAAAAGATAGTTCTAATGTTGTTAAATGCTGGCATAATTTTTACTCATCTGCCTCTATTGTATTTGGTGTTTTTATATAAAAACTATTCATTATATACTAACTTCATGAAATAGAGAACAGCTGTCAGGCCGCAGCGGAACCTTTATATAATATTGGAAAACCGTTCCACTGCCTTGGCAAATTTGGCAATCGTCTCATCCGCATCTCCGTGCTCGATGCCGTCACGGACGCAGTGCTGCAGGTGCCCTTCCAGAATAATCTGTCCCACCTTGTGCAGAGCGGATTTAGCCGCATTGACCTGGCTGATCACATCCTCACAGGGAATATCCTCATCAATCATCCGGTCAATGGCCTGTACCTGGCCGACAATCTTTTTCAACCTGCGGTGAAGATTTTCTGAATCCATACATTGTTTCATTGCCATTCCTCCTGCTGTAAAAAATGAAAAGAGAACCTTCTCCCATTTATCTGTCCAATATCATGCTTTTCACCGGTTCAAAGCTTTTCCGGTGAATGGGTGTAATGCCCAGATTTCTTATAGCTTCGATATGTTCTGCTGTGCCGTATCCCTTATTCTGGGCAAAACCATAGCCCGGGTATTTCTGATCATACTCATCCATGAGATGATCCCTGTATACCTTAGCCACAATGGAAGCAGCCGCTACAGAAGCACTCCTGGCATCTCCATGAACCATAGATACGGTAGGAAAAGGAAAATGGAGGGGCATGGCATCTACAATAACCGCCTCCGGCTGCACCTTGAGATTTTTCACCGCCTGATACATGGCCAGCATGGTAGCCTGATAAATATTCAAGGCATCAATTTCCTCCGGAGGAAGACTGACAATGGAAATATCCACAGCCTCCCGGTGGATTTTTTCAGAAAGTTCCTCCCTGTGCCGGGGCGTGACCTTCTTGGAATCATTCAGTCCGGCAGCAAACCAGTGGGGCTTTAAGATCACTGCCGCCACCGTGACCGGTCCTGCCAGCGGGCCTCTTCCCACTTCATCGATTCCGGCCACATAGTGGATTCCCTTTTTATAGAATTCGCTTTCTACCTGATAGAGGGACTCCACCCGGAGCCTTTCTCTGCTTTCCCGTTCCAGCCGGCGCATGTAGGAAGAAACCAGGGTCTGCACTCCTTTTCTGGGATCCGCCAGGATTTCCTTCATCACTTCATCCGGCACGTCTCCCTGCTTCAGGATGTCCCGTATGTCTGCTATCTTCATTTTTCTTCCTCTCCCGGCACCGGATCCAGCGTGATTCTGCCCAGTTTTCCGCTGCGGAAATCATGAAGGACCGCCGTTTCCGCCCGGTCATAATCGATGGCGCCGCCGGGAAGGAGGCATCCCCGTCTCCGCCCTGCCGCTTCCAGAAGAAGCTGGGGATCCTGATGCACATCCTCAATATGATATACATCCTTTAGGATCTGCGGTTCCGTCTCAGCCAGAGAGGACAGAAGCACCGGCACCACTTCATCCGGATTAAAAACATCTCCTGCAATAGCGCCTGTAGCCGCCAGCCGCAGAGCTGCCGTCTGGTCATCAAACTTCGGCCAGAGCACCCCCGGCGTATCCAGAAGATCCAGTCCTTCCGACAGGCGCACCCACTGCTTGCCCCGGGTATGACCGGGTGTATTGGCTGTCCTGGCTGCAGCCGTACCGGCTATAAAATTGATGAGGGACGATTTTCCCACATTGGGAATGCCCAGAATCATCAGGCGGACAGAACGGTTCTTCAGCCCCTTCTTATACCATTTATCCAGAATCGGCTTTGCCGTTTCCCGAATCAGGGCCATCAGCTTCTTCTTGTTCTTTCCGTTTCCTACACTCATGGGCACTACGGGAATATTCCTTTTCCTGTAATAGGAAATCCACTGGTCTGTCTTCTTCGGATCAGCCAGGTCCGCCTTGTTTAAAATGACGATCCGGGGCTTTCCCTTCACCAGTTCTTCCACCATGGGATTGGCACTGGATGCGGGAATTCTGGCATCCAGCAGTTCAGCCACTACATCCACCGCCTTCAGATGATCCTCAATCATCCTCTTCGTTTTCGTCATATGGCCAGGGAACCATTGAATTAACATATACACCTCCCGGTATACCCATCCCGGGTTACCTATACGAGTACTATTTTAACATAAATTAAAGAAATAAGATATATTTGAGAATCATTTGCTAATGATAATGCGAGGCGTAAAAACAGAAAGCCGGTCTGCCGCCGGGCATAAAAAAAGCACCGCAGCTTCTGCGATGCTTTTCTTAAACAATATTCTTTACAGTATATGTTTAATAATAAGGTAAACCAGTGCGCCTACCGCCGCCGTACAGGGGATTGTCATAATCCAGGCGGAAACCATCTGGTAGGCTACACTCCAATGAACGGCACGGAAGCGGGTAGCCCAGCCCACGCCCATAATGGATCCTGTGACCACATGAGTAGTAGAAACAGGAAGATGGAGCATGGTGGCGGAGAAGATGGTAATGGCGGAATTCAAGTCTGCTGCCAGACCGTTAACCGGCTGCATGCGGAAAATCTTATTTCCCACAGTACGGATAATACGCCAGCCGCCTACGGAAGTACCGGCACACATAGCCATGGCGCAGGCCACTTTGACTTCCCAGGGCACCTCGAGCTGTCCGATATAGCCGCCGGATAAAAGAGCCAGGGTAATAATGCCCATGGATTTCTGTGCATCATTGGAACCATGGGAAAAAGCCATAAGCGCTGCCGATACCATCTGGATATGGGTAGCCACATAATTCACCCGGGATTTCCCCACATTGCGGAAGGCAATGTAAAGAATGGTCATCATGATATAGCCTGTTGCCAGAGCGCATACAGGAGAAAGGACAAGCCCCAGTACAATAGTCATAACGCCGGCCAGATGAATGGCGCCGGTGCCGTAGGAAATAATTACGGCACCGATAACACCGCCGATGAGGGCATGGGAAGAACTGGACGGCATTCCGATGCGCCAGGTAAAAAGATTCCATATAATGGCGGAAGCCAGCGCAGAGGAAAGAACCACAGAGTCCACCATATGAGGAGACGTTACGATCTCTCCGCCGATGGTCTTGGCAACGCCTGTTGAAATCATGGCGCCTACGAAATTCAGAATGGCCGACATAATAATGGCGACCTTAGGACTCAGGGCACGGGTGGCCACACAGGTGGCAATCGCGTTGGCGGTATCATGAAATCCATTAATGAAGTCAAAGCAGAGTGCCAGGACAATCACAATACCGATAATGTAGATATCAGGCATATTTCATGACCACCTCTTTAATCAGGTTGCCCACCTTCTCCACACGGTTGGCCGTATCTTCCATAGCTTCCATGATTTCCTTCCAGCGGATGATTTCCATCACTTCATGGGTGCCGTCAAAAAGGTCAGAAATGGCGTTTCTGTAAATTTCATCTCCTTCACTTTCCAGCGCATTAATCTTCCTCGTTCTCTCTCCGATTTCCATCTCATTCTTGTCAATATCCTTCAGAAGACGGAACAGAACAATGAGCTCGGAAGACATTTCCACCAGGATATCTGCCATGCGGACCGGCAGCTTGGATCCAATGCCTGCATGGTAGAGCTTCAGACTCATAACCACATCCTGAATATCATCTACGCAGTCATCCAGCGTGGTGGTCAGCAGAAAAAAATCTTCCCTGTCAATGGGCGTAATAAAAACATGGCGCATCTTTGCTGAGATCTCGTGGGTTACTTTATCAGCGGAATGTTCCAGAGCCTTGACATCCTTGACATACCTTTCCAGCTTGGACGGATCCTGCAGCACTTCCCGGGACATGAGCGTTCCCTTGTGAAAGTATTCTGCATTGGTAACAAGAAAATCAAAAAACTCTTCGTGCTTGTTGACAAGACTAAACATGGTGCCCTCCATAAAAAACGCACAAACTGTTAGATTTATGGTAACTCACGAATGTAAAGAAAATGTAAAGTTTGTAGATAAAAGATAAAGAAGCATCAAATTCTCTATATGTATTATGGATGATTATATAGATTTTGAAAATAGTGTATCCTATTAAATTTACATGAGAGATAAATTTCTGATTTCTGTATCAAAAACCGTTTTTTTCTGTCAACTTTCCCTTTCCCTGTCTGTCCTGTCCGGAAAAACCGGATGAGCGGATATCATCGAAACAGCATCTTCTAGAAAATCCTGCTTCTTCACAAAAAAGCAGAGAAATTTCCGGTCTAATATCCACAATCTTTTATTTGGCATGCTTTATTTATTTTATTAATATACTTAAATTATTAAGAAGATAGTCCTATATTTATTAGGCTAAGCAATATAAATTTTACCCATTTGACTTTTTTCTTTAATGCTCCTATACTTAAAGTGTATGCAGGCGAATGCAAAAACTGATGAATGATCCTGCGATTATTAAAGGAGGATTTATTATGGATGAAGCAAAAGTGTTAGAAGAAATGAAAAGACTGAAAGGCACCCAGACCGAAAAGAATCTGCGTGCTGCTTATGCCGGTGAATCCCAGGCTCATGTAAAGTACAACCTGTTTGCCAACGAAGCAGAAAAGGATCCGGAATGCTCCCGTCAGATTGCTGACCTTTTCAGAGAAACCGCCAACAATGAAAGAGCTCATGCCAAGATCTGGTTCTGGCTGGTAGGCGACCTGAAAAAGACCACCGCTGAACATCTGAAGATGGCTGCAGAAGGCGAACATGACGAATGGACCTCCATGTATCCGGGATTTGCTGAAACAGCTAAAAAAGAAGGCTTCCCCCAGATCGCTTTCCTCTTCTCCAAGGTAGGAGAAATCGAAAAATCCCACGAAGCCCGTTATAAACTTCTTCTGGCTAATGTAGAAAACGGCCAGGTATTCAAGAAGGGCGAAAAGAAACTGTGGATGTGCGCTAACTGCGGCTATACCGTTGAATCCGTAGAAGCTCCGCAGGAATGCCCGGTATGCGGCCATCCGAGAAGCTTCTTCGCTATCAAAGCAGAAAACTATTAATCTTTTCCATCAAAAAAGGACAGCCTCATGGCTGTCCTTTTTTTGATGGAAAAAGAGCGGCGCCTTCCGGTGCCGCTCTTTCTTTTATTCCACCGATACCAGTTCGATTTTGAAATTCAATTCCTTGCCTGCCATTTCATGATTGGCATCAAAGGTAATGGTGGTTTCTGTCTTTTCCGTTACTTTCACAGGGAAACGCTGGCCCATGGGATCTGTCAGTACCACCCGGGCTCCCACCGGAAGTTCGGAAGAGCCGGGCATCTGGCTCATATTGATGGTGAGGATATTCCGCGGATCCGGCATGCCGTAGGCTTCCTCCGGCATAAGGTGGATATTTTTGATTTCTCCCACTTTCATTTCCTTCACTGCTTCGTCAAAGCCCTTGATCATCTGGCCTGCGCCGCAGATAAATTCCAACGGTTCTCCCCGGTCATAGGAAGAATCAAATTTGGTTCCGTCATTAAAGGTACCTTCATAATGGACACGGCACTTCTTATTTACATTACTCATACAATAACTCCATTCTTTATAATCCCTCAAAAGGGTGAAACACTTTTATCATTATACTATAGGCCCCCTGCAATGAAAAGGGAAATCCGGGGATTCCCTTTTTACGGCAGACAGAAAGGGCACCCATGCCATAAAAAACAGCCTTCCCTTTTCAGGGAAAGGCTGTCTGATGAAATTCCCCTATTCTTCCGATTCCGTTTTTTCCGGCTTCGGATTACCAGAGACGAACGGCCGGCTTGGGATCGCCGAAACGATGGATGGTGTCTACAAAGCGGACCGTGCCGGTCTTATAGCGGAGAACCAGGGTGCTGGTTCTTGCGCCGCCGCCGAAATAGCGAACGCCGCGGAGCATAGCGCAGTCTGTAATGGCTGTTTCAGAGAAAATGCAGTCATCCCCTTTAACCAGATCATCCAGTGTCAGTACCTTATTGGGATCATCAATGCCCATTTCATGGAGCCGTCTCAGTTCCTCTTCCGTATGGGGAAGGAGTTTGGCCTGCATATCGCCGCCAAGGCATTTCAGACCTACTGCAGAAAGCACGCCTTCCGGAGCGCCGCCGGAGCCCAGTACCATATGAATGCCGCTGCCCTGGATACCGCAGTCAATGGACGGAACCACATCGCCGTCGGTAATCAGACGGATGCGGGCACCTGCCTTGCGGGCTTCCCGAATAATCTTCTCATGTCTTTCTCTGTCCAGAATGACTACAGTAAGATCAGAAACTTCACGATCCATGGCATCTGCCACATTTTTCAGATTTTCCGTTACCGATGCATTGATGTCAATGCGGCCCTTGGCTCTCGGTCCTACGCAGATTTTCTGCATATACATATCCGGTGCATGAAGCAGGCATCCCTTCGGAGCAATGGCAAGAACGGCAATAGCACCATTCTGTCCTTTGGCTACCAGGTTGGTTCCTTCCACCGGATCCACGGCAATATCCACTTCTTCTCCGCCTGCACCTACATGTTCGCCGATGTAAAGCATAGGCGCTTCATCGATTTCCCCTTCACCGATAACCACTGTGCCGGAAACGGGAGTCTTGGCAAACTGTTCATGCATGCCGTCAACGGCTGCCTGGTCAGCGCCTTCCTTATCCCCTACGCCCATAAGGCGGCCGCTCTTCAGTGCAGCCTGTTCCGTGATTCTTACAAATTCCATAGAAAGTTGTCTGTTCATTGTATGCCTCCACAATAGTATACTTTCTCTTTCACAGTTGTTCTTATTGTATCATATTTAACCGAAAAATGGAGTATACATTTTTATTTTTTTACAGAGGTTTCTCTGAGGCCGGGTACAGAAGACAGCGGCGGACTCACTCACCGGTTTAACCGGCGCCGGAAGCAGGAAACTCTCTGCTGTCCTAAGAGCTGTCTTTGCTAAGCGATATATTTTACAGCCAGCCTCACGCATGAATCTTCCCACTTTCCGTTATTCTGAGCGCAGCGAAGAATCTCGTTACCCGGTTAAATGACTCTTATCAGCCTGCCAGCTTAACAGTACGCCGGTTCACCAGTCCCACCAGTCCACTAAATAAAATAAACAATGATGCACATTCAGCAGAGGGATTTCTCGACTCCGCTCCGCTTCCCTTGAAATGACGAGACAGAGAAATGCAATCCGGTAATCTGCAGCTGGGAACCAGCCACTCAGCATTATATGGAAAGGAGATTCCCCGACTCCTCTTCCGATCCTCAAAATGACCGGGCCGCTGTACTTCCGAAAGAACCTTCGTCCTATTCCAATGACAATAAAAAACCTGCTCCCATGAGAGCAGGTTTTTGCAGTTATTCCAGAATATCCAGCAGTTCGCTGACACCTTTTTTACCGAAATGGACATCATTTTCATTCACAATGAGACAGGGAACGCTCATGATGTGATATTTCTCCTGCAGTTTCGGATAATGGGCCAGGTCATACACATGGACAGTGACCTGATCATTTTCTGCCGCAATCCGTTCGGCGGCCGCCACCAGATCGGGGCACATGGTGCAGGAAAGGGAAACCGCAATGGTCAGATCCTTTTTCTGCTTCAGGGCGCGGATCCGTTTTTCGCTTTCCTCTCCCACATCCTGCCCCGGGCCGGCTGTGTTGTACATGGCCAGGATGAAGGAATTAAACTCATGTCCTCCCGGCACCCCATGGAAGTATAGGCCCGCTTCTTCGCCGTTCTGTTTCACAATGGAAAGGGTATGCTCCAGTCCGGGCACTGCGTCTTTGACTTCATAGGACACCTTGTCCGACAGGGATGCCAGTTCCTTCATAAGCTTTTCATCTTCAAAGGAAAGCTCTGTATCATCCTTGTAGAGGCGAAGAACAATAGGATGCACAAAGCGGTCCAGTACAGGCTTCAGTGCCTGCCGGGTATCATTATCCAGGAAAGCCCCTTCCTCTGCTTCTGCAGCATTGGCCTTCGGTTCTTCCCGAACCTCTACCTTCTTCACATAAGTGCGCTTCATGTTCAGTTTCCTGTACTGACTGCCAAGATACTTCTCCAGAGAAGTGGCTGCCACGGCACCGTCGGATACTGCCGTTACCACCTGGCGGAGATTCTTCACGCAGATATCACCGGCCGCATAGACACCGTCAATATTGGTTTTCTGGTCTCTGTCCGTGATCACATAGCCTCGGGGATCCAGGTCCACCTTTCCCTGCAGCAGCCCGTTTTCCGGCGCATAGCCTACGAAAACGAAAACGCCGTAGAAATCACCGGAATCCGCTGTATAAACCTTTTCTTCTCCCGTTTTCCGGTCCTTCAGCGTCACCCTGCGGACAGCGCTGTCTCCTTCCACCTTTTCCACCTGGGTATGGTAAAGAATTTTGACATGGGGATTTTCTTTCAGTTCTTCCACTGCAGCGGAGGAAATAGAGAAATCATCTCCCCGGATCACCATAATAACTTCTTTTCCATACTTCGTCAGGAAAAGTCCTTCTTCCACCGCCGCATAGCCGCCGCCTACCACAAATATGGTACGTCCGGTGAAAAATTCTCCATCGCAGGTAGCGCAGTAGGCTACCCCATGGCCTCGGAATTCCGTTTCCCCGGAAAATCCCGCCAGCCGGGGATGGGCGCCGCCGGCGTACACAATGCCCAGGGTTTTGAAATCGCCGCGGCTGGTATGGACGGTTTTGAAATCTCCTTCCATCTCAAGGCCGGTCACTTCGGCAGAAAGGAATTCAGCGCCAAAGGCCTTGGCCTGGCGGATCATTTCAGAGGTCAGCTTTTCCCCGTTGGTGGAGAAAATCCCGGGATAATTAACCACTTCCGCTGTAATGGTAATCTGTCCGCCCATCTTTTCCTTTTCAATCACCAGTACATGAAACCGGGCTCTTGCCATATAAATAGCGGCGGAGAGCCCTGCCGGTCCTCCGCCTACTATAATGGCATCATATACGTTATTCATGATGCCTCCGTTTCTTATAATTTGCCAACCAGATCAAAAGACGGTTTCAGGGTCTTTTCACCGGGATGCCATTTGGCCGGGCAGACTTCATCACCATGTTCGTAAACAAACTGTGCAGCCTCTACCTTGCGGAGCAGTTCATCAGCATTGCGGCCGATATTGCCTGCGCTTACTTCATACAGCACTACTTCACCCTTCGGGTTGATGACAAAGGTGCCTCTTTCAGTCACGCCTTCTGCTTCAATGTAGATGTCCAGATCCTTGGACAGCTTGCCAGTGGGATCGCCGATCATGGGGAATTCTACCTTCCCGATACGATCGGAAGATTCATGCCATGCTTTATGAACATAATGGGTATCGCAGGATACGGAGTAAATTTCGCATCCGATTTTCTTGAATTCATCATATTTGTTCTGGAGATCTTCCAGTTCTGTAGGACATACAAAGGTGAAGTCTGCCGGGTAGAAGAAAAGGACGCTCCATTTGCCCAGAAGATCCTTGTCGCTTACATCAATGAAATCCCCGTTCTGGTAAGCTTTCACCTGAAATTCGCTGATTTTCTTTCCATTTAAAGACATACTTGTTTCCTCCTTGTATAAATATATACTCACTTCTGCCTGCCATCGTATTCACAATTGGCGAAGCATATTTAACTTTCTGAAAGTATTATACCATGCATATCTGTAAATTTCAATATACTTTAGGCAATAAAAATAATTTTTTATTGGATCGATACATAGCCCCGGTTCAAAGGGTTCAGCAGCTTCGCTGCAGCCTTTGACAGCCGACGCTGCGAACTGCCCTTTCCGGCCCGGCATTCTGAGAAACTAAGAATAACCTCATGCAGGGTACAGATGATGCTCACCGGATCTCCGATTTTCCTGACAAATTTCGAAAGGCAGAAAAGAGCCGGCAGCTCACGATTAACCGGAAACTCTTTCTATTTTCCATGAATCTTTTTCATCCATCCGTTCCACCAAAAAGAGCCTCCCTCTCGGGAAGCTCCTTTGGCTTACAGTATGTATTTCTTTAACAGGTATACCACAGCCCCTGCTGCCAGAACGATGGCTCCGCCCACCACGATAAAGTAGGCAGCGGCCACGGCGAGTACCAGGAATATGACCACACAGGCCAGTAGTCCCAGGACAAAAAGGGCTTTTTTCCAGAAAGGAATCTTTTTCAGGCTGAAGCTGCTGATATGGATGGTGTATCCGTCATCCGCTTCTTCCTTCTTTTCTTCCTTTCCTTCCTCGTTCAGCGTGAGTCCCTGGTAGTCATGCACGTCATCCTGGCTCATGACTCTGGGTTCTTCACGAACTTCACTTTCTTCCCTGGTCTTTTCGGAATCGTTCATAAGGATTGCAGTTTCTTATTTAACAGCTCGTTGATGACTCTCGGGTTGGCCTTGCCCTTTGTGGCCTTCATGATCTGGCCTACCAGAGCGCCTACGGCCTTTTTCTTGCCTGCCTTGAAGTCTTCTACGGCTTTGGGATTGCTGCTGACAACTTCGTCCACCAGTTTCTGCAGTTCTCCTGTATCGGAAATCTGTACCAGACCCTGGGCTTTGACGATATCTTCCGCCTTTCCGCCTTCCTTCCACATGGTGGCAAAGACTTTCTTGGCAATTTTGCCGGAAATGGTGCCCTTGGAAATGAGCTTCAGAAGACCGGCCAGATTTTCTGCGGATACCGGAGCCTTGGCAATTTCAATGCCATCGCTGGAAAGCTGGCTGGCAAATTCGCCCATGAGCCAGTTGACAGCTGCCTTGGGATCAGCGCCGGCAGCGACGGCTGATTCAAAGTAATCGGCAGTGGCTTTATCATTGGTCATGAAGACGGCATCCTCAGAGGACAGGCCGAATTCCTTCATGTATCTTTCTTTCCTTGCATCCGGCAGTTCCGGAAGGGATTTACGGATATTTTCAATATATTCATCGCTTACGGTGAAAGGTACCAGATCCGGTTCCGGGAAGTAGCGGTAATCGTTGGCTTCTTCCTTGGTACGCATGCTCTTGGTAACCCCTTCCTTTTCATCCCAGGTACGGGTTTCCTGTACCACCTTGCCGCCGTCTTCCAGCAGTTCTGCCTGGCGCATGGCTTCGTATTCGATGGCTTTTTCTACGCCCTTGAAAGAGTTGATGTTCTTGATTTCCGTCTTGGTGCCCAGTTCCTTCTGTCCTACAGGACGGACAGATACATTGGCATCGCAGCGAAGGCTTCCTTCTTCCATACGGCAGTCGGAAATGCCCACATACTGAAGGATGGCGCGCATTTTTTCCATGTAGGCCACCGCTTCCTTGGCAGAGCGCATATCCGGTTCCGATACGATTTCAAGAAGAGGCGTGCCGGTACGGTTGTAATCTACCAGAGAGTAGTCGGAATCCGTAATGGATGTGCCGTGATGAACCAGCTTGCCTGCGTCTTCTTCCATATGGGCGCGGGTAATGCGGATGCGTCTCTTTTCTCCCTCTACTTCCACATCCAGATAGCCGTGCTCGCAGATCGGCAGATCAAACTGAGATGTCTGGAAATTTTTGGGAAGGTCAGGATAATAATAATTCTTGCGGTCGAATTTGCTGAACCGGGAAATTTCACAGTTCAGGGCAAGGCCGGCTCTTACAGCATATTCCAGCACCTTCTTGTTCAGTACAGGAAGCACGCCGGGCAGGCCAAGGCATACCGGGCAGACGTTGGTGTTGGGGTCTGCGCCGAAGGATGTCCTGCAGCTGCAGAAAATTTTGGTTTTTGTCTGGAGTTCTGTATGTACTTCCAGTCCGATGACTGCTTCGTATTTCATTCCGTAATTTCTCCTTTCGGCGCTGTTCTTGTGAATTCCGGATGCGCCTGCTCAAAGGTGTAGGCAGCCCGCAGAATGGTTTCTTCTCCCAGGGTCTTTCCGATGAGCTGCATGCCCAGAGGCATGTTATCTTTAAATCCTACAGGGATACTGATGGACGGTGCACCGATAAGGTTGACCGGAACGGTGCAGATATCTTCCATGTAAAGAGACAGAGGATCGGAAAATGCACCGAATTTAAAGGATGTGCCGGAAGCGGAAGGTGCCGCAATGACATCGCATTTCTTGAAGGCTTCATCAAATTCCTGTTTCAGGAGGGTGCGGACTTTCAGAGCCTTCAGGTAGTAGGCATCATAGTATCCTGCAGAAAGAACGTAGTTGCCCAGCATAATACGGCGCTTGACTTCTTCGCCGAAGCCCTGGCTTCTGGTCTTGATATACATATCAATAATATCTTTTCCTTCTGCCCGGAAGCCGTAGCTGACGCCGTCATAACGGGCCAGGTTGGAGCTGGCTTCTGCAGGAGCGATGATATAGTAAACGGATACGCCGCTGTTGATATGGGGAATGGAAACATCCACGATTTCAGCGCCTTCCTTTTCATAGAAGGAAAGGGCCTTCTCAATGGCTTCTTTGGTTTCCGGCTTAATGCCCTTTCCGAAGAATTCCTTCGGAACGCCGATGCGGAATCCCTTCACATCGCGGACAAGAGCCTTCTTGTAGTCCTTCTTTTCCTGCGGAATGGAAGTGGAATCCCTTTCGTCATGACCGGCAATGGCATTTAAAACGATAGCCGCATCGGTTACGTCCTTTGTCAGAGGTCCGATCTGGTCCAGAGAAGAAGCAAATGCCAGAAGACCGTAGCGGGATACCAGGCCATAGGTGGGCTTCAGTCCCACAATACCGTTGAAAGAAGCAGGCTGACGAATGGATCCGCCGGTATCCGATCCCAGGGACCAGATGGCTTCCCCTGCAGCTACAGCAGCTGCGGAGCCGCCGGAGGAACCGCCGGGCACATAGTCCGTATTCCAGGGATTGCGGGTGGGACCGAAGGCCGAACGTTCCGTAGAAGATCCCATGGCAAATTCATCCATGTTTGTCTTGCCCAGGGAAATGAAATCCTCTGCCTTCAGCTTTTCAATGACCGTAGCATCATAGGGCGATACCCAGTGTTCCAGCATTTTCGAAGCGGCAGTGCAGAGCTGTCCCTGAATACACATATTATCCTTAATAGCTCCGGGAATACCTGCAAGGTCGGAGATCGTCTCTCCCGCGGCAATCTTGGCATCCACCCGGGCTGCTGTTTCCAGCGCAGTTTCATCACTGGTAGACAGGTAGGCATGGATTTCACCATCTACCTTGTCCCTGTGAGCTATGATTTTCTTTGTCAGTTCAACAGCAGATATTTCCTTATTAACCAGCTGTTCATGCAGTTCATGAATCGTATAACCCACTGCGTTTCCTCCTTAAATAATTTTCGGCACCTTGAAATAGCCGTCCTCAGCGTCCGGTGCATTCATCAGTGCTTGTTCATTGGTAAAAGATGTATGCGGTTCATCTTCCCGCATGACATTGTACTGTTCCACCGCATGAACGGTAGGCGCAACGTCAGTCGTATCATACTGGTTCAACTCTTCCATATAGGTAAGAATGCTGTTCATGGAATCACGCATCTTCTCCAGATCTTCAGGAGAGAATTCCAGACGGGAAAGAAGAGCAATCTTCTTCGCTTCTTCGGTGGTAATTTTCATAGATACACTTCCTTAATCAATCATTCTGATACAAAAAATCCTTTTCAATTATATCACACATAGTCAGCGAGTGAGAAGAAGGGGCTTCGCCGTAGAGTATTGCAGTCAGCGTTAGGATCTGGCCTTTCCTCTTCACATAGCCATTTTAAGCACAGCAAAAAATCTCGGCACCTGACCGAACCAGCTCCTATCAGCCTGCCGGTTTACCGGCCCATCAGCTCACTATATTTCCTCCACATAGTTTACGCCATGGATCTGGCGGATCTGCTGCACAAAGGCTTCATGGTCTCCGTGGTGAGGCATTTTGACTGTGACCGTGGCGGCAGGAGACATGACGGACTCTCTCTGTTTATATATGCTGAAATTGGACACCTTTACGCCCTGGCTGCGGAGATCTGCAATGACCCGGTGAATGGAGTCCAGATCCTGGAATTCCATATAAAGGTCAAAATCCCTGGACCTGGCACGAAGCTTTTTATCCATGGGCTCCAGCACGCGCAGCACAAAAATGACAAAAAGGAGAGCCAGCAGAGTGCCCTTCACAAATCCGATGCCTGCCGCCAGCCCGATGCCGGCGCACACCCACAGCCCGGCAGCGGTGGTCAGGCCCTTCACCTCATTCCGTCCGGTGACAATGATGGTGCCTACGCCCAGAAAACCGATACCGCTGATGACCTGGGCCCCCATTCTGGCCAGATCCGTATTGGATCCGGGAAATGTGCGAAGGATGAATTCATTGACAATCATAGAAAGAGCTGCACCGATGCAGACCAGAGCATGGGTCTTGATGCCGGCTCCCTTATTCTTATATTCCCTGTCCATGCCGATAATCACCCCGGCCAGGGTAGCCAGAAAAAGCCGGCTGGCTATGCCTCCCATAGTCCAGGACTGGCAGAATCCGATAAAATCATCCAATGGAATCCCTCCTCAGTCAATGGATCGGCGAAGTGCCTGCAGGGCGTGAAAAAGCTGTCCAAAGGGACTGTCCACGTCCTTTTCCGCCACCCACCGGCAGAACACCCTGCCCATCCGAAGCTCGCAGCGGGTATACCTCTTGATCGGTCCGTATTTTTCCCTTTCATAGGCATCGGTGTTCACTTCCATAGACTTGGTATTGGTCACAAAATGGGTCTGCGGCAGGGTCAGAAGGAAAGACGCCTCTTTCACAAAGGCCTCTTCTGCCCCGGGCGCCAGCTTTCCCTTCGACACCACGGGAACCCCGCTTCTCCAGTCGTTTCTTTCCCATGTGCCGGAAGCAAAATCAAACACATAGTCAAACTGTCCACCCTTTTCCGTAAGGTATCCGTCAGTAATGGAAAAGCGGAAGGACATTTTTCGCATCGCCTGCTCCGCCTCTGCAGGGCTCAAAGCAGGAGACGAAGCACGGTTCACCACACCTGCTTTCTCTGCCAGTTCATCAAAATGGTAATCTGCCATAGGTTCTCCTTTCGTACCGGGCCTGCCTTGCAGGCCTTCTTCCTCCCATTATACTACATGAAATGAGAGAAAAATGAAAAAGCACCTGCCTCAGCAGGTGCTCCTGATTCTGTTTCCTTATCTTACGCTCTTTACTTTCATATGTCTTTCCAGCACTCTGAGGCACATGGATACAAAGAAAGTCATAATGAAATAGTAGAGAGCTACAATCACCAGCGGCGGGAACGGCTGGAAGCTGATGCCCTGAATGGTGGTGGCTGTGTACATGAGGTCAGCCATGCCGATGACGGAAACCTGGGACGATTCCTTGATCAGGGTAACGAATTCATTGCCGATGACCGGAAGGATATTCCTGATGGCCTGCGGAATGATGATCCGAATCATGGATTCCCATTTGGAAAAGCCAAGTGACATGGCTCCTTCCAGCTGCCCCTTCGGAATGGACTGTATGCCGGACCGCACGATTTCGCATTCATAAGCGCCGGAATTGATAATAAGCGCCAGCACGCCGGCGGAAAGCCTTTCAAAATCCACGCCCATGATCTGGAAATTGGGGAAATGAATACCCAGGAAGGGAAGGCCGAAGAATACCAGGGAAATCTGTACCAGCACAGGAGTGCCGCGGATGACCTCCACATAAACTGCTGCAATAGCCTGCAGGATCTTAATGCCGGAAATCTTCATGAAGGCAAGCACAATGCCCAGAAGAAGTCCGAAGAAGCAGGACAGAATTGATATGATAATTGTAATTTTGACGCCTGACATAAATATGTCATTATATTTGACCGCCGTGTCTATGACCATTTCCATAGATGTCATCTCCTTAAATATCAGCATGAAGCAGACGCTTCAGGAATGTCTGTGTTCTTTCCTCTTTCGGATGGGTAAAGATATCTTCCGGATTTCCTTCCTCCACAATATATCCCTTATCCATGAACACCACATGACTGGAAACGCTTCTTGCAAACTGCATTTCATGGGTAACTACGGCCATGGTCATGCCGGCCAGGGCTACTTCCTTCATAACGGTCAGTACATCGCCTACCAGCTCCGGATCCAGAGCCGACGTCGGTTCATCAAAAAGAAGCATTTTCGGCTTCATGGCCAGCGCCCGGGCAATGGCTACACGCTGCTGCTGCCCGCCGGAAAGCTCACCGGGATAATAGTCCGCTCTTTCCGCAAGACCTACCCTGGCCAGAAGCTCCATGGCTTCCTCTTTGGCCTGGGCTTTCGGCAGCTTTTTAATATGGATCGGTGCATACATGACATTTTCCACTGCCGTAAACATGGGAAACAGATTAAAAGACTGGAAGACCATGCCCACATCCCGGCGAAGCATCTTCACATCCGTCTTTTCATTCACCCTTTTTCCTTCAAACCAGAGCTCCCCGCCTGTCGGTTTTTCCAGCAGGTTGAGGCACCGGAGAAATGTACTCTTCCCGGAACCGGAAGGTCCGATGATGGTACATACTTCCCCGTTTTCAATTTTCATGCTGATATCTTTCAGCACTTCCACCTTTCCGAATGATTTGCGGAGGTGCTTGATTTCATAAATAATTTGTTTATTCTCTGCCATTTGACTCACGCCCTTCTATTTATTCAAGATTCTAGCATAATTATACATTTAAGTCAAATTTTTTCTGCATAAATTGCATAAAAAATGCACTCCCTCCGGGCAGGGAAGGAATGCATCTGAAATAGGGAATACTCACGATTTTTCCGTGTAAAAGCAGGATTTTACAGAAAAGAAAATTCCTGTATTTCCTGTAATGCATAAGAATATGCAGTATATTTATACAAAGGTGTATACCCGTTAAAGGCCGAACCGTTTTTCCAGAAGGCTCCGGTAGGTCTCAAAAAGACGGACCGCTTCCTTTTCATTCTTCCCTTTCAGGGAATAATAAAATTTGATCTTCGGCTCCGTGCCGCTGGGACGGACAGCGATCCAGCCGCCATTCTGCAGCCGGTATTTCAGCACGTTTTCCTTCGGCAGGCCATTGATTCCTTTAGCAAAGTCAAGAGTTTCCACCGTTTCCGGAATGAGAGACTTCATATCCATATGGCGGGCTTCCTCCATAATGGCTGCAATCCTTCCGGCCCCTTCCACGCCCTTCAGCGTATAGGAAAGGCTCTTGTCATAATAGAAGCCATAGGTTTCATACAGGCTTTCCAGCACATCCGTCAGCATTTTGCCCTGAGCCCGGAAATAGGCCGCCATCTCGCAGATCAGCATGGCCGCCGTAACTGCATCCTTATCCCGGGCATGGGTGCCTGCCAGATATCCGTAGCTTTCCTCATAGCCGAACACAAAACGGTGGCCGGGATCCCCTTCCCACTGGGTCATCTTTTCACCGATGTACTTGAAGCCTGTCAGCGTTTCCACCACCTGCACATGGAAGCTCCGGGCAATATCTGCTCCCAGCTCGCCGGTCACCACCGTTTTAACCATGGTGGATGCAGGTGTCAGCCGGTCTTTCGCTGTAGAAAGGAGGAAATACAGGAGCAGCGCTCCCATCTGGTTTCCTGTAATCAGGGTAAAATCATTCCCATTTCTCACAGCAGCGCCGATGCGGTCGCTGTCCGGGTCTGTACCAATCACAAGATCAGCCCCCACCTTTTTCCCCAGAAGGATGCCCAGAGAAAGGGCCTCCTCATTTTCCGGGTTTGGCGAAGACACGGTGGGGAAACTGCCATCGGGCAGCTCCTGTTCTTTCACAATGTGCACATCGGTAAATCCTGCCCTGGCCAGAATCTTTCGTACAGGAATATTGCCGCTGCCATGGAGAGGAGTGTACACCACAGAAAGAGGCGGAGGATTTCCCTTATACCGGGACTCCCTGAAAATCGCCTCAATGAAAAGATCCACCACATCCTGGTCCAGCCAGGTGATGAGGGACTCCACTTTCCTGTCATCAATATGGGCCAGGTCCGTTACGGCCTCCACATAGCCCGTCAGCACGTTCGCCTTGGACGGAACCAGCTGTCCCCCATCCGGTCCATAGACCTTGTATCCGTTATATTCCGGCGGATTGTGGCTGGCGGTAATGACAATGCCCCCCAGGGCATGGAAATGGCGCACAGAGAAAGAAAGCACGGGAATAGGCTCCAGCTCCCTGAAAATCCGTACCGGAATCCCGGCAGCTGTCAGCACGCCTGCCGCCTCCTCCGCAAACTCCCGGGAATGATGCCTGGAATCATAGGCAATCACCACACCTCTTTCCAGCTCTTTCGGAAAGACAGCCTTCAGGTAATCTGCAAATCCCCGGGAAGCCCGGGCTACCGTATATCGGTTCATCCGGTTCGAACCGGCTCCCATGATTCCCCGCAGGCCGGCCGTGCCAAACTCCAGATCCTTATAAAACCGGTCTTCGATTTCCTTCTCATCCTGAAGGGCGGCCAGTTCCTCCTTCGTTTTCTCGTCGGCCCAGGAGAGCCAGTCCTTATATGTTTCCTTATATCCCATTTCTGCTTCCTTCTTATGTATATATGTTGAAATATGTGAATGCCGATGTGCCAGCCCGGCTGTATGGTTTTCCAAAGGCACAGTAAAGTCTGTTTTCCCCGGGCAAAGCCCCCTATAAAGGGAGTACATAAACCGGCGCCCTCATCGTTGAAAAACACCGCCGCAGTATGCCGCATCAAGCGGCGCCCCTGCGGAAAAGCTGCCTTACCTTTTGTCTTCCATGAACCTTTCCAGCGATGACAGCGCTCTTTCCGCCAGCTTCTGATTCTTCTCCTTCTTCGGCACCTTTTTCTCCAGGGGAGGAATCAGACCGAAATTGACGTTCATGGGCTGGAAATTCTTCCCTTCAAAGTGGGAAATATAGTAGCAGAGAGCGCCGATGGCCGTTTCTCTGGGGAACGGCTCCGGCTCCCTTCCCAGGAAGCGGGCAGCAGCACTCCAGGCTGCCACAATGCCGGAAGCAGCAGACTCCACATAGCCCTCTACGCCGGTCATCTGTCCCGCAAAGAAAAGGCCCTGCCTCTTTCTTGTTTCCATGGTACCGTTCAGCAGATCCGGGGAATCCATGTAGGTATTCCGGTGCATGACACCGTAGCGGATAAATTCCGCATGGGCCAGTCCGGGAATCATGCCGAATACTCTTTTCTGCTCTCCCCATTTGAGATGGGTCTGGAAGCCTACGATATTGTACAGCGTATCCTCCTCATTATCCTGGCGAAGCTGCACCACCGCATAGGGATCCTTTCCTGTTCTCGGATCCGGAAGTCCCACCGGCTTCATGGGTCCGAAGCGCATGGTGTCCTCGCCCCGGGCTGCCATAACTTCGATGGGCATGCAGCCTTCAAAGACCTTTTTATTTTCAAATCCGTGAACCGGTGCCATTTCCGCCTGGCACAAAGCCTCCCGGAACGCCTTGTATTCCGCCTCGTTCATGGGACAGTTCAGATAGGCCGCCTCCCCCTTATTGTAGCGGGACATGCGGTATACCACATCCATGTCCAGAGACTCTTTTGTCACAATGGGCGCAGCGGCGTCATAGAAATGGAAGCCCTCCCCGCCGCAGAATTTCTCAATATCTTCTGCCAGAGGCCCTTCGGTCAGGGGACCGGTGGCCACGATGACAATGCCGTCTTCGGGGATGGACGTCACTTCTCTTTCCACCACAGTGACCAGGGGATGCTCCCGTACCAGACGGGTCACTTCCTCCGCATAGCCCATGCGATCCACCGCCAGTGCTCCGCCTGCAGGCACCGTATGGCTGTCAGCCGCCTTCATGATGACAGAATGAAGCCGTCTCATTTCCTCCTTCAGCAGTCCCACTGCATTGGTGAGGGCTGCCGCCCGGAGGGAATTGCTGCACACCAGCTCCCCGAAATAGGAGGTATGGTGAGCCGGTGTCTGCTTCAAGGGCCTCATCTCTATAAGCTCTACGGGAATGCCCATTTCCGCCAGCTGATACGCCGCCTCGCTCCCTGCAAGACCGGCACCGATAACTGTTACATGATCATTCAATTCGCTTCTCCTGTATCCTTCTTACTTTTTCTTCCCCGTTTCACGACAGGCTTTTCTTCTGCCGTTTCCTTAGTGTCCTTCGTTTCCTTAGCTTTCTTTTTCTTCGGATTGGTGGGACAGTCCGGATTGGAGCAGAAAATGAGCTCCTTTCCGTT
>NZ_JBJEXP010000042.1:48265-50275 GCF_051885895.1 Dialister sp. | reverse complement strand
GGCATTTTTTTCAGCATGTCTTCCGCTTCCTGTTCAGTAATGGAGGACAGGGGCTTATGGAGAAGAAGGGCAAGAAGCTTTCTTTTTTCTTCTGCTGTTCCCTGTTTATGGAAAATCTTTTCTTTGGCCCTGTGGATCAGAATATCCCGGGCTTCCTCGTACATGCTGTATTCGCAGGGAAAGACAGATCGTACCTGCTGATAGGTATAGTGGGGATTTGCTTTCAGGAGAAGAATGACCTTGTTTTTCTTCGTCTTATTCAGCTTTCTCCGGCAGGCAGGACAGATAGGGCTGTCAGGAGGACAGAGACTGCCGCAGAGGGCACAGGCGTGATAGCCATCAGCCAGTTCTCCCTTTCTGATTTTCAGTACTTCTTCCATCATTTCCTTGAAAGGCAGGCGGAGCGCTTCCTTTTTGACGTGGCCATCCACCCAGCTGGTAATCCATTGCTCTTCCCTGTCTGAAAGAGACTGGCTGTACCGTTTCTGTTCCTTTTCAATGGTACGGTTTACAGGGTCCAGGGTGGTGAAAGGCTTGTAGGGCTTTTTGGGGGAGCCTGCCAGAAATTTGATATCCGTAAAATAACGTCCGATTTCATCCTTGGCAAGTTCTTTCAGAATGTCTTCTTTCATCATGAAAAGATGCTGCAGAAAGGTGGAATTGGTGACCCGTACAAAGAGAGTGGGACCTTTACAGCCGGCAATGTAGGATTCCTCGGCCATCAGCTTTCCCACGATTTTTTCCCACCGTTTCTGGAAAAGATAAAACTGGAATCCCTTATTGCCGAAGAGCTTCTGCTTCAGGTCAGACTGGGAAAATACACCGGCTATGCTGTCCATGGTGCGGTATCGTTTTCCTTCCGGTTTTCTGTCTTCGTCCATAAGTGCTCCTTTCCGGGAAAATGGCGGCTTTCCTGCTTTCTCCCTGTTTCTATCCTTTATTATACCCTATTTTGGAAAAGGCTCTGCAGAAAGAAGAAAATGGAAATGTTTTTCTGATGAAAACAGAGGACTGTTAATACCGCAGGAAATGATAATAGGCACGTATAGAAAATCTTTTTATAACCGGATAGGGAAATATGTTTTATAATTATAAAAGAGAGAGTCTGTAGGAACAGGAGGATGATGGTATGGATGAAATTAAAGATGGAAAAGTCAATATTGAACGGTATCGGGTCAAGGAAGGCACCAAGGTCAGCCTGAAGAAATTTTCTACCCAGTGTGATGTAAGTATCGACAAGGCGAAAGTCAAATCCCTCTATTTTCCGGAAGTGATTGAAAAAGTCAAAGATCTGCAGGAAAAGCTCTATGCCCAGAATACATACGGACTGATTATCGTGCTGCAGGCTATGGATGCTGCGGGGAAAGACGGCACGGTGAATCATGTCTTTGCCAATCTAGATCCCGGCGGCGTCAAGGTGGTTTCCTTCAAACAGCCTACCAGTGAGGAAAAAGATCATGATTACATGTGGCGTATCAATAAGGCCCTTCCGGAACGGGGAGACATCGGTATATTCAACCGTTCCCAGTATGAAGATGTCATTGTCACAAGAATTCATGATCTGATCCATAAGGGACAGCTGCCTCAGGACCTGATTCATAAGGACTTCTGGGAAGAAAGATATGAACAGATCAATAACTGGGAAAAATATCTCTATCAGAACGGATTCCAGATGGTGAAGATATTCCTGCATGTATCCAAAAAAGAACAGCAGCGCCGTCTTATGGACCGGATTATCAACCAGCAGAAGAACTGGAAATTTTCCATGTCCGATATCAATGAAAGACAGTACTGGGACCGGTATCAGGAACTGTATGAAGAAATGATTTCCAAGACTTCCAAGGAGATTTCTCCCTGGTACATTGTGCCGGCGGACAATAAATGGTATACCCGCTACATTGTGGCGCTGATTACCCTGCAGGCACTGAAGAAGATCAATCCCCAGTTCCCGAAGCTGGCACCGGAGGTGGCAGAACAGCTGGAAAAATTCAAGAAGCTGATTTCAGAAGT
>NZ_JBJEXP010000042.1:23512-48165 GCF_051885895.1 Dialister sp. | reverse complement strand
CTTCGGCGGGCAGAGGCAGCAGTCCGGTACTTTGGCGCAGGCGGAAGGGGATGTGCGCTTGCGCTTAAAAGAAAGGTATCGCCCTGACGGTGGATAACAACATTACACAAACTGCCGCTGAAGGAGACCATACTCATCGGGACTGCAGGTTCCTTTAAACTTTCGCTCTGCACCTTTTGTATTTTCCCTTTTATATCTGCAAGGAGAGAACCATCATGGAAAACAACGAAAATCCCGGGGACAGGAAACTGCCGAAAACCTATGACGGCCCTGTAAAAATCGATATTAACCGCTACCGCGCCAGGGAAGGGGAAAAAATCAGCCTGAAGAAATTTCCCACTGCCTGCGACACAGCGGTGGATAAGGAATCAGTCAAAATGAGCGCCTTTCCCAAAGCGCTGGAAGAACTGAGCCTTCTGCAGGCCAAGCTGTATGCCCAGAGCACCTACGGTCTCATCATTGTGCTGCAGGCTATGGATGCAGCCGGCAAGGACGGCACCATTCGGCATGTTTTCTCCCATCTGGATCCCAACGGGGTGCATGTGGTTTCTTTCAAGCAGCCCAGTACGGAAGAAAAAGACCATGACTATATGTGGCGGATTAACAAGGCCCTTCCACGAAGGGGAGACATCGGTGTATTCAATCGTTCCCACTACGAGGATGTGGTGGTGACGAGGGTGCATGACCTGATTCACCAGGACAAGCTGCCGAAGAATCTGATTACCAAAAATATATGGGATATCCGCTATCGGCAGATCCGTGACTGGGAACGATACTTGGCGGAAAACGGATTTCATATGATCAAGATTTTTCTCCATGTGTCCAAAAATGAACAGCGGGATCGTCTGGCTCAGCGGATTCTGAACAAAAAGAAGAACTGGAAATTTTCCATGGCTGATATCAATGAAAGAAGGTACTGGGACCGGTATCAGGAACTGTACGGTGAAATGATTTCTGCCACTTCCACAGACTATGCTCCCTGGTACATTGTGCCGGCGGATAATAAATGGTATACCCGGTATGTGGTATCCCAGATTGTCATCAAGGCACTGAAGGATATTGCCCCCAGATTTCCGGAAATGTCCAAAGAAATCAAGGACCAGCTGGAAGAGTTCCGGAAACTGATCGAAAGCGGCCGCGTAGGCATGATTGAGGAAATGGAAGATGTGCTGCAGAAATAAGGAATAGGACAGCAGTGAAAGCCCGTTTGGCATGTGATTTTTCCTATCCTGTATGAAAAAAGACGCCTTTTTTATGAGGCGTCTTTTTATTTTCAGGATGCCGGTCATCATGATTGATTCATGATGGATCCTTCCGTGCAGAAGAAACCGTTTCCGGAGGGGAGAGTTCAGCCGTGTGGGAAGTCCTGACCTATGGTATAATAACCATAAGAGTGTCTGTATCAATATTGTTTTCGCGAGGTGGATGACCTATGAAAAAGATAATTCTCATGCTGGCTCTTGCAGCCGCTGTTTCCGGTTCAGCCTATGCTTCTCCCCAGACGTCCTTTACCAAGGGACAGACGGAAGTCAATGTGGGCATGTGGGATGCGTCCGCCCATTCCAATGGATATAAGTCGGACGGAGAATGGAATTTCCTGGGCGGGCTGACCTATGGCATCAATAACCGCTGGGCTGCTCAGTACCAGTATACCGGTCTTCATACCGATCATACCAACGGCAATATGAATGAAATCAATGCCCTGTATTCGCTTCATCCCCAGGTTGCAGCCTTCGCCGGATGGAACCGCATTGCCATGAAGGATTTCCCGGGACGGGTCTTCGGCTCTTCCGATACCACCAATAACATTGCCCAGCTGGGGATCATTGCCCGCCAGCCCATCAATGATGTGGTGGATGTATACGCCAAGGGCGCTGTAGGCACCGAATCCACATCCATGTGGGAAGCAGGGGTTAACCTGGCAGTGGATAAGAATGTGGATCTCAATGCAGGCTATCATTATCTCAATACCAGAGGCGATGATGATCATAATGTTTCCTATAAGGGCTTCATGGCAGGCCTGTCCTACCGTTTCGGCGGCAGCGATGCATCTGCCCTTTCCAGCGGGGAAGAGGAAAAGGATTATGACTATGAAGGAGAATCGGAACCTTCTACAGTGACCGTGAAGCCTGCTTCCGGCCAGGCGGATGTGGTGGATGTACCGGCTGACACACCTGTGAAAGCTCCGGAAAATGATTACTATTTCAACAGCATTCATTTTAAGAGCGATTCGGCTGCCATTGATGACGCACAGAAGGTGAATCTGGATGCCTTCGTAAAACAGGCAAAGGAAACAGGCCATACCTTCAAGCTGGTAGGCCGTGCCGATGCTACCGGCAGTGCAGACTATAACAAGGACCTGTCTGCCCGCCGCATTGACAGTGTGAAGCAGTATGCCGTAGATCACGGCGTGGATGCTTCCAAGCTGGTAGCTATGGTCAAGGGATCGGATGACGGAAGCGGAGCTGAAGGCCGCCGTGTCGATATTTTCGAACACAAGTAATGATAGGAAAAGTAAACCCCTGTGAAATCAAAAGGATTTCACAGGGGTTTTTGATATGGGAAATAAAAGGGAAAGAGGAACGTTAAAGGCGGCAGCCTTCCCTCTCTTCTGCTGCCCCGCCGATGTTGTACATTATGAATCCGGACCGGACAGCGATTCCTTTTATTTCATCAAAAGCGGCAGCAGTTCTTTGGGCGATGACACAATGCAGTCGGCGCCGTGGGCGAGAAGGAAGGAACGGGTGCGGAAGCCCCAGTCTACGGAAATGCAGGGAATTCCGCTGTTTCTGGCAGTTTCCATATCCACCTCCGAATCACCGATATAGCAAGCCTCCTTTTGGGATACATGCAGATTCTTCAGAATGGCCATGACCATATCCGGCGCCGGCTTGCGGCGGATTTCCTTATGATTTCCCATGGCCTGATCAAAAAGGCGAGGAAACAGTACCCGGGTCAGGGTCTGCACATCCCGGTCATCCTTATTGGAAGCCACAGCGGTCAGAATGCCCTGCTTCCGGAGAGCAGACAGCACTTCCGGTATGCCTTCATAGGGAGCTGTCTTTTCGTGGCAGTGGGCGGTATAGCGGGGAACAAAGAGGCTTTTCAGGTTCTGTACATCCTCTTTCGTGAAATGATAGCGGGAAAAGGGAATGGAAGAACCGATATATTCCAGATCCTCATCGGGACAGCCTGCTTCCATGGCCAGGGCTTTCTCCATATCTGCATCAATGCCGCAGCCGAAACAGAGCTTGACCTTTTCTTCGGGAAAATCATGTTTTTTTCCCATTTCGGCTAAAGCATAGTTGATGGCATTTGTCAGGTCGCCGATGGTATTCAGTATGGTACCGTCCATATCAAAAATCACTGCTTTATACATGGTATTTCTCCTTTTTGTGAGATGTGGGAAATTGGCGGCAGAAAACCGCATTTTCTGAATCTTTTCTTTCATTATACCTTTTTCTGTCTTCTCATAGGAAAATCGAAAAGTGATTATTTTCAGTCATTTTTTCTGTTCATAGTTCTCTGATTCTGATATAATGCTTTTTGATAAGTTTTCGTTTGAGATTCATTTGAAAGAAGGAAAATGTTATGAATCTTACTATGATGCATGCCGTAATTATTCTTTTTACGGTAGCAGTGGTTATCGGAATCGGAATCTATCATTCCCGATCCATTCAGTCAGCGGCGGCCTACAGTGTAGGCGGCAGAAGTGCCGGGGTGCCGCTGGTGGCAGGCAGTATTGCAGGAACGGTGGTCGGCGGCGGCGCTACCATCGGTACCGCTCAGCTGGCTTTTAATTTCGGCCTGTCTGCCTGGTGGTTCACTCTGGGAAGCGGTATTGCTTTCATTATTATGGGTCTTTTTTATGCCCGCCGTATGAGAGGTACCGGGCTGGAAACCATTCCCCAGTTCCTGTCTTTGAATTATGGCAAGAAGGCGGAGGGGCTGTCTTCGGTGATTTCCTCCATCGGCATTCTGTTTTCTGCCGTAGCCAGCTGCCTTCCGGGCATTGAAATCATTTCCAGCCTGTCGGGACTGGATCCGGTGATTTCTTCCATTCTTCTGATTCTCCTGGTTATCGGTTATACCTTCTTCGGCGGCATGAAGAGTGCGGCAGTGGGCGGCATACTGAAAATGGCCATTATCTGGGTATCCCTGTTTGTGGCCGGCTTTGAAGCCTTCCAGGCTCTCTTCGGCACAGCGGAATGGGAAGCCCTTCCTCCCATGGAAATGGACTTGTTCGGACGGGGCTTTGAACTTTCCATGGCCAATCTTTTTTCCGTGGTGGTGGGCGTTCTCTGCACCCAGACCTATATTCAGTGTATTTTCTCTGCCAGCACGCCGATTACGGCAGCATTCGGATGCTTTACGGCAGCTCTTATTGTCATTCCTGTAGGACTTCCCAGCGTGGCTATCGGTATGTACATGCATGCCTTTGATCCTTCCGTATCGCCGATCCTGGTGCTTCCGTCCTATCTGATCAATCATTCTTCCGTACTTATCGGCGGTCTTGCCATGGGCGGCATTCTGCTGTCGCTTATCGGCAGTATCGGCGGCCTTTCCCTGGGCATCGGAACCATGATTGCCCATGATATCATCATGCCGGTCACCAAAATCACCGATGACCTGAAACTGCTGAAGGTGACCAAGATTACAGTACTGGCAGTCATGGTCCTGGCCTGCATTATCTCCATTGCCAACAGGGGTTCGGAAGTGCTTTTCTGGAACTATCTCTCCATGGCTTTACGAGGCGGCGGCATCTTTATTCCCTTCACCATTGCAGTGTTCCTTCCGGGGCATCTCACAAAGAAATGGGCGGTCATTTCCATGGCAGGCAGTACGGCGGCGGCCCTTCTGGCAGCGACCGTGATCCATGTGCCTATGGATCCCCTCTTCGTAGGACTCATTGCCAGTGTGATCCTGATTCTTCCCGGGATTCGGGTGAAGAAGATACCTGGGACGAAGGATTACGGACTGTAAGGCATGATCGGTGCCGGACTGCATTCCCGATATTTTGACAACAAAAAAATCCCCGGAAAATCCGGGGATTTTTTTATGGTTTTCAGGCTTCGATATCCACAGTGTCCGGCCGGCCTGCATCATCAAGACCGAGGTAAGCCACTTCTCTTACATGTCCGTCATAAGTCAGGGTTACATGATAATGGAAGGTCTGGCCATCAAAAATTTCGTCACCCAGCTGAATAGCTGTGGTATAGCTGTCAGGACGGTATTCTCTGACAGTGTCGCCAACTACCGGGAACTGCAGGAAAACATATTCTGCGCCCTGGTATGTTACGCTGCCGTAAACACGCTTCAGATCTGCTACAGCGTATTTATCCACGCCGCATACTACAATACTTTTTTCAGTTACTTCTGCCATGTTTATCACCTCTACGACCAATTTATAGCAACAGACGATTGCTATTTCCTTATATAGTTTACCACTTTTTCATGATAAACAGAAGATTTTTAAGGGAAATATTTTTTCCAGTTCTTGAAGGGGGAAAATTGTCTTTTCCGAAGTGGAAATTTCTTTTTTCCATCAGGAATTTTGCGCATTTTTTATAACAGGCATAAAATCTTCTTTCCTGCAGGATGACGGCAGAGGTCTCAAAGAGAAAAGAAGCAGGGATGGCATGATCATGCTTTTACCGGTTATCCTGTACTTCCTTCTGTCCCTCTTCATGTTTGTGATGGCCGTCGCAGACGCAGTGCATTTTATTTTTGAAAATTTCACCCATAATGATATAGAAATCACGAAGTGCTGCAGGATTCAGGGAATAAAAAATATTTTTACCGTCTCTTCTGTCAATGATCAGTCCGGATTCCACCAGGACTTTCATGTCATGGGAAAGGGTTGGCTGGGTAATCGCAAAAGCCTTCTGCAGTTTGCAGGCGCACTGTTCTCTGCAGGACAGCATGTCTACGATTTTCAGTCTTTTCGGATCGGATATGGCTTTCAGGATTTTAGCAGTATCAATATAAATTTTTTCCATAAACAGTGTAAACTCCTATGATAAATAGAATTATTTCTATAAAGAGAGTATCAAAGAAAGGGAAGTTTGTCAATCGGGCGAAAACAGGTTTCCTGTGGAAGGAGAAGCAGGGCAGAGCGGACAGGATGGAATGGTAAACTTTTCATGAATGAGGGAAACACGGGGTCCCTTTTATGTTATAATATAAAGGACTATCTATGAAAGGAAAAGACCATGGGAACTATCATCAGCATCATCAACCAGAAGGGCGGCGTAGGGAAGACGACTACGGCAGTCAATCTGTCGGCATATCTGGCAGACAAGGGATACAAGACTCTTCTTATCGACGAAGACTCGCAGGCAAATTCCACCAGCGGTCTCAGTAAGTCCGTGGATTTTGAAAAGAGCCTGTATGATGTGCTGCTGAATGAGGTCAAGCCGGAAGATGCTGTGGTGAAGACGGCGATTCATAAGCTGCACCTGCTTCCTGCTTCCATAGATCTGGCAGGGGCGGAAATAGAAATCGCACCGCTTCCGGACAGGGAGTCCCTGCTGAAAAGAAAGATTGATTCCCTGCGGAAGGATTATGATTATATTCTGATTGACTGTCCCCCTTCTCTGGGGCTGATGACGCTGAATGCCCTGGTGGCTTCGGACTCCATCATTATTCCTATCCAGGCGGAGTTCTATGCTCTGGAGGGACTGTCCCAGCTGGTCAAGACGGTGCAGGTGGTGAGCCGGAAGATGAATCCCCGGCTTCATATCCTGGGCATACTTCTGACCATGTTTGATGGTAGGACAAATCTGTCTCTGCAGGTGGCGGAAGAAGTGAAAAAATATTTCGGCTCCAAAGTATTCCGTACGGTCATTCCCCGTACGGTCAAGCTGTCGGAAGCGCCCAGTTTTGGAGAACCGGTGCTGACATATGCGCCCAAATCCAAGGGGGCGGAGGCATACAGGAAGCTGTGTCGGGAGGTTTTGAAACGTGAATAAGAAAAAATTGGGACGGGGGCTCGGCGAACTTCTGGGAGACGCGCTGGAGGAAACAGGACGGGTCATGGATATTGATATTGATTCCATTTCGCCCAATCCCTGGCAGCCCCGCCGGGATTTTGATGAGGAATCTCTGGCAGCCCTGGCCCATTCCATCAAAGAAAACGGACTGATTCAGCCGGTAGTGGTACGACAGAAAGGAAACACCGGGGCCTATGAACTGGTTGCCGGTGAAAGACGGTGGCGGGCGGCCCGGCTGGCCGGCCTTCATGTTATTCCTGCCATTACGGCTTCCTATGAGGATGACCATATGGCAGAAATGGCGCTGGTAGAAAACCTGCAGCGGGAAAACCTGAATCCGGTGGAAGAGGGTCTGGCTTACAGGAAGCTCATGGAAGACTATGGCCTGACCCAGGAAAAAATTTCTGAAAGGGTAGGAAAAAGCCGTTCCTATGTGGCTAATATGCTTCGTCTCCTGCAGCTGCCGGAGGAAGTGAAGAATCTTCTTTCCTCGGGAAAGCTGACCGGAGGACAGGCCCGTCCTCTTCTGGCCCTTGCCAGTGACGCAGAAAAGATACAGCTGGCCCGGCGGATTGTGAAGGAAGGCCTTTCAGCCAGAAAGGTTGAAGAAATCATTCGGAACGGAGGAAAGGGAAAAAAGGAAACGCCCTCTCCGGCTTCCGAATATATGAAGGCTATTGAAGAAAAAATAGGACTTTCTGTGGGTTCCAGGGTCCGCATACGGATCGGCAGAGGGAAAAATGCCCATAAAGGCACGATTTCCATTTCCTTTAGAAATGATGAAGAATTCCAGCGTATTGCAGATATTCTGAATCAGAAAAGTCATGAAAACAGATAGGTGGAGTGTAGGGTAATAATGATGATGAATCCCAATGCAGTTGTATATGCCGGTATCGGCATTGTGGTAGTGATTTTTGTATTTATTCTTCTGCAGTACTTTTTATTGAGAAATAAAGTGAACCGTCTTTCGAAGAAATACAAGTATTTCATGAACGGGGCAGACGGCGGATCCATTGAACTGAAACTTTCCACCGAAGTCCGGGAACTTCGTGAAATGGTGGCTTCTTCGGAAAACATGCTTCACCAGCAGGAACTTCTGGCAACCATGCAGCTTCAGTCCTTCCAGAAGGTGGGGCTGGTACGGTACGATGCCTTTGATGATACGGGAGACAAGCTGTCTTTCTCCCTGACGGTTCTGGATGGAAAGAACAACGGCTTCATCCTTTCTTCCCTGGCAGGCCATGACACTTCCCGGATTTATGCCAAGAAGGTCGTGAACGGACAGTGCAGAGAGGCGCTTTCCTCGGAAGAAGCGGAAAGCATTAATATTGCCCTGGATACCCTGATGCCCGACATGGCGGAAGAAGCAGGAAATCCGGCGGGCGGTGCGGTTTCTTCCGAATCGCATCCGCAGCAGCATAAAATTGATATGGCAAAGAAATAAATCACCGGAGCAGCAGGGGAAAAGAGTGCAGAAGGCGGTGCCGGCAGATATTTTTCATTGATTAAGCATCCGGAACAGGGGGATAGTTCCGAAGTCAGTTTATTATATACAGCAGGTTTTACATGAAAAAAACATTAAATCCAGACACAGGAGAAGTGACATTCTCCTTTACCGATAAAGAAATCAAAAAACTGAAAATCATATCCCTGGCAGGAGCTGCCGTGTTCCTTCTGAGTCTGGGAACGGCAGTCTATTCTGCAGTATCCATGAACTCTCTGAAGAATGAAAATGAGCTTTATAAAAACCAGCTGAAAATGGCAGAAGAAAAAATGGATGCTCTGTCAGATAAGACAAAAACCATTGAAAAACTGTCCGGTCAGCTGCAGGACATGATCAAGGCCAATACCAACGGAGCAGCGCAGAACATTTCCTCTTCCGGCGAAGGCGGACAGGGCGGCGCTTCTACGGTGCCGGATAAGGCAAGAGACGTAAAGGCCTCTGATCACGGCAATGTGAAGGAAACGGGAGACAATGCAGAAATTTCAACGCCCGGTCAGCTCCTGAGCCGCATGAGAAAGCTTGACCAGCGGCTCGACAGCCAGATCAAGACCATGATCGTGCTTCGGGAAAAGCTGATGAATGAAACCTACGGCATGCAGGCTCCTCTGCTCCAGACGTCCTCCACCACTCCGGATATCTGGCCGGTGAAAGGCACCATCTCCAGCACCTACGGTTTCCGTTCCAGCCCCGGCGGCATCGGATCCACCTATCATGAAGGCATTGATATTGCAGTAGACTACGGTTCACCTATCGAAGCCACCGCTTCCGGCGTAGTTACCCAGGCCGGCTGGGTAGGCGGCTATGGCAACCTGGTTGAAATCAAGCATGAAGGAGGCCTGGTCACCCGCTACGGCCACAATTCCGCCCTCCTTGTCACGGTAGGACAGGAAGTGGAACAGGGAACGGTCATCGCCCTGGCAGGCAGTACAGGAAACAGTACAGGGCCCCACTGCCATTATGAAGTCAGGATTAATGGAGATGCAGTGGATCCTACCTATTTCCTCCCCGGCAATTATTGACAGTCCGCGGTTTGGGCATTTCATGAAAATTCTTATGAAATCAGACTCTTCGAATGCATCTGTGTATTTAAAAAAGAGCTCTCACAGGGAGCTCTTTTTCTGTGGAAATCATTGATTTTCTGCAAGCCTTTCTTTGGCAAAGGAGGCCAGCATCTCTGCCGCTTTCCGGGGATGCGGCGGAAGGGCGATGCCCAGCACACGGCAGATTTCAGGCTGCAGAGGGAAACAGCGGACACCGTCAGGACAGCGGAAAAGACTGAGACGGGGCATGAGGGTGGCGCCAAGGCTTTTCTGAACCAGGGAAAGAAGGGTGTAGTCATCGTCGCAGGTGACGGAAATCTTCTTATTGGAAAGCATGCCTGCATAGCTGTCAAATCCATTCATCGGGGCCAGGAGAAGAGGATAGGAAGACAGCTCTTTCATGGTAAGGAAAGAGGAAGACGGCATGGGAAAGGAAGCGGGAATGACAGCTTCCAGAGGGTCCTTTCTGAGAGGAATCCAATGGAAATCGCCTAAACGCCTGTCATCGCCGAAGGCTATGTCAATTCTGCCTTCCAGAAGCCATTGACGGACCGCGTCGGTTCCCACACGGAGATCGAAGGTAAGCGCAGGATGAAGTTTCCTGAATTTCTTCAATATATCCGGAAGCCACAGGTTGGCTATGCTGGAAAAAGAACCGATACGGACGGGCCTTTCCCTGCCTTCCCGAATCCGCCTTGCCTTGATTTCCAAAATTTCATAATTCCGGTGCATATCCATGAGGAAGGGGAGAAGCTCTTTTCCCTGCTCCGTCAGACAGATGCCCTGATGGGTCCTTTCCAGAATTCTGACGCCCAGTTCCTTTTCCAGGCTGTTCATGAGCTGGGAAAGGCTGGATTGGGTACAGTGCAGCTTTTCTGCTGCTCTATTCAGACTTTTCATTTCCAGCGCGCAGAGCAGGGCTTCGATTTTATAGGCATCCATGATGAATTCCCCTTTTGGCAAAACAGAATAAGATATATGTCAAGCATATCACAAAATATTCATATAAGCATTCCTTATATGGTCATCACATATTCCTGTTATCTTTTTTATGAAATATCAGAGATAATGGAGAAAATACATGTAAGGAGGTACTTTATGAACCGGCAGGAAAAAAGAGGCATAGTAGAAATACTCATAGGCAGCATATTGTGGGGGACCATTGGGCTTTTCGTTCTATGGATGAATGGACTAGGGGCATCATCGGCCCTTATCAGCTTCCTTCGCATGGCCTTTGCCTTTATCATCCTTCTTTTCATGACACTCCTTCTGGGCGGTGTGCGGGCCCTTTTTATTTCCAGAAGAGCTCTGTTCTTTTCCGCCCTTCTTGGACTTATCTGCCAGGGCCTGTACAATGTCTTTTACAACCGTGCCATTGTGGAAATCGGCATGACCATGAGCGCAGTCTTTCTGAATACCGCTCCTGTCTGTACATTGACAGCAGCCCATTTTCTTTTAAAGGAATCGTTGACCATAAGGAAATGGAATGCCCTCCTTCTCTGCATAGCAGGCTGTGTTCTGACAGTAACTGACGGACACCTGTCCCTTTCCGGCTTTTCTCCCTATGGCATTGTCTGCGGCATTCTGTCCGGCATGACCTATGGCATGACATCCATTTTCGGGCGCATGGCAGGAGAAAAGACCAACGTATGGGCCATGAGCACCTACAGCTATTTCTTTGCTTCCCTTTTCCTTCTTGCCTGTGATCCGGATGTGCTTTCGGAAGCGGGAAATATTTCCATTGCCTTTGCAGGTTTTCTTTATGCCCTCATTCCTACAGCACTGGCCTATGTGATTTACTATAAGGGCGTGCAGAAAATCCGGGAAAACAGCAAAGTCCCGGTGATTGCTTCAGCAGAAACAATTACTGCTTCTCTGTTAGGTGCCCTGCTTTTTCAGGAAACCCTGCAGCCGCTTCAATATATGGGCATGGGGCTCATATTCCTGTCCATCCTGCTGATGAATGGAAAACTGTTTCACGTGAAACAATGCAGCCGGACAGCCGGTTAAAGGGAACAAAGGCTATGCCGTTCTTTTTCCTTGACCTGGAGGAATGAGACATATATGATTAAATAAAAGTCTTTACGGCAGACTGCCTTTATCAAATTGTTTCACGTGAAACATCCGGAAAGAAGAGTCATAGGCAGTGCTTTTGCCGTGCAGAGGGAAGTCAGGAAAGCTGGAAGAACTTTCATGTACATGATTTGACCGACGTAACATGACTGTATCCGGCGGTCAGGGGGGCTGTCCTGCCGGTCTACAGGAGAATAGAGCCGGCTCCGTGCTTCACCAGCCTGCCGGTCTGCTGTCCCGCTATTTCAAAAAGGAGATTTTCCATGACAGATACCATTGATAACGCTCAGGAACTTCTGCTGAAAGGCAATTTCAGCGCTTCTCTTGCCATGTACAGCCGCCTGTATCAGGGGCCGGGCAGTGATGAAGACAGAGGTACCGCTGCGGCCATGCTGTCCCAGATGTATGCCTGCGGCATGACGGGGCCGGTCAATGAAAAAATGGCCGACGATTTCCTTGCCAAAGCCATCAGGCTCCAAAATCCCCTGGGCCTATTTTTTGTGGAAAGCAGGGATCCTGACATTACGTCTGCAGATTTTGAAAAGCTGGTCAAGAAGCTCAGAAAAATGGCGGAAGAAGGAAATACCTTTGCCATGATGGAACTGGGGCTTATTTATGAACACGGCCATCATAAGAAAGCAGACTTGAAGAAAGCACTGGCCTGGTATGAGAAAGCGGCTTCCCTTGGCCATGTGGACGCCATGGTGCGGGCAGGATGGATCTGGGAAAATGACAGCTTTGCAGAACGGGATGAGCATAAAGCCTTTACCCTGTATTTAAAAAGTGCAGCCATGGAATACGGCAATGGAGAATTTCAGCTGGGCTGCTGCTTCCGGGACGGTATCGGCACGGAAAGGGACATTCGCAAAGCGGTGACCTGTTTTGAAAAAGCCTCTGCTCACGGCTCCAGAGAAGCGGATACTGCTCTCTGGGATATCTATACGGCAGAAGGCCTGAAAGATGAAGAGGGCCATACTCTCTATGACCCGGAAAAAGGATTTTCCCATCTGAGACTGGCTGCGCAGCGGGGAGATGAAGAAGCGCTCATGGGACTGGGCAGTTCCTATTTCAGAGGCACAGGCACCGAAGTGAATCTGGAAAAAGCGGAGCAGTGCTTCCAGAAAGCCTGGGCTGCAGGAAACACCATGGCGGGAACCATGCTGGGCATTCTCTATGTATATGGATACGGCAGCCCGGATGATGAAGTCAAAGGAACATCCTATCTGAAGCAGGCAGCCATGGAAGGAGACTCCGATGCTTTCCGCGAACTGGCGGTATGTCTGCTGCATGGGAGGGGTGTGGCACAGGATGTGGATCAGGGCCTGCAAATGCTGGAAAATCTGGCAGAAGGAAAGGATCCCATGGCTTTCACGGTTCTGGGAAACTGGTATGTAGAGCAGAGAGATCCGGAAAAAGCCCTGGAAAACTATAAAAAAGCGGCTGATCTGGGAGAACCCAAGGCAGAATATGCCCTGGCCCATTTCTACCTGGCCGGCACCGTGGTTCCCAGAAATCTGAGAAAAGCGCAGGAGCTTCTCCAGCGGGCCGCCATGAAAGGCGAAAAACAGGCGGAAGAGGATCTGAAAAGTTATTTCTGATGGATGGTTCTGAGGCAGAAGTGCGGAACGGGAAATCCGTCTCCCGGTCATTTTAAGGACCTGGAATGAAGTTCGGAAGTTACCGGCAGAAAACTTTCTGCCTATAAAAACATAAAAGGATCGGGTGGGACAGACACCGATTTCATGGGAAAGGAGTCGTATATGTCTGAAGGAGAAAGTCTGTTTTTACAGGGGAAAATAGATGAGGCCTATGAAGCTTTGAAAAAGGAAAAGAGCGGACGGGCCCTGTACATTCTGGGACTGATTGAACGGGAAGGATACGGCCATCGCCGGGCGGATGAGGAAAAAAGCCGTCTTCTGTTTGAAGAGGGAAGAAAATTGGGAGATCCACTCTGCGGCGCTGCTCTCCTGCAGGGAGAAAAGGGAAAGGATATGTGGGATACGGTGAATCGTGATTTTTCCCGCATACTTCTTGCAGCCAACCAGGGGGATGTGCTGGCTATGGACGAGGCAGGCCTGTCCTACCTGGGAAACGGGGTTATCCTGAATTTTGAAGAAGGCTTGAAATGGCTGGCCAAGGGAGCTTTTTACGAATACTGGAAAGCTCTCTACGATCTGGGCATGGCCTATGAAGAAGGATATGCTTCCGCTCCCGATGAAGAAAAGGCAATGGCCTGCTTCCGCAAGGCGGCTGCATTTCATGACAGCGAAAGTGAATACATGCTGGGCCTTACATCTGCCACGAAAGCCAAAACCCCTGAGGAATGCCGGAAAGCGGTATCCTGGATGGAGCAGTCCTGGGAACACGGCAATGAAGAAGCAGCTCTGTTTCTGGGAAAATTCTACGAAGGAACCATGGATATGGAAGTAGAAATAGACCCGGATCCCGTAAAAGCGCGGTCATGGTATGAAAAAGCGGCAGCCAGGGGAAATGGCGAAGCTATGGCAGAGCTGGCCTTCTACTATGAAAATGGAATCACTGTGGAAAAAGATATAAAAAAGGCGGAGGATTTTCTGAAAGATGCCATCGCCTATGGATACGAGGAAGCCCTCTTTTCCCTGGCTCTTTTTTATCTGAACCGGGGAAAAGAGGAAGAAGCCCTGCCCTATATGGAAGCGTCTGCGTCCAAGGGAGAAGAAAGAGCTCTGTACATGACAGGCATGATGTACCTCTATGGAAAAGGAACGGAACCGGATCGGGAAAAGGGGATAGATTATCTTCAGGAAGCGGCAGACCAGGGTTCGGAGGAAGCGGCGAAAGAATTAAAGAAACAGGGAATATATGATATCTAACAGGCCGGAGAGCCGGCGGTTCTGAAGAAATACAGTACCGCTCTGGGGAAATGGTACTGCATTTCCTTTTTAAACTTATTTATTTTCATTTTTATTTTCATAACCTTTGAATAAAGGAAATCTGGTTTTTCTGTATGATCTGCGGCTTTGCTGCCCGAACTGCATGGCAAAGCCGCGTATTTCATCATCTGCTATAATAGAAAAGATCATATTTCCAAAAGAAACGAGGAACCATGATGACAGAATTGGAAACAGCTGAAAAATTATTTCAGTCCTATCAGATCAAAGAAGCCTATCCGCTGTTCCAAAAGCTGGCAGAGGAAGGCAGTGCCAGGGCACTTTATTTTCTGGCGCTTTATGAACAGTATTATCTGGGCGTCGTCCCTTATTCTCCGAAAGGGGCCGTTAAAAAGGCACTGCAGGGCGCCCGTGCGGGAGATGGACTCTGCGGAATTTACTGTATGCTCCATTATGACGCACTCAGTCATGAGGAATTTCATGAAATCATGGATGCGGAAGAAAAGTGGATTGCCGGAGCCAGGGAAGAAAGCGGCATATATGCCATGGAAGCACTGGGCTGTCTCGGCGTAGTTCATGGAAAGACTGAGGAAGAGGTGCATACCTCTCTTCATCTTCTGGAAGCAGCAGCCATGCAGGGATACTGGAAGGCCTGGAATGACCTGGGACAGTTCCATGACCGGCATGTCAAGGATAATTCTCCCCTTCTGAAAAAATACATAGATGATAAAAAAGCCCTGCTCTGCTACAGGAAGGCAGCGGAAGCAGGCTATCCTGATGCATGGCAGCGCATGGCCTACTTCTATTATCTGGGAGACGGAGTTGCCAAAGATGAAAAGGAAGGAATCCGTCTTTTTAAAAAAGCCTTTTCCAAGGGTCATTTAAAGGCAGGCACCGCTCTTGGCATGCTGTATCTTTTCGGCGAGGGACAGGAAAAAAAGGAAGGATTCCGGTATACGAAGAGAGCGGCAGAAGGGGGAGAACCTACTGCCATGGGAAATCTGGGAAACTGCTATTATTATGGCAACGGTACGAAAAAAGACCGCAGGCTGGCGAAAATCTGGTATCAGAAAGCCTCAGACGAAGGCATGGATTCCTCTTCCACCCAGCTGGGAGCCATGTACCACGAAGAAGGAAATGATACGAAAGCCTTTGCACTTTTTAAAAAGGCGGCAGACCGCGGATTTCCGGAAGCCATGGGCTGGCTGGCAGCCTGCTATCAGTATGGATATGGTACGGAAAAGAGCAGCCTGGCAGCGGTAAGATGGCTGGAAAAGGCAGCAGCCATGGGAAATCATGATGCGGAAACAGCGCTCCGCTATCTTCATGAAGAGCTGAAGAAGCAGTGACTGTATCGCGGAATCCGGCTTCCGATGTCTTTTTATCTGATCCTTCGGCATTCATATTTATCAATCGACGGCTGTTCGCATGGTCGCCTTTCTTCTATTGCATCAGGAAGCAGGAAAATACTGATTTTTATGCAGTCCCTGCTTTTCTGAAAGAGAAAAGGAATTAATTATACATTATGAAAATTTCCTTAATTTTAAAACATCAGGCAGTGAAAACCGTTCCGGCAGCCCTTTTGGGCATGGCACTGCTGTTTCCTCTGTCTGTCCGGGCAGAAGGTATGACAGCCGATGAAATGCTGTTTCACAGTGCCCTGGCTGCAGGAAAAGACGACGGCGCCGCTGCGGGACAGGCGGAAGAAAAATCTGATACGGGAGAAAACCTTATCCTCCTGACCTGGCAGGAAGATCCGGAATCAGTTCGGTACGAAGTGGAAATTTTCAGAGGACTTCCGGAAAATCTGGACAGAAACAGTCCTCTGGAGCAGCATTTGTACGATAACCAAAGAATTTATTCCAACCAGGTGCTGGTCGATCTTGCCGCATTTCCACCGGGAGAAGCGCCCCTTTACTGGAGGGTGCGTCCCATTGATGCCAACTGGCAGGGAATGGGTCCCTTTTCCTCACCCATGGAAGTCAGAAGCACGATGAAGGTAGTGAAGCGGAATGCGCCTTATCCCCATGTTTACCGGCCCGGCAACGGCTCCACCCTTCTTTATCCCGTTTATTCCTATGCGGGAAATCCGGGAGCTGCGAAATATGAGGTGGAAGTGACCGATGCCTATCCGGAAAATACGGAAGGCACAGCACCCTCTAAATATCGTGTCTTTTCCAAGACAACCACCCTTTCCAACGTGTACGATGACAATCCGAGAATAGGCACCTTCTACTGGCGGGTACGGGGTATGGATGAAAATGGAAATCCCGTTGGCATCTGGAGCCTTCCGGAAAAGGTAAGAACCAATCCGGAAGAGCACTTTGAAGTGGGAATCTTCGGAGACAGCATTACCCAGGGCGGCGGCCATCTGTACCACAGCCCGGCGGATATGGCCTACAGCTATGTCACCTATCTTGATTTTCCTGCAGTAAATATGGGAAGAAGCGGGGACACCACGGAAATGATGGAGGACCGGTTTGAAAGGGATGTACTTCCTTTCCATGTAAAATACCTCCTCATCATGGGCGGCATCAATGATCTTCGTATGGGGGCAGATCCCCAGAAGGTGATCGGTCACCTGGAAGCCATTCAGAAGAAATGCCTGGAACATCATATTATTCCTATCCTTCTGACCATTGTGCCTATCAATCCGGAAAATATTCAGAAATATTACGGCGATGTGACATACAGCGGCTGGAAAGAATCGGTGGAAACGGTAAACAGCTGGATAAGGAGCCAGCCCCATATTGATACGGCGGCTCCCTTTGCAGACTATCCTGTTATGCCCGGTGAGCTGGCCATGGACGGTATTCACGGTGACTGGAATGCCAAGCAGATGATAGCCGGAGAAATCAACCGGCATATGGATGAGTTCAGAAAGTAGGGGCCGCTGTCCTCTGTAGCTTCGGCCCGTATTGTTTCACGTGAAACAGTGGAGTGATCCTATGAAAATAAAAATTCTACTGACTGTCTTATCGGCAGCCCTTCTGACAGCAGGCACTGTTTCCGCTGCCGGGCTGCTTCATCTTTCCTGGGAGCCGGATTATGATGCGGTGAAATATGATGTCACCTTCAGCCGCCTGGAAAAAGGGAAGATGACCAGGGTCTATGAAACGACTGCCTATACCAATGACATGCTTCTTCCGGAAAGTGGAATCTATGCATCCCTGAAAGGGCTGTACTGGCAGGAAAGACCTCTGGATTTTGACGGGCTCTCCATAGGAGAGGAAAGCCGTCCCCTGGCTCTGGCCGATTCAGTAACACCGGTTGTCAGAAATGCCCCGCTTCCCAGAGCGGACAGAAGCAGTGAACGGGGCGGAGCGCTTCTGTATCCCGTCTATTCCTATACAGGCAATCCCGGCGTTTCCTCCTATGAAGTGGAAGTGCTTTCCCAATATCCCGAAAATACAGAGGGCACAGAGCATTCCATCTATCATATAGGCGGCGGTGATTTCCCCTATATGGACTACTATGACGATACACCCCGCTACGGCACTTGGTACTGGCGGGTAAGAGGAAAGGATGAAGCAGGCAATGCGGTAGGGGAATGGAGCCTGCCTCAGAAACGAACCTTTTCTACGGAAGGATATACCATCGGCCTTTATGGAGACAGCATTACCCATGGCGGCGGACGTATGTCCTACGGTCCCAATGATCTGGAATACAGCTATGGCCATTATCTTGATTTTGATACCATCAATCTGGGAGATTCCGGCAACACAAGCCATGACATGGTGGAGCGTTTTGAAAGGGATGTGCTTCCTTTCCATTTAAAGTATCTTCTCATCATGGGCGGCAGCAACAGTCTTCGCGGCGGCGTGCCGGCAGAGGATGTGATTGCCGATCTGAAAGCCATACAGCAGAAATGCAGGGATAACGGCATTGTGCCCATCCTTCTCACACTGCCCCCTATCAATCCATACAGCATAGATAAGGTATTTCATGAACCTACTGTGGATAACTGGGAAGAAGAATTCCGCAAGGTCAATGACTTTATAAGGCAGGAACCCCATATTGATACGGCCGCAGCCTTTGAGGAAGACAGCGTCATGCCGCCGGATCTGGCGCTGGACGGACTCCATGGCGACGTGGAGGCGAAAAAGAGGATAGCCGCTGTGATTAACAGACATATAGGGGAATTTGTGAAACAGTGAGCCGGTTATGTGACGGCGGCGCACTGTACTCCTGAAAGAGGGGCAGGGCGGATGCCGCAGATGGTATCTGCTTCTTCCGGGATGCGGCGGCACTATGGACAGGCAGCTGTAATGTCCCCATGAATGGAAGAGAAAGTACAGCATTTTAACTCTTTGCATTTTTTGAAATCAGGCCGCGTGAGCGGCCTTTTCAGTTATCCACATTTTGTGCAGAACCCTGTGAACTGTTTGGGATTTTCACAGAAAATGCAGCGGAAATCACAGGCACTATGGGAAAAGTTTATCACAGTGATTCACAGCGGAGTTATTCACAACATGTGAATTGCCGGTGGGACAGGCAGCAGACGAGGAAGAAAAAAGTCAGTAAAAAGAAACAAAACTAGAAACATTTTTAATAGGCCCTAATAACCATATTGACAAAGCCTCTCATTTAGCATATGTTTAATATGAAACATTACAATTTTTGTTAAAGGAGACTGACCATGAATATGGATATTTTCTGGGGATTGTTTATTCCCTTTCTGGGCACCTCTCTGGGGGCGGCCTGTGTGTTTTTCATGCGGGGAGAAATGGACCGCGGCGTGCAGCGGGGGCTGACGGGATTTGCGTCCGGCGTCATGGTGGCGGCTTCTATATGGAGTCTTCTCATACCGGCGCTGGATGAATCTTCCGCCCTGGGAAGGCTGGCTTTTCTTCCGGCGGTTATCGGTTTCGGCGGCGGCATGGCATTTCTTCTTCTGCTGGATCATGCCATTCCTCATCTTCATATGGGGGCGGAACAAGCGGAAGGTCCCAGGAGCCATCTGGCCAGAACCACCATGCTGGTACTGGCGGTGACGCTGCATAACATACCGGAGGGCATGGCAGTAGGTGTAGTGCTGGCAGGATATCTTTCCGGCCATGAGGGCATTACCTTTGCTGCAGCCATGGCTCTGTCCCTGGGCATTGCCATTCAGAATTTTCCGGAAGGCGCCATTATTTCCATGCCCCTTCGTGGAACCGGCATGGGGAAGATGAAATCCTTTGTAGGCGGGGTGCTGTCGGGGGCTGTGGAACCGGTGGGCGGTTTTATCACCATCCTTCTCACATCCCTTATCGTACCGCTTATGCCCTACCTTCTGTCCTTTGCTGCCGGAGCCATGATGTATGTGGTGGTGGAGGAGCTTATTCCCGAAATGTCTCAGGGAAAACACTCCGATGTGGGTGTCATTACCTTTGCCATAGGTTTTATGGTTATGATGACACTGGATGTGGCTCTGGGGTAGTATGACAGAGAACCGGTGAGAGCGGCATTGCCCTTTATATTTCTCCATACCGGAGGAATAGAGAGGAAATTATAAGAACTGCTTCGCAGGTAGTATGAAAAAAGGGACGCCCTGGGAGCGGCCCTTTTTTGTTGTCTGCCATCGGCTGGAAGCGCCAGGTTTTATTGCCTGAGAGTGCTATACTTTCCCGATCGAGATGTATAAACCTTCAGGATTACAGCCTGCTCTTCCAAATCGACTAAAAATTAGAAAAAAATTAAATGTGAAAAAACCTCTTGCAAAATATTTCCGATGGACCTATAATGCAAACATCAAATTCATACAGGTGGATGAAACATATGGGAGAAAGCCTTAAGGCTTACCGAAGGAGTGACACTCTCAGGTATCTCAAAAAGATAAGTACCGTATGTGGACACACTCTGGAGAGTCTCGATTAAAGAGCGCCGAAGGTGTAAGGATGGAAACATCCCAATCTCTCAGGCAAAAGGACAGAGAAAGCAACGTCACACTTATGTGTCCCGTTTAAGGTAGACAATGCCGGCTTCCAGAGTTTTATTTCTTATGGAATGCCGGTTTTTTTGTGACATATCTTATTACTGGAGGGCGTTGTAAAAATGGATTTGAATTACATGGACGTGTTGAATTCGCTGGATAGTTTTATCTGGGGGCCGCCGCTGCTGGTTCTTCTTGTTGGAACCGGCATCCTGCTGACCATCAGGCTGAAGCTCCTGCAGGTATTCAAATTACCGAAGGCGCTGAAACTGATTTTCAAGGCACAGAATGCAGGCAGTGGTGATATTGATTCTTTCAAAGCTCTCTGCACAGCCCTTTCTGCTACCGTCGGTACCGGCAACATTGTCGGTGTGGCTACAGCTATTGCAGCCGGCGGTCCCGGTGCCATCTTCTGGATGTGGCTTGCCGCATTTTTCGGAATGGCCACCAAGTATGCAGAAGGTCTTCTGGCCGTCAAGTACCGTGAAGTGGATGCCAAAGGTGAAATCGCCGGCGGCCCCATGTTCTACATCAAAAACGGTATGGGCGAGAAGTATAAATGGCTGGGCACCCTCTTCGCCATCTTCGGCGTTATGGTCGCTTACTTCGGAATTGGTACTTTTGCCCAGGTGAATTCCATTGTGGATATCACCAGGATGACTATCGGACTGGATCCCATGTGGACAGCCATTATCCTGACTGTGCTGGTAGCAGCAATTACACTGGGAGGACTTCAGTCCATCGCCGCAGCCGCTTCTAAAATCGTTCCGGCTATGGCAGTGATTTACTTCGTTTCAACCGTTGGTGTATTGATTTTCTTCGCAGATAAGATTCCTGGTGCTGTTGAAACAATTATTTCCAATGCATTTACAGGCAGTGCAGCAGCAGGCGGTTTCCTTGGTTCTACCATGATTATGGCTATGAGAAATGGTATTGCCAGAGGCGTGTTCTCCAATGAATCCGGCCTTGGCTCTGCTCCTATCGTAGCAGCCGCTGCTAAAACAAAATGGCCTGCAGAACAGGGACTTATTTCCATGACCGGTACATTCATTGATACCATTATCATCTGCACACTGACCGGTCTCACCATCGTCGTTTCCGGTGAATGGCTGAACGGCCTGAACGGAGCGGCCCTGACCAATGCAGCTTTCAAAGATGCATTCCCCACATTCGGCGGATACATGCTCATGATTGGCCTGGTGCTCTTCGCTTTCACCACCATCCTCGGATGGAACTATTACGGCGAACGCTGCATGATTTATCTGGCAGGAACAAAGGGAGTTCTTCCCTACCGCCTGATTTTCATCGCACTTGTTGCAAGCGGCGCATTTTTGAAATTGGAAGCCATCTGGGTTCTGGCGGATATCGTCAACGGACTCATGGCTATACCTAACCTGATTGCCCTGCTGGCCCTGTCCGGCGTGGTGGTAAGAGAAACTGCCAAGTATTTCGACCACCTGAAGACAGGCAAGGACTACGAAGAATACGTAGACCAGGATCCCAGCAAGGAAGTAAAGACCAAAATTTCTGCAGATACAGAAAACTGAGTCTTTCAATCAGGCACTGATATAACATATTATTTCCTGTCAGAAAGGTTTTCCCATTTTCCTTCTGCCGGGATTAATATGACACCCCATCCGGCTGAGGGCACTCCGATGGGTAAGCCCTCCTAAACTGATTCATCGGAGAGTGCCGGGCTTCGGGAAATATCCCTGGAAATATTTCCCGAAGTGGAGGCCCTGCTTTTCTAAAAATGGTTTCCATAATAATCCAAATCTATGTATAGGATCAGGCAATGCCTGTGAATATATGCCGCAAATGCACGGCAGGCTTCCGTAGGGGGAATTCAGATCTGGTTCCCGAAAGAAGCTGAAAAAGCAATATGGTGGATGATGTACACTGAAAAATGACGGTCAAAAGGATCGTCTGCCGAAGGAGTAATACTATCAGGCGTTCAGTAGAACACGAAACTGTGTACGGACACAACTCTGGAGAGTCCCAATTCATTGGGCGCCGAAGGTGTAAAGGGATTTCACCCGTAAATCCCGAATCTCTCAGGCAAAAGGACAGGGCTGGCACATGGGTAACTCCCGCTGCATGCATGGATGCATACATACATACAACCGCCAGCCTCAGACTTAACACACCATCAGCCTGAGTGCGGCGGTTGTTTTAATTCTCAGGAAAAATTACGGGTCAAATGTAAGGGGGATATTATTATGGACATGGCTGCAATCAACTCGCTAGTCAACACGATCGACGGCATAGTCTGGGGCCCGGTAATGCTGGTGCTCCTTGTAGGTACCGGCGTGTACCTCACCTGTTTATTAAAATTCCAGACCTGGCGGAATCTGCCTTATGCAATCCGCAGCGTTCTGTCTAAAGAAGCCCGCACCACCAAACGCGGCAAGGGCGATGTTTCTCCATTCTCCGCATTGATGACAGCACTGGCTGCTACCATCGGTACCGGCAACATCGTAGGTGTTGCTACGGCAATGTTCTCCGGCGGCCCCGGCGCCCTGGTATGGATGTGGATTTCCGCATGCTTCGGCCTCACCACCAAATTCTCCGAATGCATGCTCTCTATTAAATACCGTGAAGTCAATGCCAAAGGTGAAATGAAGGGCGGCCCCATGTTCACCATGAAAAACGGCTTCAAGAACAAGACAGCCGGCAGAACTCTGGGCTTCCTCTTCGCACTCTTCTCCGTCATCGCTTCTTTCGGTATCGGCAATATGACCCAGGCAAACTCCATTTCCGGCGCTGTACAGACAGTCTTCGGAATGCCTCTTGAAGTCTGCGGCGTCATTCTCACCATTCTTTCCCTGATTATCATCGTTGGCGGTATCAAGACAATTTCCAAAGTTTCCTCTGTTGTTGTTCCTGGCATGGCTGTATTCTATATCGTTGCTGGTCTCATCTGCATTCTTCTCAATATCCAGAATGTTCCACACGGCCTTTACCTGATTTTCATGATGGCCTTCGATCCGCAGGCTGTTGGCGGCGGCATCCTTGGTACCATCACCGTTACCGTTATGAACTCCATGCGTTATGGCGTTGCCAGAGGCTGCTTCTCCAATGAAGCCGGCCTGGGCTCTGCAGCTATCACAGCCGCAGCTGCTACCACCGATGATCCTGTTCGTCAGGGCTACATCAACATGACCGGTACTTTCTGGGATACCATCGTAGTCTGCTCCATCACCGGTCTCACCATTGCTTCCTCCGGTGTCCTTGGTGCAACAGATGCCAGCGGCGCTCCGCTGAAAGGCATTGCCCTCACCATGGCAGCTTTCTCCAGCAACATCGGAATTATTGGTACCTATATCGTAGCTATCGGCATTATCCTCTTCGCCTTCTCCACCATCCTTGGCTGGGAATATCACGGTGAAAAAGCTTGGGAATACCTCTTCGGTACTCACAAATACAACATGGTTTACAGAGTTATTTTCTCCCTGGTCGTTTATGTAGGTGCTACCCAGACCCTTGATCTGGTATGGAACCTTTCCGATATTGCCAACGCACTCATGGCAATTCCAAACCTCATTTCCCTGCTGGTTCTCTCTCCTGTTATCAAAGAAGAAGTTGTCCGTTTCCAGGGCGTTCTTGAAAAGGAAAGAGCTGAAAAGGCAGCACTGGCTGCTAAAGAAGAAGGTGCCAAAGCTCATATCTGAGAGCCTTCCTCACACCACAGGGACACTGATGAATCAATAGGGTTCATCCTTCCATATCGTTGTCCCCCCTCACTTCTCCGGAAGTGAGAAACAACCCCTATCCTGCTCCTCTGAATTCCGGCAGGATAGGGGATATTTTTTGGTATGAAACGGGGCGGATACTTTCCCGTTTCTAGTTTTTTGTCTCCCGTTCCACCTGTCATTCTGCATCGGTCGGGGGATTTATAGGAAAATCCTTTAAATTTCTTGTTTCCCCTTGAGATGGCAGGAGAACTTGAGTCATACCGGCGATAGAGAATCAATTGACACGCTTCCCACCGGGACGAATGCCACGCAGTGGCAAAGGGCGTACGGGAAAGAATGCTAATCATGCTCCATTGCTTTTCTCTATGCCAGCAAAGAATCTAGGTATCTGCCGATAGTGATACTCATGTTGTTATATATCAGCAGTCAGAGGTCATATAATCAGGCGCTGCCTGGCGGCAGGCGAGAAAACTATCTCACTATCCTCTTATGCTTGCTTTATCCAGATCAGCGGCTTCTTTGACTTCTTCCATATTGGTATCCCGTTTGGCCAGAAGTTTCTGCA
>NZ_JBJEXP010000042.1:10268-23412 GCF_051885895.1 Dialister sp. | reverse complement strand
GCGGCTTCTTTGACTTCTTCCATATTGGTATCCCGTTTGGCCAGAAGTTTCTGCAGCTTTTTACGCTTGGCGCGCTCGATGTACTGATGACCCAGCACATCCGGCAGGGTGGCGCCCAGGGATATGCCGAGAAGGATGAGCATGGCTTCTACTCCCGTCTGCAGGGCGATGAGCAGTTCCAGGATATTCATATGCTGAATATCAATGATGGCAAAAAGGAAACGATAGAGGAGGACGCCGGGAATGAGGGGGATGATGGCCGGTATGGTGACCACGAAGACCGGGGCGTGGAAGAAACGGGAAATGCTGAAATAGAGGAGAGACAGCACGGCAGCGCCGAAGAAGGAGGAGCTGGCCATGCTGAAGTGGAAGATAACCATGAGGACATCCCTCACGTCCACCGTAATGATGGCACCCAGGCAGGCAGCGGGGATGTATCGTTTGGGCACATTGAACATGACGGAAAAGCCCAGGGCGGCCATGGCGGCTGCCAGGGCCTGGGCCAGGTAAAGGTGTTCCGGTGCAATGCGGATGGCAGTAAAGCTGGGAACGTCGGTAACGCCTGCAGCACCGGCAATCCCGAAGGTCATGGCCAGCATGATGAGCAGGGTATGGGTGATGCGGGTCATGCCGGAGGTAAGGTAATTGTTCAGGAAATCATCTACCGCATTAATGAGGGGCACACCGGGAATCAGCGTGAGGGCGCAGGCCACGATGGGGAGAAAAGGAGAAATGGCACCGGGCAGGTACATGGTGAAATAGGCGCAGACGGTGGCGGCAAAGGCGGAAGCGGCAATGGTGACATAGCCGTTGATTTCCAGGCGGCTGCAGATAAACCGCACCAGAGCGCCGGTGATGGCAGCCAGCATGGTGTATAAAGCTTCCACCGCATGGCCGCCGAAAATCAGACAGAAAGCGGAGGATGCCAGGCCGATGGCCAGAATGACCATCCATTCGGGGTAGAGGCTCTTTCCGCAGTTCTGCTGGATTTTATGAAGATGGGTGACAAACACATGGTAGGGGTCGTTCTGGTAGAGGGCCCGCCAGCTGGTACGGCTGGTCTGCAGGATGGTGGTCATGTTTACGCCGTGGCGGTAGCACTTGCGGAACATGGTATAGGCCTTTTTCCCGTCATCCACATTAATCATAATGGTGGAGTAGGTAATGTGGATCTGCACATCTTCCCAGTAAATGCCAAGGTAGGCGGCGGTCTGCAGCATATCCCGCACGATGCGTTTGCTGCCGGCGCCGTTCTCCATCATCATCTGACCAGTATCCAGAATCAGTTTCATTTTGTCCCGGATGGAGAGGGTATTTTTATCAGTATTATCCAATATAAGACTTCTTTCGTAAATTGGGGGCCATAGAGACCGGACCTGTATTCCCGAAGGTTCACCGCCGCTTTGCAGTTGAAGGCTGGGACGGTCTCCGGGATTCATGTCCCGGGGATGCCATGGTTCTGTCCGGGATAGGCTTTGCCTTCCGCATAGTTTGAAGGCCGCCGGACCGGTGAGTTATAAAGTCCACTTTATGGGGCAAAGCAGGCGCCTGCGGTGTCATTTTATATGTATCGAGGCCTCCGCTGCAGCCCTCAGCGCCCTGCCGGCATGGCGTTCTCACAGTCTTGTATTCTGGATGAAATCGATATATTCCTTGTACTGCTTGGCCATTTCATAATCGTGAAGGGGGAAGCATTCGCTGAGCCAGCGTATCAGAAGCCAGGCGCAGCCGAAGAAGACGAGAAACTGGAGGATGCGGTGGATAAAGGAATAGGATTTCTTCGTTTTCCGTATCCAGCGGGGGGAAAGAGCATAGGCGCTTTCATAAATCCATTTCCAGTACAGCAGGAGAAAGGCGGTAATTCCGATTCCCATGAGAATCAGGTTGAACATGCCTACATGGGGAAGGACGATACGATAGAACCAGCGCACCGGCTGGTAAAGAGCAAAGAAGGTTTCCTGCGGCGACATCATGATTCCCAGGAATTCATAATGGGTGAGGAAAATAAAAGAGCTGAAGGAGAAGAACGACACTGCGCACAGGCAGATGAGTGTGGCCAGGTTTCGTCCTACGTAAACGCGGCAGATGACGTTCATAATGAAGAAAATCAGAAGCAGGGTGCCTATGGCGGTCAGAAAATAGGGACTCAGGTGGTTGAAGGCAGGTTCCTTCATGCCGTTCACCGCATGGGTAAGCACATAGGGAAAAATGAATACCCAGGAGAAGAAGGGAATGTACCCGATCCGCCAGAAGGGATGAAGCAGGCTTTTTCCTGTCATGAGTTCTGTAAGGAAAATCAGAAGGAAACATTCTCCCATATTTCTTCCAAAGCGATACCACTGGAAAAGTCCGGTAATGCCCAGGGCATAGTAATAAACCCAGACAATCAGCAGCAGAAAAAGGGCGCAGAAGAAATACAGGACGATTTCTTTCAGGGACAGATCCCTGCACCAGTCTATGAATTTTTCTTTTTCCTGTTCTAGTAAGAGCATACTATCCTCCCTGGTATCATACCTCAATTTAAGTATAGAGAAGTAGAGCTTTGGGGGCAAGAGGTTAATTTATAGAGATAAGAGGGAATATTTCTTATGCCCTGAGCAGTCTGTCAATCTGTTTTCCTGTCATGTCCTGCGCAGCGGAGCCAAGATATTTCCCCGTAAAAAAATCCGGCGGAAATGAATGGGCAGGTTCATTTCCACCGGAAACTTTATCTCCTGTCAAAGCAGGTCATCGTACAGCTTTCTGACGGATTCAATATCTTTCATTTGAAAAGGGGAGAGGCGGTGGACGATCCAGCCGATGCATGCGTGGCGCTGCAGGAAATGGCGGGCTTCTTCCACCGTATTTCTGCCGCCGTTTTCCAGATATCCCTGCTTCAGAGCCTGCAGCCGTCCTTTTTCTTCCGCGTAGTTCTCCCGGCAGATGCCCTGGAGAAGAAGGAGGAAATCAATGGCCTTCTGTTCTTCCCGGTCTTTGGAGTACAGCCGGTTTTCCCAGTCCAGGAAGGTGAGCCGACCGTCTTTATAGGTAATATCCCGAAGGGCCGGGCGGCCGTGGATGATCTGGTCTGCATGAAGGGCAGCCAGGGCGGCGCCGGTTTCCTCCAGGATGGATTCTTTTTCCTCCTCCGGAAGCCGGGAGTCCAGTACTTTTTTCAGTGTGGGCCCGCCGTCCAGAGTGACCATGTAGTCGGGGGTCAGTACCTGAATCGACGGGATCAGCTCGGGGTGGGACCGGCCTGCAATGGTCATGCGGGCGATTTCATAGTAGTATTCTTTTTCCACGGAATATTTCACCAGCTGGTTCCGTCCGTTTCCCAGTTTCCTCTTGATCCAGTATTTCTGCCCTTCCAGTGTGAAATCAAGAATCCGGCGTTTGGGATTCTCCCGGATGATCTGCTCGGCCATAGACCGGATCCTGTTTGTGTCCATAGAGTTCCTCTTTTCGTAGATTTTACAAATTATTTATATCATTGTAACAAAAAGAGAAAAAATATGTAAGAAAGAGTTCTTTCTAATGGATTCTGATGGATATAGAAGAGGACCGGCCCGGAAATATTCATTTTCCGGATGATTTATGCGAAAAGTAAATAAAAAAGGAGAAAATCTATGATAAATGAATATAATTGACCATATTGCATTATTCGACAGACAGTGTATAATTTGAGTAAATCAGTTTCCGGCGGGAATTCAGACAAAGCGGGAAGCGGTTGAGAATTACATAGCGGTGGATGATGTACACTGAAAAATGACAGCTGAAAGGCGGTCTGCCGAAGGAGTAATACTATCAGGCGTTCAGGAGAACACGAAACTGTGTACGGACACAACTCTGGAGAGTCCCATTCAATTGGGAGCCGAAGGTGTAAAGGGATTTCACCCGTAGAAATCCCGAATCTCTCAGGCAAAAGGACAGGGCTGGCACATGGGTAACTCCCGTGTTTTCTGTTACGCCAGCTTCAGTCTCTTTAAGAGCCTGAGTGCGGCGATTTTTTGTTTATAGGACAACAATTACGGGAAACAAGGGGGACATTATTATGGATATGGCACAGATCAATCAACTTGTCGGTACCATTGACGGGTTCGTATGGGGACCTGTCATGCTGATTCTGCTGGTAGGCACAGGCATTTACATGACTGTAAGCCTGCGCTTTCTGACCTGGCGCAATCTGCCCTATGCGCTGAAGAGCGTATTCGGTCATGAAGCCCGCACCACCAGCCACGGAAGCGGCGACGTATCGCCTTTTTCTGCGCTCATGACAGCGCTGGCAGCAACCATCGGCACCGGTAATATCGTAGGTGTAGCTACCGCCATGTTTGCCGGCGGCCCCGGTGCCCTGGTGTGGATGTGGCTCTCTGCCTGCTTCGGACTGTCCACCAAGTTTTCCGAATGTATGCTTGGCTTCAAGTATCGTGAAGTGAATGCCAAGGGCGAAATGAAGGGCGGCCCCATGTTCACCATGAAGAATGGTTTCAAGAACCGGAAAGCCGGCCTTGTGATGGGCACACTCTTTGCCTTCTTTGCCGTGATTGCTTCCTTCGGCATCGGCAACATGACCCAGGCCAACTCCATCAGTACCGCAGTGCAGACGACATTCGGCATTTCCACCACTATCGTGGGAGCCGTACTCACCGTGCTGACCCTGGCTGTCATCGTAGGGGGCATTACTTCGATTTCCAAGGTTTCTTCCGTGGTGGTTCCGGGTATGGCTGCTTTCTACATCCTGGCAGGTCTGCTCTGCATTGCCATTAACTATGAAAATATTCCTCACGGCCTCTATCTGATCCTGATGATGGCCTTTGATCCTTCCGCTGTAGAAGGCGGCGTAGTAGGTACCATTACCGTTTCCGTCATGAATGCAGTCCGCTTCGGCGTGGCAAGAGGCTGCTTCTCCAATGAAGCCGGCCTGGGCTCCGCTGCAATTTCCGCCGCTGCTTCCACCACCGATCGTCCTGCAAGACAGGGTTACATTTCCATGACCGGTACTTTCATTGATACCATTATTGTATGCTCCATTACAGGCCTTACCATTGCTTCCTCCGGCGTCCTCGGTACGGCAGGCGCTGACGGAAAGCCTCTGACCGGCGTAGGTCTTACCATGGCTGCCTTCTCCACCCATCTGGGAATCGCAGGCAGCTACATCGTTTCCATCGGCATTATCCTCTTCGCTTTCTCCACCATCCTCGGCTGGGAATACAACGGTGAAAAAGCCTGGGAATATCTCTTCGGCACCCATAAATACAATATCATTTACCGCGTAGCTTTCTCCCTTGTGGTATTTGTAGGCGCTACCCAGACTCTGGATCTGGTATGGAATCTCTCCGATATCGCCAATGCGCTCATGGCTATCCCGAACCTGATTTCCATTCTTGTCCTGTCTCCTGTGATTAAGGAAGAAGTTTTCTCCTTCCAGGAAGTTATCCGTCAGGAAAAGGCTGCTAAAAAAGCACTGGCTCAGAATACGGCTCATGAATCCGTGAAAATCTGATTACCTGTAGTCCTGTGAAGTCCCGGCCTTCTTATGAAGACCGGGACTTTTGTGAGTGTGAGGATTTTTATTGCTGCGAGTACCCCGCAGGGCCTGTTAAATCCGGAAACCGTTTACGTCCAACGGCTCTGATTAATAGTCAAACCGTCCATATCTCATGAATTATAATTCAAAGAGTATTATTTTCATATCCTATTGACTATCCCATTTCATTATATATAGAAATGTATAAAAGATTTTAGAAATATATTTGTCATAGGATATATATTCACCTATAATAAAAGAATACCGGTATTCACCTGTCATGGGGATACGGTGAAAGCGCTGATGCAGCCGGTGATCGGACTGTATGCAGCGGAAGGAATCAACGGATCTTTCCCTGGATACAGAGACTCATGAAACCAGATCTGCCGATGCACCGGCGCTTTCCGGGTGTAATGTTTGAGGGAGGGCACGAGATGAATCTATCTGTACAAATTTTTATTTCCCTGGTTCTGTCCGTGGTTGTGGGACTGGTTCTGGGGGACGGGGCCGCAGGGCCGGTGAAGACATGGATAGCGCCTGTGGGCACCATGTTTATCAACCTGATTAAAATGATGATTGTTCCTGTGGTGTTCTGTTCTCTGGTAGTGGGCATGACATCCATGGGGGATATGAAGAAGCTGGGCCGCATCGGCGTGAAGACGCTCTGCATTTACATGGTGACTACTGCTATCGCCATTGTGATCGGGTTTGTGGTAGCCGGCGTGGCACAGCCGGGGCTGGGCATGGCCCTTCCTGCTGATGCGGCTGCACCGAAGGTGAAGGAAGCGCCTACGATTATGCAGGTGTTCGTGAATATGATTCCTGCCAATCCGATTGCATCCATGGCAAAGGCGGATATCCTTCCGGTCATTATTTTTGCTCTGTTTGTGGGGGCAGGCATTGTTTCCGTAGGCGGCAAACGGGCGGAAATCCTGATTTCCTTCTTTGATGCATGCGCAGAAGTATGCTACAAGATCATCGGCATGATCATGAAGACAGCGCCGGTGGGCGTATTCTGCCTTCTCCTTCCTGTGGTGGTGCAGAACGGCCCGAAAGTGCTCCTGCCTCTTCTGTCAGTCATTCTCTGTATGGCTGTAGGCAGCGTCATTCACGCAGTATGCGTCTATTCTTCCATGACCATGGCAGCAGCTCATATGAGTCCTCTGACCTTCTTCCGCGGCATGTCGGAAGCCATGGCCATTGCCTTTACCACCTGTTCTTCTGCAGGCACACTGCCGGTTAATATGCAGAATGTGCAGACAAAGCTGGGAGTGAAGAGGGATATTGCATCCTTCGTCCTGCCGCTGGGGGCAACCATCAATATGGATGGTACGGCGCTGTACATGGGGATCTGCTCTCTCTTTATCGCCAATGTGTTTGGCATTCCGCTGACTTTGGACCAGATGATGATGATCGTCTTGACGGGAACTCTGGCCTCCATCGGCACCGCCGGCGTCCCGGGGGCAGGGCTCATCATGCTGGCCATGGTGCTGCAGTCCGTGGGACTTCCCATGGAAGGCCTGGCTCTGGTGGCCGGTATCGACCGTGTGCTGGATATGTTCCGTACCTGCCTCAATATCACCGGCGACGCTGCAGTGTCAGTGGTAGTGAATGCCACGGAAAAGGATTGAAGCGGGCATAAGTTTTCCTTCTGAAAAGGCCCGATTCCGCTATTGTTTATTTCTTTTTTATATTTTATAATAACTATAACTTCATAGGTGGATGATGCATGTGGAAAAAGACCATAAGGTCTGCCGAAGGAGTAACACTATCAGGCGTTCTGCGGAACACGAAACTGCATGCGGACAAAACTCTGGAGAGCCCCGGGAAAATCCCGGGCGCCGAAGGTGCACAGGCCGGGATGACCCGGCTGTAATCTCTCAGGCAAAAGGACAGAGCCGGGCGGTCATTGTAACCAATAACCGCCGGCTCTGTTTTATTTTACTGAGCCGGCGGTTTTATTGTGTAGGAATGGAAGCAGGACCGGCTCTCCGGAAAGGCGCTCACGGCATGATGAAATACATCATGGGCGGTGGGCGTTTTGCCCGGGAAGCCGCACGTACGGGGTAGTGGATTTTTCGGAAGAAAAATCCGGGAACAGGGGAGGTCATGGTATGTTAGTGGATGTATTGAATGAGGTTGACAGTATTGTCTGGGGGCCCTGGCTCCTGATTCTGCTGGTAGGGACAGGTGTATATCTTTCCTGCCGGCTGGGTTTCCTGCAGGTGATGAAGCTGCCGCGGGCGCTGAAGCTGATCTTCTTTGCCCGGAACAAGGGGGACGGGGATATTGATTCCTTCAAAGCTCTCTGCACGGCGCTGGCGGCAACAGTGGGCACCGGCAATATTGTAGGCGTGGCTACGGCCATCAAGCTCGGCGGCCCGGGAGCGCTGTTCTGGATGTGGCTGGCCGCTTTCTTCGGTATGGCGACCAAGTTTTCCGAAGGCTGCCTGGCAGTGAAGTTCCGCCAGGTGGATGACCAGGGAAACATTGCCGGCGGTCCTATGTACTATATTGAAATGGGACTGGGAAAGAAATGGAAGCCGCTGGCTGTGGCGTTTGCCCTTTTCGGCATTATGACGGCTATGCTGGGCAGCGGCACCACCACCCAGATGAATGCCATCGTATCTTCCGTCAATGCGGGATTTGGCGTTTCCACCTATATTACCTGTGCCATTGTTACCATTCTGGTAGCCATCATTACCTTTGGCGGCCTGCAGTCCATTTCCAAGACTGCCTCTAAAATCGTGCCGGCCATGGCGGTAATTTACTTCATTGTAACGGTGATTTTCCTGGCATTAAATGCATCGGAGCTTCCTCATGCGGTGGGAGAAGTGATCAGAGGAGCCTTCAACGGCACCGCTGCTGCCGGCGGCTTTGCGGGGGCCGGCATTATGCTCACCATTCGAAGCGGTATTGCAAGAGGCCTTTATTCCAATGAATCCGGCCTGGGCTCTGCACCTATCGTGGCAGCAGCAGCCAAAACCAAGTGGCCTGCAGAGCAGGGGCTGATTTCCATGACCGGTACCTTCATTGATACCATCATTATCTGCACCCTGACAGGGCTCACCATCATCGTATCCGGCGTATGGACCGGAACCACGAACGGGGCGGAAATGACCCAGGCTGCCTTTGCAACCACCTACGGAAGCCTGGCACCTTTCATTCTGACCATTTCCCTTACGCTTTTCGCCTTCACCACCATTATCGGCTGGAACTACTACGGCGAACGGTGCTGGGAATACCTTTTCGGTACAAAAACCATCAAGCTGTATCGTATCGGCTACATTGTCATTCTGGCCTCTGCCGTATTCCTCAAGCTGGAAGCCATCTGGTCCCTGGCGGATATTGTAAACGGCCTTATGGCGATTCCGAACCTGATTGCCCTTCTGGGACTTTCCGGTGTGATTACGGCGGAAACAAAGAAATATTTCAACCATCTGGCCATTCGGGATGCCAAGCTGAAAGCCTATAAAGCCAGAAGGATCGGAAAGAAATCATAAAGAAATCGTAAAAAACCGGGCAGCACCCGGTTTTTTCATGGGGAAAAAAGAGGAAAATCGGAAAAATTCACGGCGGTCTCTATACTTCAGAACCCTTGCCAGTCCCTTTTCTTTCATGATATAATGGGCAGTATTGTATTTATAGAATTCTTCTGAAAAAGAGGGTATCTATGATATAATAGAGTAGATATTTTGCAGGCCGGGGAGGCGATTGGTGTTGGAGAAGCATGTCATTATCAGTGTGACATCCCTGCAGCGGGATGAGAACGGGAAGGATGAGACGATTTCCCTGGAAACTCCGGGTATTTACGGAGAAGAAGGAGACATGAAGTATGTGACCTACCGGGAAACGAAGCTGGCGGGCATGGAAGGCACCACCACCACCCTTCGCATGTATGATGACCACGTCAATCTGATCCGGGACGGCAGTTTCCTGCAGAATCAGGAGTACCGGCTGGGAAAGAAAACCGTGTCAGGGTATGTGACTCCCATGGGGGCACTGAAGGTGACTGTAGAAACCAGGGAGATCGAAAATTCCATTGTCGACGGAAAAGGGCGCATGCGTCTTTCTTATGATGTGGAACTGGAAGGCCTCTTTACCCATTTGAATGAAATTATTGTTGATGTTCGGGAGGATCCGGAATATTCATGGAAGTCAGAGAAGAACTGAAAGAACTCATTGAGAAGGCGAAGAATGAAGCCGTCGCTGCAGGAGAGCTGCCGGAAGGCACCTATGCTCCGGTGCAGCGGCTGGAAGTGCCGAAGGAAAAGGAATTTGGCGATTATTCTACCAATGCGGCCATGCAGTGGGCAAGAACGGCTCACAAGGCACCCCGCATGATTGCCGAATCCATTGTGAAGCATATGGATACACCGCTGGTATCCCGCATGGAAATTGCAGGAGCCGGATTTATCAATTTCTTCCTGGCCCGGGATACGGTGTACAGCGAATTGAAGAATATCCTGGCAGCCGGTCCTTCCTACGGCGATCTGCCGAAGACACAGAAAGACCGCATTCTGGTGGAATACGTTTCCGCCAACCCCACAGGACCTCTCCATATCGGTCATGCCCGGGGCGCTGCCTATGGTTCGGCCCTGGTGAACCTGCTTCGGGCGGCAGGCTATGATGTACTGGCCGAATATTATGTGAACGATGCAGGAAACCAGATCGATCACCTGGCAGAATCCATCAATGCCCGCTATCTCCAGCTGAACGGCATTGATGCGGAAATTCCGGAAGACGGCTACCATGGACAGGATATCATTGAAACCGCCCGTCACATCATGGAACGGGACGGAAAGAAATATCTGGACATGGACGAAAAGGAAAGACTGGCCATTTTCAAGGATCTGGGCCTGAAGGAAAAGCTGGCAGCCCTGAAAAAGGATCTTCACGATTTCAATGTGGACTTTGACAACTGGTTCTCTGAAAAGTCTCTCTATCCTGACCAGGTCAATCAGGCATTGAAAGTACTGAAAGATGAAGATAATATGTATGAAAAGGATGGCGCCCTGTGGCTCCGCACCACGAAAAACGGGGATGACAAGGACCGCGTGGTTATCCGCACCAATGGTGTGCCTACCTATTTCTGCTCTGATATTGCCTATGTGGGAAATAAAATCAGAAGAGGCTATAACAAGCTCATTGATATCTGGGGTGCTGACCATCACGGGTACATTATCCGTCTGAAAACAGCCATGAAGTTCCTGGGATACAATCCCGATGATTTTGAAATCATGCTGCTCCAGATGGTAACCCTTCTCCGTGACGGACAGCCGGTGAAGATGTCCAAGCGCACCGGCCAGGCAGTGACCCTGCGGGAACTGATGGATGAAGTCGGCACCGATGCGGCCCGCTATTTCTTCTGCGCCCGCACCCTGGACTCCCAGATGGATTTTGATATCGATCTGGCCAAGAAGCATTCCAATGAAAACCCGGTATACTATATCCAGTATGCCAATGCCCGTATCCACAGTCTGTTCCAGCAGGCCCGGGAGGCCGGCATTTCCTGGGACAGCCGTTTTGAAGCTGTGGATTTCACAAAACTGAAAGAAGAATGTGAACTGAATCTGATAAAGAAAATGGAAAATTACCACCAGATCATAGCCGGTGCTGCTGCGGAAAGAGCACCTCAGCGGATTGCCAAGTATGCCTATGAGCTGGCAGCCCTTTTCCATCACTTCTACAGGGAATGCAGAATTCTCGGCGTAGACAGTGAAACCACCCAGGCCAGACTGGGACTCATTACAGCGGTACAGTACGTTCTGGTCCATGCCCTTCATATTTTGGGGCTTTCGGCACCGGAGCATATGTGATTCATTTCTTTCCCTTTGATCAAACCATTTCATAAGGAGGTCCCATGACTAAATACATCTTCGTAACCGGCGGCGTTGTTTCTTCCCTGGGCAAAGGCATTACAGCAGCATCCCTTGGAAGACTTCTGAAGAACAGAGGATACAAGGTTACCATCCAGAAATTTGATCCCTACATCAATATTGACCCGGGCACCATGAGCCCCTACCAGCACGGCGAAGTCTTCGTAACCGACGACGGTGCCGAAACAGACCTGGATCTCGGCCATTATGAACGCTTTATTGATGAAAACCTTTCCAAAGCCTCCAATGTGACCACCGGTAAAGTTTACCAGTCCGTCATCAATAAGGAAAGAAAAGGGGAATACCTGGGTTCCACCATCCAGGTCATTCCGCATATTACCAATGAAATCAAGGACCGGGTGCTCCGTGTGGGCAGAAATGACAATGCGGATATTGTCATTACGGAAATCGGCGGCACCGTGGGGGATATCGAATCCCTGCCCTTCCTGGAAGCCATCCGCCAGGTCAAGAAGGATGTGCCTAACAGAAACGATGTGCTCTATATCCACGTTACCCTGGTGCCCTACATCGAAGCAGCCGATGAACTGAAAACCAAACCGACCCAGCACTCGGTCAAGGAACTGCGCTCCATCGGTATTCAGCCGGATGTGATCGTATGCCGTACCGTAAAGGCCCTGTCTGATGACATGAAGAGAAAGATTGCGCTCTTCTGCGACGTGGAACCGAACGCCGTCATCAACAACCTCACTGCCAAGAGCATTTACGAAGTGCCTCTCCTGCTCCAGGAAGAAGGCCTTGACCGCATTGCTCTGGAAAAACTGGGACTGGATGACAGCCCCTGCGACATGGACGACTGGAAAGCCATGGTGAACCGCATCCTTTCCGCCGACAAGGAAGTGGATATTGCCCTGGTCGGAAAATATGTGGAACTTCATGATGCCTATCTCTCCGTAGTGGAAGCCCTTTCCCATGCAGGCTATGCCTTCGGCACCAAGGTGAATATTCACTGGATTAATTCCGAAGTACTGGAAGAAGAAAAACCGGATCTCCGGGAAGTCTTCAAAGGCATCGACGGCATCGTTGTACCGGGAGGCTTCGGCTACCGCGGTGTAGAAGGCAAAATCGAAACCATCCGCTATGCCCGCACCAACGGCATCCCCTTCCTGGGCCTCTGCCTGGGCATGCAGTGCGCCGTTATCGAATTCGCCAGAGATGTATGCGGCATGAAGGACGCCAACTCCACCGAATTTGATGCAGAAACTCCTTATCCGGTTATTGACCTCATGCCTGACCAGGAAGATGTCACAGAAAAAGGCGGCACCATGCGCCTGGGCATTTATCCCTGCAAGCTGACAGAAGGCTCCAAAGCTAGGGAACTCTACGGCGGCCAGGAAATCGTATACGAAAGACATCGTCATAGATACGAAGTATCCAATGCGCTCCGTCCTGAACTGGAAAAGGCAGGCCTGTCCATCTGCGGCACCAGCCCTGATGGAAGACTGGTAGAAACCATCGAACTGAAGGATCATCCCTACTTCGAAGCAACCCAGGCCCATCCGGAATTCAAGAGCCGCCCCAACCGTCCGCATCCCCTCTTTGTGGGACTGGTAAAAGCAGCTATTGAACATCATAAGGGATAAGAAATAAAGAAAAAGCACCGCTCCGGCGGTGCTTTTTTAGTACATGGGGCAGGACGGTGTGAGGGTAAAGATGCAGAAGGTTCAGAGGGTGCTGGCGGGCGCTTTCAGAAATGAAGGGCGCCATTATGGTAAAACCGGTGTAGTGTCCTGGTGAG
>NZ_JBJEXP010000042.1:8805-10168 GCF_051885895.1 Dialister sp. | reverse complement strand
CACAGCCCTTTGAACTCTCTGACCCCCTTTTTCCTCTCGTCTGGTGTATAATAAAGAAAATTTCCTTTTCGTTTCCCTGAGAGAAGGTGCCCTTCATGCATGATGAACAGATGGCAGAAGAGAAGAAAAAGATTGCCCGCCTCCTGCTTTTCCACATGAACTGCCGGTTTTATCCGCTGGCCTGCAGAAGTTTCGCTTTTCCCGGTCTGACGGTGGACAAGGCGGTGAATGCCATGCTCCAAAAGGAAGGGCTACCCTGTGCTTCAGACAGAAAGACAAGAAACAGCCTGATACGGAAGTACGTCCATTTCCGTTTGGAGCTGGCGTCTCTGATTGTAAAATCTGACAGCCGCCGTTCTGCATTTCTGGAAAATGCAGTGAAGGACAGTCTGGATTTCGATATTACCCGTTCTTTCAGCAGTGAGTTTGACAATGTGCGCCGTGCCCTGCTTCCTTTTAAACCGCCCTTTGTCATGGAAAGCGGCTCGGTGATTCCGCTGATGACCTATCTTTCCAGGGAAACCGGTACATCCCTGGCCCCGCTTACGGACTATCTGGCCCGGGAAACGGAAGGGTACATGAATCAGGTGAAGGAGGAAAGCGCCGATTTCATGGCGGCTTTATCCTTCTGCCATCCGGATTTCCATGATACTTCCGTTTTGAAACTTCCCTTCCTTCTGCTCCAGTGCATCTGCGAAAATCTGGGAATGGAAGAGGGTGGACTGGTGACGGAAAGCGCGCAGATTCTCATGCCGCTGACAGAGGTCATGCCTTATATGGCAAAGAAAACGCTGTCTTCGGAGGGTACCCGCTTTTTCTATCATTACATTGTTTTTCGTGCCATGGTGCTTTCCTTTTTCGGCTCTTATATGTACCAGGACAGGAAACTGCGGGATTCCATTTATAAAGGCATCATGAAAAGCCGTCCCGTGATGCGGCTGATCCGTACGGCCAAGGCCATTCATTTCATGGACAGTGAGGATTTCGTTCTGAACCAGCGGCTGTACCTGAAAATCAACATGTTCATGCGGCAGTGGTCTATTTTTGATCCTAAAAATAAAAAAACCTATTACCGTTATTATCCCAATTTCACCACCTATATCACAGACAAAATGGATGATGAAGGCTTTGAGGACAGGATCAACGGACTGCTGGATGAATTCTGCCGGGCAGACAATTTTACTCTTTCGGAAAGGGATCGCAATTTTCTTATCCAGGAAACGGCGGCTTATATCAATACTGTCAGCCATGCCATGTATTTTGCCTACGGCATAGGATTCAGGAAACCGGAAGATTTCATTGATTCCCGCTGGAATGAACACACGAAGAATCCTCTTTTCAAAGGGTTTAAGAAAATATTCGG
>NZ_JBJEXP010000042.1:0-8705 GCF_051885895.1 Dialister sp. | reverse complement strand
CTATCCCATGTTTCGTTCCATTCTCTGTTTCCTTCTTGCTTTTTCCTGTATAGCCTTTGCAGGCTGCGGAAAGGAAGCGGATGCTCCGTCGGCAGGGAAAGAGTATGAGAGAATTGTGGTGATTTCGGATCTGCACTATCCGAGCAAAGCCACCGATAATAATAAAAGACAGGCGATCATTGACAATAAGGTGAAGGCCCGGGATGATATCAACGGCTGGTCCGATGTGGATCTGAAAGTCTTTAACGGAGATATGGTGGAAATGACGGGATCCATGGAGCAGATGCAGGAGGCCCGGCAGTTTATTGATGGATTTCAGGGAGAGAAAGCGTTTCTGGCAGGCAATCATGAGCTCTTTTATCAGGAAACGTTGAAGAACGGGAAACCGGTGATGGCGGATCCGTCCCTTCGAAAGGCCCATGAAGAAAACTATGAAAAGGTTTTCGGTCCCCTTCACAGTACAAAAAGACTGGGGCAGTATCTTCTGATTTTCCTTTCTCCGGAGGATACGGAGAGCCGTTTTCCTGTGGCCATGTCCCGGGAAGAGCTGGCATGGCTGCGGCAGACGCTGAAGGAGAATGCCCAGACACCTACCCTGATCTTCTATCATGCGCCTCTATCCGATACCATGATTCCCTATAACGATACCATCGGCAGTCCTAGAAATTTTGCCCAGCCTGCCGGAGAAATCGACCTGCTTCTCCTCACCAGTCCCCAGGTGAAGCTGTGGGTGTCCGGTCATACCCATACACCGCCCACACAGCCTGCTTTTGCCAGCGATGTTAACTATTACCACGGCAAAATCCTGGACGTTTATAATCCTACCTGGGATGGAAAGCAGGTGTGGACGAATTCCATTTACCTCTATAAGGATAAAATCGTAATTAAGACGTTTGATCATAAAAAAGGGGAATGGATGGAGAATCTCACAAGGACAGTCACGCTGTGAGGGACTGATGAGACAATAACGGTGCCCGGCTGTATTCCCGAAAGAGGGTTTATGCATATAGATTCTATCATTCCTGTGCTGATATATTGAAATGGGCGCTGGAGGATGTGTATGGTGAAATAAGGCTGGAAGGTCGGAAGGTATTATGGACTTGGAAAAGGTGAAACGAGCGTTTAGAAGGAATCGATTTGAGTGCTCTGTCTTTGAAACAAAGGAGGAAGCAGCGGATTATCTGGATCATGAAATCGACGGCACCACCGTGGGATTTGGTGATTCCCTGACTTTACAGGCCATGGGCATGTACGAACGGCTCTCCAAACACAATGAGGTGTGGGATGTGCACCAGGTCAACAGGGAGCGGGACGGCTTTGAAAAGAGCAGCGAAGCATTCCTGGATATAGCCCGCCATGCCATGACCACTGATGTATTTCTAACCTCGATCAATGGTGCTTCAGAAACAGGAGTCATGGTCAATCTGGACGGTACCGGCAACCGGGTGGCAGGTTCCCTTTTCGGACATCGGAAGGTATACTTCGTCTTTGGTGTGAATAAACTCCGCCCCACACTGGAAGAAGCTGTCTATCGGGCCAGAAACGAAGCGGCCCCGAAAAATGTGCTCCGCCATCACTATCGCTGCGGCTGCTCCCTGCAGGGCGGGAACCGATGCTTCGACTGCGGTGCCCCGGACCGTATATGCAACGTCCTTGCCATTTACTACAAAAAAATGCGAAATATAGACATGGAAGTAGTCATTATCAACGAAGATTTGGGATATTGATAATGGAAAAATAAAGCGGCAGAGAAAAGCAGCCGGGCGCCAGGGAACCACGGATTAAATCCGCGGAAATCAGCAGGCTGCAGCAGTGTGATTGCTGTCTGTTGCAGCTTCTGCATTTCCTGCGCAGCGCCGGCTGAAACATTCCGTCTCCGTTCCATATTTAAAGAAGCCGTGCTGCCATTCTCCCTTTCCTGGTCTTCCTTCATCTTCTCATTTGAATCCTTTGAATCCAGACTATGCATTGGATCGAAAGTCTGAAAGGAGGTCATCATGTACAAAATTCAAGTGTATCTTCCCCCGGAGGCGCTGTGCCGTATCAGAAAAGCCATCGAACAGGCAGGGGGCGGACGTATCGGAAATTATGCCGGCTGTATGTCCTGGTGGAAGGTGCGGTCTTCCTGGATTACCCTGGAAGGCGCCCATCCCTATAACGGGAAAACAGGAGAGCGGACAGAGGCGGAAGAATATATTCTCCAGTGCCGGGTGGACGAGGCCCATGTGGAGGAAGTCATTGCCGCTGTCAAAAAGGCCCATCCTTATGAAGAACCGGTGGTGGACGTGGTCAGGCTGGAGAACCGGTGAAAAAAGGAGCCTTTCTCCTGCTTCCTGCAGGAGGCCCCTGTGCGCCCGGGGATGCGGGCGCCGGCAGAAGCTGTTTATCTATGATTAGAAGGAGAATCCCATGAACCAGGAACAGACCATGAATTTACCTATCCGCTATTACAGCATAACCACCGTGCCCAGGGAATATACGCCCCAGCCGGTGCTTCCGGAAGGGAAACAGGTGGATATGGGAGAATTTCTCTCTGCCATGGCTTCTGCCAAATCGCAGGTATCTGCCCTGTCTCCCTATCTGTTTGTCCTTTTTGAAACGGAAAACGGCGGTGCTTTCTGGCAGTACCTGGATATGGCCGGTGAGCTGGGACGGATTCATTTTGTCAGCAGTGACAGCTATGTCAGCGCCACGAAAATCATTTTCCCCAATGGCGCCTATATGTATCGGATCAACCAGGTTTTCCTGAAACGGGAATAAAAAATATCCTGCCCCTGTACGCAGTCACAGCGCTGTGCAGAAGGGCAGGATATTTTTTTGTCTTCAGGGGTTCCGGAGAATGGACATCCGCAAGGGAAGGAAGAAACATGTGCGGATGATTCCAGCGCAGGGAAAGATCTATAGCAGGCCGCTGCAGCGGCTTTTTTTATTTCAAATAGGATTCCTCATAGCGGAAGGAAGCGGTGCCGTCTTCTCCGGCATGGATGGAAGCTTTGACGCCCAGGGGAAGGAAGAGATTGTCCGGGCCGTGGCCGACGGGGATGCCTTCAATGACCGGCTTTCCGGATAATTCAGCATAGTGGGCGAGCACATCATGAATGGAAAATTCCTCTCCCACCGGAGCGGCACCGTAAAAGTCGCCGTAGGCGATGGCGCTGACCCTGGAGAGCAGGCCGTTCTGGTAAAGCTGCTCCATCATGCGGTCTATCCGATAGGGATCTTCTCCCGTATCTTCCAGAAGAAGGATGGCACCGTCTCCCTTCAGCTCGTAAGGGGTGCCGCAGAGGGAGGCCAGTACTGACAGATTTCCTCCTTCCACTATACCGGACGCATCACCGGGGTGGAGAACCTTCAGCTTTCTTCCGGCGGGAAGGCGGATTTCTCCGGCGGGAAGGCTTCCGGAAAGGCCGTTTTCAAAGTTGTACAGGGTAAATGCGGTATAGTTATCCCCCTTGAAACTGGACATCATAGGGCCATGAATGGTGACAATGCCGCTTTTTTCTCCAATGGCGGCATGGAGGGCGGTGATATCGGAAAAGCCGATCAGCATTTTCGGATGACGGGCAATCATTTTATAATCCAGTTTATCCAGCAGCCGGGCGGATCCATAGCCGCCGCGGAGGCAGAGAATGGCCTTCACGGAGTCATCCCTGAAGAAATCATTGAGGTCCTTCGCCCTTTCTTCGTCGCTTCCGGCCAGAAAGCCGTAGTCATCGGTTACGGAGGGAGCCAGCTTCACCTTGTAGCCCAGCGATTCCAGCAGTTCGATGGAGCGGTTGTAATCCGTCATTCCGCCATGGGCTGCCGGAGCCAGGATGCCGATGGTATCTCCTTCCTTCAGGGGAGATACTTTTTCTCTTTCCGCCATTTCGCTTCCGGAAGCATGGGGAGAAAGGAAATGAAAAATCCCTGCTATGACGATGATCACCAGCACGGGCAGAATATATAATTCATATTTTTTAAACCATGTATACCAGTCAGACATGACAAAGCCTTCTTATATCCCATTGGCGTCTGGAAAGGAATCCGCTGCAGACAGAATCCGATGGGATTCCGTCTGTTTCATCTGCATGGGCCGATGAAAGGGTGTGTTTCCGGGCGCTAATGACAAGTATAACACGGATATGAGAAGGAAGTGCAAAAAGTTTCCTGCTGCCGTCAGCATTCTTTTGTAGAAGGAAGACTGTTTTCAAAAAAACGGCGGGCCTCTGTGAGAGTGGTAAAGACATGGCAGCAGCGGCTTTTGATTTCTTCCGTTGCCGGCATGAGATCCGGCACCATGACCGGTTTCATGCCGGCGGCAGCAGCGGCGAGGATGCCGTTGGGACTGTCCTCAAAGACCAGGCAGTTCCGGGGCGGGACGTTTAATTTTTTCGCGGCCAGAAGAAAAATATCCGGCGCCGGTTTGCCCCGGACTGCTTCATCACCGGCGGCAATGGCGTCGAAACAGGAAAGAAGACCGCTGCACCGGAGATTAGCCAGAATCTGCTTCATGGGACTGCTGCTTCCGACAGCCAGAGCATAGCCTCTTTCCCGGAAGAAGGAAAGAATTTCCCGGCATCCCGGCTTCTCCGGGACTTTCTTTGACAGGAGAAGGGCGACCCTTTCCTTGCAGAGACGCTGGATAGGGCCGCCGCAGTCAGTGTGATAGTACTTTTCTATGATGCGGTTCATGGCATCGCCGCTGGTTCCGCATATTTCGTATTTAAAATTCTCCGGAAGGGAAATACCCCTTTCCCGGGCCAGACGGTTCCATTCCTGCTGGAATATACTTTCCGTATCGAAAAGGGTACCGTCCATATCAAAAATAACAGCTTGTCTGTTCATGAATACCTCTTGAAATAGCAGGAAACCGGTATGCCGGAAAAGGAATCTATTGGGGAATCCTGTTTCCTGTGTATCCGGCTGCCTGCGGTGTGATCAGTCCTGTCCAGGGCCCGGAAAGCATAGCTTCATTCATAATCATCGGTGCTTCTCCGGTTCTGCCGGATTCTATCCCATATGGGCGCCGGCGGCGCGGAAGACAGGAAGCATGACGGAAAAAACCAGAAGGGCGGTTACCGCTCCGGTAAAAAGAAGGAGGGAAGGCTCCAGGACAGCCCGGAAGCGGCGTACTTTTCTTTCCGTTTCCCGGGAAAGGATATCGCCTGCCTGACGCAGGAAACGGGGAAGCTCTCCGCTTTCCATACCGATCTTGCAGAGGTGGCATACCAAAGGGAAGGAGAAACCGCTTTCCTCCAGGGCAGCAGGAAAATCCTCACCCTTTTCCAGCTGCGTAATCACATAGGAGAGAGCATCCCGGGCTTTTCCGTTTCCCGTAATGTCCCGGCAGTCCCTGAGGGATGCAGACAGGGTGCGTCCGCTTTCCAGCAGGGCGGCAAGAGTGGAGCAGAATCGGATCAGGAGCATCCGCCGGTAGAACCTGGAGCGGTACAGGAGGGCGTGGCTTTCTTTTTTCCCTTTTTCCGTGAGAAAGAAAAGGAACAGGCCCGAGGGCAGGAAAATAAGGAAGGCCAGCAGGAACAGGCCATGGCTCTTCAGCCACAGGCCGGCCTTCAGGGAGATGGAAGCGGCAGGAGGAAGGGGAATGGAAAGAGAGTCAAAAAGAAGGGCAAAGGAGGGAAGGATGAAAGTCAGAATTACAAGGAACAGGCAGAGGGCAAAGAGGGTCACGAAGAGAGGATAAGCCAGAGCGCCCTTCAGCTGACGGAGAAAACGGTCTTCCTTCCAGTAGAAACGGGATATACGGTGCAGCTCCCCGGGCAGTGTGCCTGACAGTTCGCCTACGGAAATCAGGGACACGAAAAAGGGAGGAAAGCAGCGGGCACTGCGGAAGCTTTCCCCCACACCGTGACCGGAGGCAATGGTCTTCCCAATGGATGAGAGCACTTCCTTTTCTCTTTTCTCCATCTGGTCCTCCAGAAGGGACAGGGCATCGGTGATGGTGAGCCCCGCATCCAGAAGCGAAGCCCATTCCTCCGCCAGAAGAGCCAGCTTCTGCCGGGAAGCAAAGGGTCTGCCGAAGAAAGGCAGAGAAAAGGGTTCCTTCCTTTCCTCCAGATGAATCAGGTGCAGCTCCCGGGAAAAAATTTCCTGCGCTGCTTCCTTGCGGGATTCGGCCTGAATCCTGTCCTCTATTACAGTCCCGTCATCACCGTAGGCTTTATACATAAATTCCTTCATGGCAGATTCTCCTTTGCGGGGGAATGAAGAATGGAAAATGGTGGTGCGTCGTTTTCAATTTTATTCAGTATCAATCCGGCGGGGCAGCGGCATGTCCGATTCATTGACCGGCGGAGACAAAAGGTGCAGGTCGAGAGGCAGCTGGCAGCCGTTGGTGCCGCTCCGATGCCCTTACAATTCCAGGGCTTTCATCATTTTTTCCCGTTCCCGTTCGGAAATGCCTTTCAGTCCGTAAGCGGCCTGCTTCATGGTACGCATCTGATGGAGGCCCATTTCCATGTAAGAGGGGATCTGGGCTTCTTTTCCTTCTCGGATGAGGTGGGCGGTGGCAGGAATATTGGTCAGAATTTCACGGAGAAGCCAGGTGTCTCTGCCGGAGCGGTACAGGCGCTGGGAAACGGCGGAACGCAGGTTGGCGGCCAGAAGGCTCCGGATTTCTTCCTGCCGGTCGGCAGGGAAGGCATGGATGATGCGGCCTATGGAGTCGGCGGCTCTGGTGGTATGAAGAGTGCCGATCACCAGATGGCCTGTTTCTGCGGCGGTGAGGGCAGCGGCTATGGTTTCGCTGTCCCGCATTTCTCCCAGGGCAATGACATCAGGATCCTCACGAAGCGCGTCCCTCACGCCGGATGCAAAATCTATAACGTCGGTTCCCACTTCCCGCTGGTGCACCAGGGCTTTGTCCGAAGGAATCACGTATTCCACCGGATCCTCCAGGGTGACCAGGTGGCAGGCGCGGCGGGTGTTGATCAGCGTGAGAAGACGAGCCAGGGTCGTACTTTTACCGCTGCCTGAGGGACCCGTCACCAGCACCAGTCCGTGATCCAGAGAGGCGGTCTTTTCCATCCAGTCCTTGTCCGGATCCGGGGCAAGGGAGGTGAGGGAAGGAAGGATGCGGAGAGAGGCGGCTTTTTGGCCGAATGAACGGTATACATGAATGCGGATGCGGCAGGAGCCCAGGGAGGCGCTGCCATCACAGGAGCCCCGCTGTTCCCATTCCTTTTCTTTCTCTTCTCCCAGAAAATCCTGGAAAAGGGAGGCGAAAAAAGCAGCGTCTGCTGTTTCCTTCAGCTTTTTGAGACTGCCGTAGAGCCGGATCGATACGGGGGCTCCTTCGGTGACGTGAATGTCAGTCATGGAAGGATAGGCAGTCATGAGTTTTTCTATATCCATACCATCACTCCTCTCCTGCAAGAATCATGGATGCTTCCTCCGGCGGTATGATTCCTTCCTCCATCAGTGCCAGGGCCGCTTCTCCCATAGACGGCTGTCCCTGTTCCTTCATGCATTCCCGGAAACGGCCGTCGGAAAAGCCATGATGGAGAATGTCCCGCTCCCTGCGGCCGATGGAAATCATTTCAAAAACGCCGATGCGTCCCCGGATGCCTTCATGGCAGGATGGACAGCCCTTCTTCCGGTACAGGGGGAGGCCGCAGAATTTTTCCGGAAGAGCCAGGTCCTTCTGCTCCTTTTCGCTGAGCGGGGCCTTTTCACGGCAGCGGGGACAGAGACGGCCGGCCAGCCGCTGAGCGATGACCAGGGACAGGGAGGCGGAAATGAGGTAGGGGGCGATGCCCATGTCCATGAGCCGGAGCGGCGCATCGGAAGCCTGGTTCGTATGCAGAGTGGAAAGAACAAGATGGCCGGTAAGTGCTGCATGAACAGCGATTTCTGCTGTTTCCCGGTCCCGGATTTCACCGATCATGACAATATCCGGATCCTGGCGAACGATGGAACGCAGTCCCCTTTCAAAGGTGAGGCCCGCCTTTTCATTCACCTGCACCTGAGTCACGCCCTGCACCCGGTATTCCACCGGATCTTCCACGGAAATAATGCTGACGCTTTCCCGGTTCAGCATTTTCAGGGCCGCATACAGGGTAGATGTTTTTCCGCTTCCCGTAGGTCCGGCGGTGAGAATCATGCCGCTTCTCCGGGAAAGGCATTTCCGAAAGACTTTTTCCTGCAAAGGGAGCATGCCAAGCTCATTTTTTTCTATAAAGTCCACCTGCCCCGACAGAAGGCGGATGACGATGGTTTCCCCGTATAAAGAAGGAAGAATGGAAATGCGGAGATCATAAGGCACACCGTGAAAAGAAGCACTGCAGCTCCCGTCCTGCGGCAGCCGGCTTTCTCCCACATTCATATGGCCCATGACCTTGGAACGGACAGACAGGCCGGCCAGCATTTTCAAAGGGAGACGGAAACGGTCCCGCAGACTTCCGTCCTCTCGAAACCGCACCCGTACCATGGAAGACTGGGGCTCCATATGAATATCGCTGGCTTTCTCCTCTGCGGCGCACTCCAGAATCCGTTCAAGCACCCGCTCCGCCGATCCTGTCCTGATTTCCTCCATGCTATCATCTCCCGGGGAATCGAAAGAAAACTTTCTTTTATTATAACAATTTTTAACATTCTGCGGTAGAACTGTGGCTGAATCCCGATACAGGACTGCGGGAAAGAGAAGAACTTTTTCTCGCGGTTCTCCGGCAGACATGCTATGCTATAGCCAGAAAGGCTTCGGG
>NZ_JBJEXP010000041.1:1405-2517 GCF_051885895.1 Dialister sp. | reverse complement strand
TCCTGTATTTTAGCACCTTCCCCGGCTTTTTGCAAACATGGGATTTGCAAATCGGAACTGTGCTTTAGCCTTTGAATATGAAGCCGGTGAAAAGAAGTTAAGAAATCACTTCGCACTCTGCTGTGCTGCCTGATGGGATGGATGTTCCCCAGGGAATCCTCTTCTACCACTTCGGTGCATGATGCCAGTGGCTTCCAGCAGCTAACCGGTCCACCAGCTCACTGAAGAATCCCAGCCCCCGACATCCCCGATCCTGATCTTCTATCCCGGCCACGCAGTGATCCCCTATCCTTCCCCGATTTCCCGCAAAAACTCTTCCACCTGCTTTGACCGGGAAAGGCCTGTCCGGCACCAGATGGCAAAGTGTTCGCAGTTGTTGGAAAAGAGGCTGTAGTCTGTTTCTCCCAGTCTGGAGAGAGCCCGTTTCACCGTTTCTTTGTGGCTGTAGAGGTGATAGCCGGGAATGGGCATAGTTTTCGGGAAGCGGCAGATGCGGTAATCATCGCTGTCTGCCACGAAATCGTCAAGGGATGATTTTCTCACCTGCACATCGCCTCCCCAGTCGCCGTCATCGGAGGCGTAGTGTACCACCACTCCCTGTCCGATATAGACGGCAAAATGTTCATACAGGTTGCCCCAGCGGGACACAGAGAGCACGTCACCCGGATAGAGGCGTTTATGGGACTCCGGATAGTCATGGGCCCCAAGAACCACCCGTTTCAGGGCATAGCCCAGGAGAGCATCGCAGATATCATCCATGCTTTCACCTTCAATCATCCAGCCCGTCAAAGAGCTTGTCGATTTCCTCATCCAGCTCATCCATGAGCTCGTCCGCATCATCCAGGGCATCGAAAGCTTCATCTGCTATGGATTCCGTCACCCGATCCAGGGCCGCCAGCTGCTCCGGCGTGAGAGTGGACAGGAAATCGTCAAAAGCGGTATCCGTTTTTGTTTCGCCTTCCATCTCCTCCTTCGCTTTGGCAAAATCCACCACCTTATCCTCTATGGGTACCTTCTCCAGCGCTTTTTCTTCACCGGGCGTCTTTTCTTTTCCTTCTCCAAAACTGCCTTTGACTACTTTCATCATACTCATCCTTTCCTGTACTATGAAA
>NZ_JBJEXP010000041.1:0-1305 GCF_051885895.1 Dialister sp. | reverse complement strand
ACTTTATCTCCATGCCCCAGAAAGCGGCCAGATCCTTTGCACTTTTCCCTTCCGCTCCCATTTTTGAAAGGAGTTCTTCATAGCCGTTCTTCGGAATATCCTCCTTCAGTGCCAGCTTCAGACAGGCAGCGGCCCTGGACCCGCCGGTGTAAATCAGCCGGCTGGTAAAAGGACCGGCCAGTGCGGACATTTCCACATCAATCAGGAGCACCGCCTTGGCTTCCAATCCTTTAAAGCGGTATACATTGGTCAGCCATACCTTTCCTGCTTCCGGTTCCACAGACACAGGAATGCCGTAGATTTTATCCACCCCTGCCAGACCGCTGTGGGGCAGGCTGTGAATGGACAGAATCACCATATCTTCCAGCTTCACATGATTGTCCAGCATTTCCTTTACGAAGTTATCGCATATCCTGCGAAGGCCTGCGGGATCCCGATACAGTGACATACAGGGCCGGAGACCATGCACCTCGTTGATATACTGCTTCCTGCGCTTCAGACCAATCACCGATGCCATGGACGAAGCAATTTCCGCCGTATTTCGCACATCCCGGGACAGCACCACCCGACATTCCGCATTAGCATCGATCCAGTCCGTCTTTTCCCGCCGGATAACCCTCTGGTTCCTGTCGTAAAACACATAGAAAGCTCCGTCCCTCTCGTCCGTAAGAAGCCACAGCGTCTCCAGCATGGTATCCGTCATATCCTGCCCTTCATCTACCACCACATCTTCATAGGGCCACAGGGATTCGCCTTCTTCCGGAAACCATGCTTCAAAAGCTCTGACTTCCTCTGCATCCGTTTCCGCGCATTTCCCCATCAGTTCTTCTGCCAGGGAACGGACATTGTGAAAGGAAACAGGGGAACCCTGATTTTCTCTCCGGATATGCTCAAGAAGAAATTCATTATAGCAGAGATAGAGTACCTTTCGACCCTCCTCCGCCAGGCGCCGTGCTTTTTCTACGGCCAGCACCGTCTTTCCCGTGCCTGCCGGACCATGGACGGCACAGACCTGCTGGTCTTCCAGAAAATCCAGCACAGCTCCCTGCTGCCTCGTTAGGCTGATAATATCGGGCTGAGCTTCACGGTTCATGGAAGAAATCGTACGAGTCATGTGGAATGTGGGCATAAGCATATCGATCATCTGCCGGAATTCCCCGCGGGAAAGCTCCGGAGCCTTGTAGAAATGAAGATTCTGCCGCCAGTAATCAAAAGCTCGATCCAGCGCTCCTTCCGGATTTTCCAGTGCCCCTTCATCCAGAATAATTTCCGGCACCGCCTCCAGAGGAAGCTTTGCCCCCTTCG
>NZ_JBJEXP010000040.1:0-2579 GCF_051885895.1 Dialister sp. | reverse complement strand
CCCAGATGGAAATTCCGCTCTCCCACATGAATGGGAATATTCTCCAGGGCCGCCGTAGTTCCGAGAAGGCCGTCCACACGAATGGCCACATTTCTGGAATTGGTATGAATGGTGCCGGCAGGCATCATGGCGGACTGCTGCTGGAGCACCTTGTATATATCGGAAGGACTCAGACCGAAAGAAGCCAGCTTGTTCTGGTCCATTTCCACATAAATCATCTGCTCCTGCACACCGAGAAGCTTGACCTGCTGCACATCCGGCACCAGCACCAGACGGCGGCGGATGTCTTCGGCATACTTACGCTTTTCTTCATAGCTGTAATCATCGCCGGTCAGCGCGTAAATGGAGCCGTACACATCATCGAAGCGGTCATTGATGACAGGGCCTACCACGCCGGAGGGCAGATCGCCCCATACATCGGTCACGGCATTTCGTACATCGTGCCAGCGCTGCTGCACCTGAGATTTGGGCACATCATCCTTCAGATCCACATAGATAACGGTCTGGCCGTCATGAGTAAAGGACTTGATGTAGTCCAGCCCTTTTGTATCCTGCAGTTTTCTTTCCAGCGGATAGGTCACCTGGTTCGTTATCTGCTCCGCCGTTGCTCCCGGCCAGGCAGCAGCCACCACCATTTCACGGATGGTGAAATTCGGGTCCTCGCTTCGTCCCAGCTTGAAATAGGAAAAAATGCCGCCGATCAGGATGGAGATGATGAAGAAATAGACAATCTGCTTATGGCGGATAGCCCATTCCGCCAGATTGATTCCTTTCATGTTCTCACCTCTTCACCTTCTGTGAGCTTGGACGCCCCGGCCGAAACGATGCGGTCGCCCTTGGCAATGCCGCCGGTGATTTCTACCGTATCATCGCCATAGCGGCCTACGGTTACCGGCACCATATGTACTTTATTATCCTTTACCACCCATACGGAAGGCTTTTCGTCCTGGGTGGCCATGGCAGACAGCGGTATCATGAATCCCTGACTTTCTTCAGGGCTGCCGAACCTGACTTCCGCCGTCATGCCCACCACTACGGTATCCGGCGGGTCAATGAGCGTCACCTTGGCATCATAGGTGCCGGTCTGGGAATTGGGCGATGCGGCAATATCCCGCACTCTGCCTTCCACCGTCACTCCGGGGAGAGCCCAGAAGGTGACTGAAGCCGGTGTTCCTACCGCATAGGAACGGTACTGCTTTTCCGTAAGGGAAATATGAACATCCAGTCTGGAATCATCAATGATGGTTACCACCGGCGTGCCGGCCGAGACTACCTGTCCCACTTCATAGAGGGTGGAGCCGATGACACCGTCCCTGTCCGCCGTGAGCAGCGTGAATCCCAGATTGTTCTGAGCTCTGGAAAGAGCGGCTTCCGAAGAATCCAGCTCCGCCTGGGCCAGTTCCGCCTGATTTCTCACCTGGTCCATATTCAGGTCGGAAATGGCATTGGCCGCATGGAGCTTTTCATAGCGGGCCTCTGTAGAATACGCCAGCTCTGCCTTGGCCCTGGAGGCAACGACGGCACTCTGCGCAGAAGCTACCTGTTCTTCCGCATCCTTGGAGTCCACTTTCATCAGCGCTTCCCCTGCAGTTACCCGCTGGCCCTGATCCACGTAGCGGGCCATAATGCGTCCGCCGGTCTGAAAGGCCAGAGGCGATTCAAAGTATCCATGCACCGTACCGGAAAAGGTTGTCTTCTCTCCCTTCGCTGTTTCCCCGGCCACCACGGTTTTCACCAGAGGAGCCTGGGTCGTCGGAGCAGACTGCTTTCCGCAGCCCGCCAGCAGGAATGTCATGCCCGCTGCCGTAAGGCACACCCACTTCTTCCAGTTCTTCATCATTTGTCCTCCCCTTTACCGTCAAATACCTCTTTCTCTCCGGCAGGATGATTTCCATCCTCCCGCTTTTCCAAACCTTTCAGCATAATGTCTTCCAGAAGTTCCAGCACATCCTTGCCGGTCATATTCATTTCCTTCAGAAAATCCGGATTTGTCAGACCCTGGGCTGCATAAAACACACACTGCCGCACCACAGGAAGATTCACCCTGCGGTACTCCCCTTTATCTACGCCTTCCTTCAGAAGAGCCATCATATCATCAAACTTGGCTTCCCGATATGCCTGCCACTCTTCCCATATATCTTCATAGCGCATTTCCAGATCTTCATTCACCGCGTCAGGCAGATACCAGAATGTCTTGAAAAACAACCCGCAGAAAGCCATCAGCCGGCTGTTGACGGGCCCCTTTCCATGAACGAGAGCCTCCGCCTTTCTATCAAACCGTTCCATGGCCCAGTGCATAACCAGCCGTATGAGGGATTCCTTTGAATCCACCATTTTGTAAATAGAACTTTTACTGGCGTGAAGCTTCCTGGCCAAATCATCCATGGTAAACTTCAAAGACCGGGCTTTCATTTCCTCCAGTGTCGCCTTCACAAGTCTGTCTTTCATTTCCGCCTCCGAGTACTGAATCAGTTTTTTTAGTACTACAGCTATTATAAAAGATGTGGGTAATGAATGTCAATCATACATAGTGAGCTAGTGAGCTGATGAACTGGAAAGCGGGGAATCAGCCGACTTCC
>NZ_JBJEXP010000039.1:0-12898 GCF_051885895.1 Dialister sp. | reverse complement strand
CTTTGTATAATAAAAACAGAAGAATATACCTTTATGGTTTCCCAGGCTGCCCTGGTATAATACAGGTAGTAATTACAAGGGGGTTCTCCTATGGCTGATATTTTGGATTTAAAAGACGGAGTGTATGAGAAAGTCATTTCCAGGGACTTTGACCAAAAGCTGACACAGGCTCTGGCGAAGAAGGAAGTATGGGCAGACCGGGAGGATGTGGATGCGCAGGAAGCCGTGGGCTATTTGTCGTCCTATCTGGAAAAGCTGATTCGCCTCTGCCTGAAAGATATAGCCGATGAGGATCATGATCATGGTGTGAATGATGAGCTGGCTCTGACCAATGAACTGGTGGACCGTCTGGCGGCCCGTATAGCCGGGCTGGGTAAGGGCCATGATGTGACGGCAGAGCAGTTTATTCTGAAGTCTCTGGAGCATCGGGCAAACAAGATTGCCCGGAGAAAATGGGATCCGCCGGCTACTTCGCTGGTGAATTCTTTTCTCTTTACCAATTCCAGAAATGACGTGTCCATGATTCATGAGCTGAACCGGGAAATCATGACATCTGACCGAATTGACATGCTGATTTCCTTCATCCGTTTTTCCGGACTGTCACTGATACTGCCCTATCTGCGCCAATTTACGGCAGGCGGCGGTCATCTGCGGGTGGTAACCACTACCTACATGGGAGCTACGGATCCCAAGGCGGTGAAAGTGCTGGCCGAACTGCCCAATACGGAGGTACGGATTTCCTATAACGTAAAGGAAACAAGGCTGCATGCGAAGTCCTATATGTTTTACCGTGACAGCGGTTTTTCCACCGCTTATGTAGGCTCCTCCAACCTGTCCCGCGCCGCCATTGCAGACGGTATGGAATGGAATATGAAGGTGACAGAGCAGGATCTGCCGGGCATTATTGCCAAGATGAAGGCCACTTTTGAAACCTACTGGCACTCTGATGAATTCCAGCCGTTCCATACTTCTGATTATGATAAGCTGAGCCAGGCCATTGACCGGGAAAGGGGAAGAAAAGAAGGGGACAGTGATACACACTATTCCTTTGACATTGAGCCCTATCCGTATCAGCAGGCAGTGCTGGATGCCCTCCGCACGGAGCGGCTGGGGAAGAACCGCTGGTATAATCTGGTGGTAGCGGCTACCGGTACGGGGAAAACGGCCATATCAGCTTTTGACTACCGTAATTTTTATTATAGCCGCAAGGGAGGTGCGAAACTTCTTTTCATTGCCCACAGAGAAGAAATCCTGAAGCAGAGTATTTCCTGTTTCCGTCAGGTCATGAAGGATCCGAACTTTGGTGAGCTGGCGGTAGGGAATTATCATGCTGCCCACAGTGAGCATCTTTTTATGTCTATTCAGACCTTCAACAGTCAGAGATTTTGGGAAAAGATGGATCCCCATTACTATGACATGATTATTGTGGACGAATTCCATCATGCGGCAGCTCGAGGATATCAGCGGCTTCTGACCTGGTTTCATCCGAAAATTCTTCTGGGGCTCACTGCTACGCCGGAAAGAATGGATGGAAAAAGCATTCTGCCCTATTTCGGCGGTCATATTGCGGCAGAAATTCGTCTGCCTGATGCCATTGAGCGGCGCCTTCTCTGTCCCTTCCATTATTTCGGCGTAAATGATCCGGTAAGTCTTTCCAATATCAAGTGGACCGGCGGCCATTATGATATAGAAGAACTGGAAAACGTATATACCGGAGAAGGTGCCTTAGCCAGCCAGCGTGCCGGTGCTGTCTGCCGGGCATTAGAGCAGTACACCGCGGACCTGCGGGATGTCAAGGCTTTAGGATTCTGCGTTTCCAAGAAGCATGCCCATTATATGGCTGACTATTTCAACAGGCAGGGAATCAAGGCCCTGGCCCTTGATGCAGACAGCCCGAAGGATGTGAGAAATGCAGCCAGACAGAAATTGGAAAGCGGAGACATCACGATTATATTTGTGGTGGATCTCTTTAATGAAGGCGTAGATATTCCGGCGGTAAATACGGTGCTCTTCCTTCGGCCTACCAATTCGATGACCATTTTCCTGCAGCAGCTGGGCCGCGGGCTTCGCCTTTTTCCACAGAAGGACTGCCTGACGGTGCTGGATTTCGTAGCCCAGGCCAATCGGAAATATGACTTCGCCTCCCGCTATGCTGCCCTTTTGGGTAAACGCCATGTGGTCATAAAAAAAGAAATTCAGGACGGCTTTCCCCATGTGCCTAAGGGCTGTTCCATTCAGATGGAGGAAATTGCTGCCCGCCATGTATTGGAAAATATCAACAGCCGTCTCAGAAAAAATGAATTCTACATAGAAATGGTGAAAGAACTGGCTTCTGCATCCGGGACCATTCCTACACTGGAAGAATTTTTCCAGGCTGCAGCCATAGATCCTCATACCTTTTACAACGAAAAGCATACCTATGCGCGGCTGCTGGCGGATGCCGGACTCATTCCCGATTTCCCCGTAACGGAAGAGGAAGAGGTTCTCCGGAAAGGTCTGCCCCGGGTGCTTTCCATGGACTCGCCGAAATGGATTTCCTTCATGGAAAGCTGCTATGACCACATGAAGGATCATTTTAATGAAATCGAGAAAAAATACCTCCGTATGTGGCAGCTCACCCTCTATCCGGAAGGAGGTAAATGGACCTGTAACACACCGGAGGAAGCGGTGCTCCGTTTCAAAAAACAGAAAGAATTAACAAAGGAAATCAAGTCGCTCCTTCAGTGGCAGTATAACCATATCGACATTATTCCTGAAGCAGCCGGTCTTCCTTACGACACACCGCTGGAGGTTTACTGCAATTACAGCAGGGATCAGCTCTTCGCCGCTCTGGGCTTTGCCAAGCCGGGAAACATTCGGGAAGGTGTGAAATACCTGAACCGTGAAAACAGCGATGTAGTCACTGTACCTACCGACGTATTTCTGGTAACCCTTAATAAATCGGAAAAAGAATTTTCCGACACGACCCTCTACGAAGACTACTCCATGGATAAATCAACCTTCCATTGGCAGAGTCAGAGTACCACCACGCCGGAATCCAAGACCGGTCAGCGCTACATTCATCAGCGGGACAACGGTACCATCGTCCTTCTTTTTGTCCGCAGTGCCAAGCAGGATGCTTATAAATCTTCCATGTCCTATACCTTCCTGGGGCCAGCTCAACTTATGAGGTGGGAGGGCTCCCAGCCAATCACTATCATCTACCATCTGGACCACCCCATCCCTGCCAAATACATTACCAAGACAGACAGCGCAGGAGTGCTGTAAGGGAAATAGTCACTGTGTGTAAATCGCAGTACCAACGCTTTCCTGGGGAAGGAGGCTGTCAGATACGGTACATGTCGACTCATCAGTCTCCTTACGGTCAAGCGATTAAAAGGAAGCCCTTACTTAATTCTCGCTGCCCTTTGAGGGGCCATAAGGTGTACGGGGCATAGCATGATGATATTACTCATTGCAGCTACTGGGTACATGCCATTAGTGCCTCATAAGCTGATCAATACCAGTCGGCGGGGAGAGCAGCCAAATGACGATAAATCCACCTGCCGCCCTGTCATTTCGAGCGGAGGAACAAGTCGATTTGAATCCCTCTTATGATGAAGCTAGTGAAACGGAGTCGAGAAATCTCCCCGCACTACGCAAAGAATACATTATGTGATTTCCAATTCTTCCACTCAAACCTCAAACTTCAAATCTCTATTTTTCCCAAAGGAGCCCATCATGAGAGATAATCCAAAAGCCGGAGAAATCTGGCATCATTTCAAAAATCATGACTATGAAATCATAGCCGTGGCCACCCATACAGAAACAAGAGAAAAACTGGTGGTATACAAAGCCTTTTACGGAGACCGTGGTATCTATGCCCGGCCTCTTGCCATGTTCATGTCGGAAGTGGACCATGAAAAATATCCTGATGTCAAACAGCATTATCGTTTTGAAAAGAAAAGCCCGGTGATAGACTGATGAAAACGATTCATGTGGCGGCAGCAGTGATTGTCGAAAAGGGTAAAGTATTCGCCGCCTGCCGGGGATATGGCGAATTTCAGGGCCGCTGGGAATTTCCCGGAGGGAAAATAGAAAAAGGGGAAAAGCCGGAAGAAGCGATTAGAAGAGAAATCAAGGAAGAACTGGCAGCAGATATTGCAGTAGATACCTTCCTGGGAACAGTTGACTATGACTATCCCGATTTCCATCTCACCATGGAGTGCTTCCTCTGTCACGTGGTGGGCGGAACACTTACCATTCTGGAACATTCCGCCTTCCGATGGGTGAAAAGGGAAGAACTGGATACAATCGCCTGGCTTGGTGCGGACAGAATAGCGGTGCAGTGGGTGAAGGGACTGAAATCTTTTTGATATAGACCACCAAAGAAGGGAATGATACATATAGAAAAGTTCCATGTCTGCAGTTCAGATAATCTATATTCAGAAAATCCCCGCCGCAAAAAGGCGATAGAAAGCCCATCCGGTGGGACTTTCCAGGCCTGCTGTGAATAAAGTATCCCCAAACATAGAGACGAATAGGCAAAATTCAAAAAAGTCTCTTATTCATTTGGATGAATAAGAGACTTTTTTTAGAATGCGTAATTTAAAAATATAGAAGGTAAAACTGACAGGAAAAGCTGATGATCAAGATTTCTATGGCTCATAATCGCTGCTTTTTTTACATATGAGCACTATCGTCCTCTGCTATATTAGCTCTTTCTTGAAATTTTCCCTGCTAAGTTGTATTCATCGGCAATGAGGCGCAAAAAGATATGCCATGAGATTATTCACTTTGCTCAGAATGACCGTGAAGAAGTGACACCTGATGCCTAAAAATCTGAATAATAACCGTCTATTTCTATTATTGGTAAGAAGGTTCTCTTTATTGTCAATTTCTGTCATGCCAATGAGTATAATCAAGATAAAAGGGAATCTGCGGTTTTCGTAATATTTTTTTATGCGGCGGAAAGGAGGAAGCATCATGGACAGATATGGAGTAGATACATCTATGCTTCGGGGGCCGGTGGTGAAGGTGGTGCTGCTGTCCGGGCCTCTTGGCGGACCGCGGGTAAGGGTGTCCGGTGAGGAAGAAGAGCAGCGGCTTACTCTTTCGGAAAAGGGCGGGGCCTGGCTTACGCGGTATTATGCCATGAAGGATGGTTACGACTGGCAGGAGCGGTCGGTGCGGGAAAGACTGCATGCGGATCGGGAGACGGTACGTACTTTGATTGAGGCAGTGGTAGAAAGCCTGACTCATCTGGACTGTGGGATGGCCTGCGATGCAGGAAACTGGGAGCTGATCCTGGAGGATGATCAGGACAATAAGTGCAGGGCCTATGGCTCTGTAATTCCTGACTGCATGGCGGAACTTTCTGAGTTCATCAGGGAGAAGCTGGGACGGTGGGATCTGTTTCTTTTTAATGGACCGGATTATGATCAGGTGGACCGGCTGGAGTTTGATCTGGAGCAGAAAAAGGAAATCAGGCATCACAGTAAAACCCCTGATGAAAAGAGGCATGAGAGCCGGGATTATCATGAGAAAATGATTATAGACCGGGCTTCGGAAACAGTAGAGTATGAGCGGCAGTTTTCTCCGGATTGTGATGTGAAGACCAGGTATCACCTGGGGAAGGCTGTTTCTTCTTTTCTGGATGGGCTTTCACCTTCTATTTTTTCCTTTGTAGAAGGGAATCCAAAGGATGTGTGTGAAAATCCCCTGAGATCCGGTGTGTATCAAATTGTGCTCACCATGCAGAAGAGCAGGAAGCGTGAAATACGAGGGACCTACGATAAGAAAGGGCTGCCCGTAGACTGGCCGTCCTTTGCGGAGAAGCTCTTCCGGTTTCTTGATTTCTATGAACTGAAAGAGATCTTTAACCAAAGGGCTTATGGAAAGGTCCGGCGCAGGAAGGGAGAGCTCATTTTCTGCGCTGTTTCTTTTGAGGAAGGCGGACAGAGGTACTGGTATATGGCAGACAGTGATGACTATGAGGAGGGGGATTTCGTTCAGATCCCGGCAGGAGAGGATAATCATCTGTCTTTTGGCCGGGTGGAGCTGGTGAAATATTGCCGGCCCGAGCAGGCCCCCTACCCTTTGGATAAGGTAAAGCGTATTATAAGGAAAGAGGAATAGGGAACCATGGAAATGTCATATACAAAATAGATTGAAAAGGACGCAGCGGAAAATGATGGCAGTACCTGCAGCGGAATGGCATCCCGGGTTTCAAAGCAGTTCATTACAGGGAGGAGACCGGTATGGGGTTCAGATTTCAAAAAAGAATTAAAATACTGCCTGGAGTGACGGTGAATCTGGGAAAGCGGGGAATCAGCACATCCATCGGTGTACGAGGGGCCCGGATCAATTTAGGAAAAAGAGGGGTGCGTACCACGCTGGGCATTCCCGGGACGGGAATTTCCTATTCCAAGTATGAACGGTATGGAAAATCCGGCATAGTTCGCAGAAGTCAGTTGCCAAAGCCCTATTTGACAGAGTGCCCGTACTGTGGACATCACTTACGAAAATACTGGGAACGGTGTCCGAAATGCCATGCACTGCTTCAGCAGGAAAGTCCGGCCCCTGTGGTGGAGCCTGCACCGGAAATCTTCATCTGCCCTCACTGCGGCGGGCAGATAAGAAGCCGGGGGAAGGTTAATTTCTGCCCACTCTGTGGAAGTCCTTTGCGGAAAGAGGAAACTTCTCTGCCACAAGAAGGTATTCCTCCGCTGCCCACGCCAAAAGCTGAAAGCAGTACTCATATAGGAATCTGGATTGTTGTTATCTTTTTTGTGTTCTGCCTTATTCTGGGACTAATGATGTAGGAGGACAGGAGGCATTATGGAAGCAGAATATAAGAAAAATAAAAGAAAATGTCCCCGGTGCGGTTCTATACGGATAGTGCCTATATTCTATGGGCTGCCCGGAGAAGAGGCACTTCGTCTCATCGAGGAGAGGAAAGCGATTATGGGCGGATGTGTTCTGTCACATGAAAGTCCCCGGTATGCATGCATGGACTGCGGCTGCAGGTGGTAGGAAGTTTGGAAAGCAGCGCTGGATTTTATACGCCTTATATTCAATACCTGGATATAAGTGATTTTATATGACCGGCTGCTTATGTCATGGCGGACTGCACAGGATTATCATGATTCTGCGAAGCAAAATTCAATAAGGGGCCAGTATCGCTTAACAGATAAAAAAACGGAGCTTTCTGCGGAATAGGGCAGAAAGCTCCGTTTTTTATGCGAAAAGGGCAGTTGTTTATTTTTCAACTTCATAGGGCCAGTCCAGAATACCGCCCATGTCCCGGACGTCTGAATAGCCCAGTTCTACCAGCTTCATGGCAGCTTTTTTGCTGCGCACACCGGAACGGCAGTAGACGATCAGGGGCTTTTTCTTGTTCGGCAGTTTGGCAGTGACAGTGCTGTCGATGGTGCCGAGAGGAATGAGGCGGGCACCGGGGATGTGGCCTGTTTTGTATTCCCCTTCCTCTCGAACGTCTATCAGGATGATATCTTCTTTTTTCATCATTTCATGGGCTTCTGCCGGAGTGATTTTATGGTAGGCATCGGAGGCAGAAGGCGTGCAGCCTCCGAGAAATACGATGGGGATGAGCAGTGCAAAGCATAAAAAGATGGCGTGATGCATGATGACCTCCTCAGGAATGGCGGCTGAAGGAAAAGAAATTTTTCACCTTCTGCCAGAATGTGTGAATCTTTGAAATTTTTACCGGTGCTTTGGGGGCCTGGGCAATTTTTGCCTGACGGATGAGCTCCATGTTCCGGTGAGGCGTACGAGTAACAATACGGGGCGGCGGGGTAAAGGTCTTTTCCGGCGTCCGTTTTTCCGCTCTCATAGAAGGCAGAGCAGAATGGGCTGCATGGATGGTACGTTTCTGATGGCTTCTGTCCACGACTTTAAAGGTAATTTCCTGCTTTCCTACAGAGACGGCAGGAGAAGGAGCCTTGGGACTGTCATCGGAAATGATCTGTCCTGTTTTCATGTCAAATTTGGCAAATCCTGCTTTGGCGCTGAAAGGATTTTCATCAAAATCGTGAAGATGGGAGGATCCCTGGTCCATCTGGATGATGTTCTGCGGTTCCTTTCCCTCTGCTTTGGCTTTTCGAGCTTCTTCCCGTTTCAGCTGGGTGATCATGCGATTCCTGGCCCGATTGTCAAAGGCCGGTTCTTCCGTGGCCCAGAAACCGGACTGCTGGATATTTCTCTTGTCCAGATCATAGGAAATCCGGGCGCCGCAGCGGGTGCAGCGGACGGTGCCTTTCCGCTTTTTTACGTCTAAATCAAACAAAGTCAGCTTCTGCCCGCAGGCATGGCAGATCAAAGTAAATGCCATAATCAAAGACCTCCTCTATATTAAGTATAATGGGGAGCGGGAAAATGGTAAAGGGGCCGCCTGGGGCAGGCGGGTTCAGATGGTGCAAAGGATAGCGGCGGGCGCCTTTTAAATTGTATAAAGTGCCTTTCAGGATAAAACCATACACTCGGAGAGTCGACAGTCCGGCTGTATGGTTTTTCATTCCATGAAGCGGGATTTTAAAATTTATCGCCCGTAAGGACGATACTGCCCCTTGAACCCTCTGAACCTGCTGAACCCTCTGAAATCTCATTTCCTTTCTATTCCTTTTCATGCTAAAATAAAAATATTCATATATATTGTTGTAAGACCGGGGAACCGGCTTGAAATAAAAGGAGATATGGCTTACATGTTCGGACAGATACAGGGCCTTTTTATGACGATGAGACTCTGGGATATTCTGGATATCCTGGTGGTTGCTTTTTTTCTATATCGTATTTATATATTGATCCGTGATACCCGGGCAACGGCTCTTTTGAAGGGGCTGGTTTTTCTGGGGATTTTTACGGTGATTGCCGGATGGCTGCAGCTGCATGTGGTCAGCTGGATCCTGGACAAGCTCATGACGGTGCTTATCGTAGCACTGCCTGTCGTATTCCAGCCGGAGCTTCGCCGGGCGCTGGAACAGATCGGGCGGGGCAAGTTTTATGTTTCTTCCCGTGTCATGAATGAGGTGGAATGGGATCATGTCATTGATGATGTGGTAGCTGCCACCATGACCATGTCCGCCAATAAAATCGGTGCACTGATTGTATTTGAAAGAAGTGTGGGTCTGGATGACCGCATTGATACAGGGATCCGCATTGAGGGGCTGGTTTCCAAGGAACTTCTGGGAAATATTTTCATTGTGAATACGCCGCTTCATGACGGAGCCGTTATTATCCGGGAGAACCGGGTTATGGCGGCAGGCTGCCTCCTGCCTTTGACCAGGGATCATAATCTCTCCACGGAGCTTGGCACAAGGCACAGAGCGGCTATCGGCATGTCCGAGCAGGCGGACTGCGTCATCGTGGTGGTCAGTGAGGAAACGGGCATTGTGTCCTATACTTACGGCGGCCATATTTACCGCGGCCAGGATGCAGAAAGTCTGAAGAATATCCTCCGGAACTATCTGGTCACCAGCAAGCCGAAGGGGGTCAGCGATGTGCTGCAGAAATGGAGGCCTTTGAAATGAAATATACGAGAGTTGAATGGTGGCTTCCTAAACTTCTCTGCCTTATCGCAGCCTGCGCGCTGTGGGTGTATGTGATGAATGAGCAGAATCCCCAGGTGGAGAATACCTATACAGTACCGGTGGAAACAAGAAATCTGGACCGCTCTCTGGTAGCTACGAATGTGCCTTCCACAGTGAAGGTGAAGGTACGCATGTCCAGAAGCGATATGATTTATATGAGAACCGATAATATCAAGGCCTATGTGGATCTGGCAGGCATGACGGACGGCGATTACCCCAATACGCCGATTCTGGTGTCTGTGCCGGGAGATGAATCGGTCATTTCCGTTACGCCTAAAACCTTTGATCTGAATGTGGATACCTATGCAGTGAAGACACTGCCTGCCAATGTGCAGATTTTCGGGACACCGGAGAACAATTTCTCCGTAGAGAGCAATAAAGTCACTCCCGATACCATTACCATTGCCGGCAGCTCCACCATGGTTGCCAAAGCGGACAGAGCGGTGGTGTCTGTCAATATTGCAGGCAAGGAAAAGAGCTTTGCCGAATTTGACAGTGTCAATATTCTGGATGCCGATGGCAATACGGTTACCGGTCTGGACGTTATGCCCAGCCAGGTCAAAGTGGCGGTAAAAATGAAGGAGCAGACCAAGCTGGGAAATCTCCCCATCAAAGCGGAGACAAAGGGAGAACCGGCCAAAGGATACAAGGTAGGGAAGATTACCGTATCGCCTGCGGTAGAAACACTGACGGCGCCGATTTCCTACTTTGAAAAGAACCGCACCCTGGATCTGGACCCCATTGATGTGACAGGAGCCACTCAGGACATCCACCAGGTGGTGACAGTCAATACGCCGCCCGGCGGCAGCGTAGCTGTTCCCAAAGTGGTAGTTACGATAGAAATAGAGAAGGATTAAAGAATGCGGAATGCCCGTGCAGGGGCGCACGGATCGATTCCGGATATCCGATTTCCTGTGCATTTCTATCGGATGGCTCTTTGCAGATTGGAAGCAGGAATCAGTGATTCGATCTGCATAGATGACGAAACTTGACGAAAACCCTCTTTAGATGTATGATTTGAAAGTTATTTCAAGAAAAATATGGGAGGAATATCAATGGTTACATTATTTGGTACAGATGGTGTACGCGGACTGGTCAATTCGACCCTCATGCCTGAGCTGGCCTACCAGCTGGGAAGAGCAGCGGGTGCTTATTTCTGCAAGACGAAGGGTGAGCACCGCTTCCTTATCGGTATGGATACCCGCATTTCCGGTTCCATGCTGACGGCAGCTCTTTCTGCGGGCCTCTGCGCATCCGGTGTCAATGTGGATCTGGTGGGTGTCATTCCCACGCCGGGCGTAGCATATCTGACCAAAACGGAGGGATATGATGCAGGGGTTGTGATTTCCGCATCCCACAATCCTTTCCCCGACAACGGTATCAAGTTTTTCGACCGGAACGGGTACAAGCTGCCGGACAAAACAGAGGAAGAAATTGAAAATATTCTCCGCCACGATGAGGAAATCGTTCGTCCTACGGGAGACGGCATCGGCGTGATTCGGGACTGCCCGGAACTGTCTGAAAAGTATAGAGCTTATGTGAAATCTACAGTAGATGGCGATTTCAAGGGTATGAAAATTGTGACCGACTCTGCCAATGGCGCAGCCAGCCGTTTCCTCCCCGGCATCCTGTCCGCACTGGGAGCAGAAGTTATTCCGATTTTCAATGAACCGAATGGAGTCAATATCAACAATGGCTGCGGTTCTACCCATATCGAAGCGCTGCAGAAGAAAGTAGTGGAAGCAGGGGCTGACTGCGGCATTGCCAATGATGGTGATGCAGACCGCTGCCTCTTTGTTGATGAAAAGGGCAATGTCCTTGACGGCGACCATCTCATGTTGATTAATGCGCTGCAGATGAAAAAGGAAGGCCGTCTCAATGACAATATGGTAGTAGGCACTGTCATGAGCAACCTGGGCTTCGGCAAAGCACTGAAGAAGTACGGATGCCAGACCGTATCCACAAAAGTGGGCGACCGCTATGTACTGGAAGAAATGCTGAAGCACAACTATTCCATCGGCGGTGAGCAGTCCGGCCATATTATTTTCCCGGAATTCAATACCACCGGTGACGGTTTGATTACTGCCGTGCAGACACTGCGGGTGCTTCGTGAAAACGGGAAGAAGCTGTCTGAACTGAACAGTCTCATGACCACCTATCCACAGATTCTGAAAAATGTGGAAGTATACAGCAAGAATGGCTGGGAAGACAACGAACTTATCCAGGATTCCATCAAGGCAGGAGAAGAAGAACTGGGGGCCGACGGCCGTATTCTGGTCCGTGCTTCCGGTACAGAACCGCTTATCCGCGTCATGGGCGAAGGAAAAGAACTGAACCAGCTGGAACGAATCGTAGACGATATTGCTTCCGTAGTGGAACATGAACTGGGCGTTGAAAACAACTGAACAGAATAAAATAGAAAGCACTGCTCTGCATAAGAGCAGTGCTTTTTGATTGGAAGCCGCTTTGTATGACAAATCTGGCAGGCGTGAATGTTCAAAGGGTGGTGGCGGGCGCTCAGCCGCTTCGCGGCTGGTATTAAAGATTAGGATGGGGGATAGCAGTTGGCATGGCTGCGTTTTCCTGTATTCTCGAATCCTCTGAATCTTATGGATTTCATGAATATTTTTAACTTTTCCAAGCAGCATCTGAATATTAACTTTGAAAACTTGAACAAGGGTATATAATAATATAAGTAAATAGTAAGAAAATTAAAGCAGAGAAATTAATTTTTATATAGATCTACTATTTGCCAATATATTACAGGGGGAATGGATAATGACATCAAAATCAAGGAAAACCGCGGTTCTGCTTGCACTGCTGGCTCTGGCAGGGGCCGGAACGGCAGGAGCGGAAACACCGGTATATACATTAAAAGGCATCACCGTCACGGCAAACCGTCAGGCAGAGAGGCTGCAGGATGTGCCGGCCAATGTACAGGTAGTGACGGAAAAGGATATTCAGAAGAGGAATGTCCAGAATGCGGCTCAGGCAGTGGCTATGGCCACCGGCGTATCGGCATCTCAGTCCGTAGAAGGAACCGTAAATCTGAGGGGCTACAGTTCCAAGAATGTGCTGGTGCTGGTAGATGGTCAGCCTATGAATACAGCCTGGAACGGGGATGTGGACTGGAATATGATTCCGGTGGAAAACATCCGCAAGATTGAAGTCGTTTCCGGCGGACAGTCTGCCCTTTACGGCGGCCGCGCCGTAGGCGGGGTCATCAACATTATGACAAAGACCCAGAAACAGGATGGAGTCCATGGTTCTGCTACGGTGAGCTATGGCAGCAATGCCACAGTAAACCAGGG
>NZ_JBJEXP010000038.1:0-13007 GCF_051885895.1 Dialister sp. | reverse complement strand
AGTGCCGGGTGATCCTGCATCCTGTGAATTACCGTTTTCAGGAAGCGTTCCTGCCGCTGGATGCGGTCTATTTCGCCATTCTTGGAATCCACATACCGTACGTAGCCCAGTGCATTTTCGCCATTGAGATCCTGGTAGCCCTGACGGATATGGATATCAGTTTCCCCTTCCCTGTTTTTGTGGTCCATATTTCGTTCCACATAAAGATCAATATCCCCCATCTGGGTCATATATTTCTGGAAGTCAGCGTAATCAACAACCGCATACTTATCAATGCGCAGATGAAGAAGATTTTCTACCGCACTCTTTGTTTCTTCAGAGCCGCCTTCTGTAAAGGTGGTCTTGATCAGCTGGTTCTTTTTTTCCTGCCTTGTAAGCTTGGTATTCGGCGGTATGGAAATGAAGGTAACTTCCTTGTCCCGGCTGTTCCAGGCCGTCAGAAGAATGGCGTCCGCTTCATTGCCGGAATCCTTATCCGTGCCGATGAACAGGTAATAGGAGATGGGTGCATCTCCGTTATCTACTTTTCCTAACAGGTAGGACACGCCCTTGCCGATTCCAATGAGCAGAATAGTGAGGGCAGCCAGGGTCATCAGAATAAATACAATTAATTTTTTAACTTTTAATTTTCCGTGTTTATTTTGAGTCATTCGTCTTCTCTTCAAGTTTCAGAACTAAATCATTCCGTCCCAGAAAAGTCAAATCGTATATATAGGCTTTCTGATCCAGCAGGTGGGAAATGGTAGAATCATAGGCAGCCAGAAGGGCTTGTCCCAAATCCTCTTCCGCCAGTTTTCTTAATGCGTTTACTCCGGGAAAATCACGGGATGGCTCAATGTAATCAGCCAGGAAGATAATCTGCTCCAGGAGGGTCATGGAAGGACGGCCGGTGGTATGGTAATAGACTGCACTTCTGATTTCCGGGTCCTCTATGCCGTATCTGGAAGCAGCCAGCACGCTGCCTGCAGGTCCATGCAGCAGGGCACGGCTTGACAGGAGATAGGCATCGGCCTTAAGGCCGGCTTTTTTTACAATGCCCTGCATTTCCGACAGGGGAAGCTCTTTGGCGCAGTCGTGCACCCATCCTGCCACGTAGGCTTTCTGCGGATCAGCACCGTATTTTTCTGCCAGATGGCGTGCTGTTTCTGCAACGCCTCTGGAATGACGAAAACGTTTGGGAGAAAGAATCTCCTGTAAATCTTTTTGTATATCTTTAAGCTCCATGATTTTCCCTTTCATACAGATGATGCGATTGAATAAAAGAAATCACACCGTCCGGTATAAAATAGCGGACAGACTTATGCTGGCTCAGAAGCTTTCTCAGTATGGTAGAGGAAATATCCAGTTCAGGGGTAAGAAGAAAATGGATTTTTTCTTCTCCCAGTTTGCCGAAATAAGCAACAGACTGCCGCAGCTTTTCTTCATTTCCCGGACGGCTGGCACAGATAAAATGGCAGCAGGCCAAAAGTTCCCGGTTGTATTTCCAGGTAGGAAGATCTGCCAGTGCATCGGTGCCGCAGATAAAGTAAAACTCGTAAGAGGGCCCCAGTTTCTCTTTCAGGATATGCACGGTGTCCACGGTATAGGAGGGTCCGCTTCTGTCTCTTTCCACAGGGGACAGTTCAAAACGGGGATTGTCCCCTATCGCTTCCCGGACCATATTGTAACGGTCAAATTTATCAATGTGATGCATATCTTTATGAGGCGTATCTCCGGAAGGAATAAAAATAACCTTTTCCAGTCCGAATTCCTGCCAGGCTGCTTCTGCAATCACCAGATGGCCGATATGGATGGGATTGAATGAACCGCCGAAAAGGCCTATCCGTTTAACCATACGTATAACACCGCTTCCACAATCAAGATGCACACTATCAAAAAACATAAAAGTTCCAGTATATGGGACAGTTCAAACCGTCCTTTGGGATGCTTCGTATAATAATATATAAGCCAGCCGGCTTTTTCAGATAATTTCATAATTACTTCATCACCAGAAGGTTATCCCGGTGAATCACCGTATCGTAAGGCGGTTCAACACCAAGGGCATTTTTCAGCTGTTCTGTGTGAAGACCCCGGATTAATCCGATGTCTTCGCTGCTGTAATGGGTAATTCCGCGGGCCACTTCATTGTTTCCGCAGAATACAGCCACCGTATCTCCTTCAGAGAAATGGCCTTCTGTTCCCGTAATTCCCACCGGGAGAAGGCTGGAACCTTTTTCCAGAATCGCTCTGCGGCAGCCTTCATCCACCAGAATTTTACCCTTGACTGCGGTACCGATGATGATATCTCTCTTCTTCAGCTGGGGATGAACATTTTCCCCTTTAAAGAAAGTGCCTATATCATCGCCGTCCATAATGCGCTCCAGCACTTCAGGAATCGTGCTTTTGGCAATAATCATATCAATGCCGGAATGGACGCAGATTTCTGCTGCCTGAATTTTGGTGTACATGCCGCCTGTTCCCTGAGATGTACCGGCACCGCCGGCCATGCGGAAAATATCCCTGGAAAAAGCAGGGATTTCGTGAATCAGCCTGGCTTTGGGATTTTTTCTTGGATCCGAATCATAGAGTCCGTCTATATCGGAAAGAATAATCAGCAGATCCGCTTCTGCAATGCTGGCCACAATGGCAGACAGGGTGTCATTATCACCGATTTTGATTTCATCAGCGGTGACAGCGTCATTTTCATTGATGACCGGAATGGCGCCCAGTTCCAGCAGGGACAGAAGGGTGCCATGCATGTGAAGGTACCGTTTGGAATTGACTGCATCCCCTTTGGTAAAGAGAAGCTGCCCTACGACGTGGCCATATTCCCTGAATAAGTGTTCATAAATATTCATAAGGATGCCCTGCCCCACGGCAGCGGATGCCTGTTTATAAGGCAGATAGGCCGGCTTTTCTTTGAATCCCAGTTCAGGAAAGCCGATGCCGATGGCACCGGATGTAACCAGAATGACCTGAATGCCCCTGTTTTTCAAATCAGAAATCTGCCGGGCAAGGTGATCCAGGAAACGAAGGTTGATTTTGCCGTTATCATAGGTGAGCGAACTGGTCCCTACTTTGACTACGATTCGTTTCTTGCGGGGAATCGCCTGACGACAGGATATATCAGGGGAGCTCATAGTGGGACTTCTTTTCTTTCTGTTTGAAAAGCACGCAGTTTCGCCCGATAATCTGCACAATTTCGCAGTCCAGTTCCTTGGCCAGCAGGGATGCGGTATCCCGGATGTCCTCATCGGAATTCTGGTTGATTTTTACCTTGATCAGTTCTCTGGCAAGCAGTACATCTTCCACACTTTTGACTACGGCATCTGTCAGTCCTTCTTTGCCGATCTGCACATAGGCAGGAAGTTTTACGGCTTCACTTTTCAAATATTGTTTCTGTTTTCCAGTCAGCATGTCCTGTCTCCTTTAGTTTTCATCATCCTCATCCACAGAATCCCGGCTGTCGGCAAAGGTGAACTGAACGCCATAGAGATCTACAGTGTCTCCTTCAACTATGCCTTCCTTCTTCAGGAGCTTGTCCAGGCCCATGAAACGCCAGGCTCTTTCAAAACGGCGCATGGAAAGGTAGTCTTCGAAATTGGTCATTCCCACCAGTTTCTCCACTCTCTTTCCCTTTACATAGAAAATGCCGTCTTTCTTTTCAATCAGGAATTCATCTTTAGGAACTTCATATACAATGGCTTTTTCCGGATTTTCAAAGGTCACATCCGGTACTTCCTGCAGAATGTTCCATGCAGCCTCCAGGAGAGGTTTCAGTCCTTTCCCGGTGAGGGTGCAGACGGGGAAGAAAAGATATCCTTCCTTTTCAATGGCCTTCCTCAGTTCTTCCAGTTTGGCAGGATCTTCAATGAGGTCAATCTTGTTGGCAGCTACAATCTGTTTCTTCTTAGCCAGTTCGGGGCTGTACAATTCCAATTCATTATTAATGACATGGAAATCATTCAGGGGGTCCCGGCCTTCGCTGCCGGCAGCATCCAGAACATGAATCAGCACTTTAGTCCGTTCTACGTGGCGAAGGAATTCATCTCCCAGACCGGTTCCCTGACTGGCTCCTTCGATAAGTCCCGGGATATCTGCCATAACGAAGCTGCGTTCGGCATCAAGGCTGACCACGCCCAGTACAGGCGTCAGAGTAGTGAAATGGTAGGCCGCCACTTCCGGGCGGGCGCCTGATACTTTGCGAATCAGGCTGGATTTACCCACGGACGGGAATCCGAGAAGACCTACGTCCGCCAGAATTTTCAATTCCAGACGGATATTCTTTTCTTCGCCCGGTTCTCCTTTTTCCGCATAGGTAGGAGCCCGTACGGCAGATGTAGCAAAATGGGAATTGCCTCTGCCGCCATGACCGCCTTTGGCAACCATGACCTTCTGACCATTCTGGGTCATATCAGCTAAAAGTTCTCCCGTACGTTCATCATACACCATGGTTCCCAAAGGAACGTCGATGATGACATCCTCACCGTTTTTCCCGAACATTTCCTTTGCACCGCCGTTGGCACCGGCCTTGGCAGCAAATTTGCGATGACGGCGGAAATTAATCAGGGTATTTAAATCGCTGTCAGCACGGATAAACACCGAGCCGCCCTTCCCACCGTCGCCGCCGCTGGGGCCGCCTCTGGGGACATATTTTTCCCGGCGGAAAGAAACCATGCCATCTCCACCGGCACCGGAGACAACAATTATTTTTGCTCTATCAATAAACATAAACATACCTCACTTACTCAATGACAGAATGATACATTCTTATTATATCATGCCGGAGCGCAGGAAAGGCTGAATAAGTTTATGCAGAAGCGAAATTTTCCATCTTTCAGAGATCTCATATATCTATAATGCTCCAGTAAACAGAAAACCGCAGTCCGCGTGAGCGTCTGCGGTTTTTACCGTTATTTTTCTTTCAAAAGCTCCACAGCTTTTTGGAGAACATTGTCCGAAGTGAAACTGAAAGGCCGGCCGGTTTGTTCTACAGGAACATCCGGTACGATTCCTTTTTTATCGATAATTCTGCCTGCTGCTGTCCGATATTCCGCAATGGATATTTTAAGAGCTGCATTATTTCCGTCAGGATAGACAGCCTGTACGGTTCCCTTTCCATAACTGGTTTCTCCGATAATGATGCCTTCTTTTTTATCCTGCACAGCACCGGCCAGTATTTCAGCGGCACTGGCACTGTTCTTATCGATCAGAACCGCCATGGGCATGGGATCCTCCACCCCTTTGACAGTGAAATTCTCACTGCCGTGATTCTTGGTATGATAGCTGACCACCGAACCACCGGAGAGAATCTGATCCGCTACGGCAACGACGGAATCAATCATGCCACCGGGATTCATGCGAAGATCAATAATCAGTTTTTCACAGCCCTGGTCTTTCAGTGCGGCCAGCTGCTTCTTGAATTCGGCAGGCGTGTGTCTGCTGAAGCTGAAAATGTGGATATATCCGATTCCTTCATCGGCCATGCGGCTGACTACTGTAGGCATGCTCACACTGGACCTTTGCATGGTAAAGGATTTTGTTTCCTGATCCCGTTCAACTTCGATGGTCACATCGGTGCCGTTTTCGCCTCTCACCGCCTGCGCCGTACCGGAAAGCCCCAGCGTATCTACACCGGCGCCGTCCACGGAAAGAAGAATATCCCCGCTCTGCAGGCCCGCTTTTTCTGCAGGACTGCCATCAAACACATTGAAAATCCGAATCTGGTTTTCGCCGTCCATGCCCATGACCACACCAATTCCGCCGTATTCGCCATTGGTGGTTTCCATGAAGGAATTGTAGGCATCTCCGGAAAGCACGGTGGAATAGGGATCATTCAGACTGGAAAGCATGCCCTGGGAAGCGCCCTGCCAGAGGGAGTCTTCATCTACAGGCCGGAAATAATTTTCTTTCAATGTCCGATAGGTATAAAGGAAACGAAGGAAATCCTGGGGATATCCTCCTGTCAGCCACACGGCTCCTCCTGCAACAAGAAGGAGAGCACAGAACAGAGCTGCCAGGATAAAGGCAGTCACCCGTTTCCAGTATTCCGTAAGGAAATGTATGAATCTGTGAACCATTAGAGGTACCCCAACGGATTTACAGGAGAACCATTGACATCAACTTCAAAATGACAGTGCGGTCCAGTGGAATTTCCTGTAGAACCGGCATAGGCTACAACTGCTCCTTTAGACACAGACTGCCCTTCAGATACGGCAAGGGACTGATTGTGTCCGTACAGAGTAGAAATGCCGCCGCCATGATCGATAATGACTGCATTGCCATACCCGGAAATCCAGCCTGCATATACTACCACACCGCTGTCGGCAGCGTGAATAGGCGTACCGTAATCTACGCCGATATCAATGCCTGCATGGAAGATGGTGGTTCCAAAAATAGGATGGGTACGATAGCCGAAGGGAGAAGTAATAGGACCGCTGCAGGGCCAGCCCATAGCACCGGTACCCTGCACGTAGTTGTCATCACTTCCACCGCTGCCTTCATCTTCCGAAGCCTGCTGCGCAGCCTGTCTGGCTGCTTCTGCCGCTGCCAGGCGCTGCTGAATGAGGTTTTTCACAGAAGCCAGCTGGGAGTTCAAATCCTGCTCCATCTGTGCTGCAGCAGCCTTATTCTGTTTGGCTGCATCCAGCACCTTCTGCTGTTCTGCTTTCTTGGCAGCAATTTCCTGCTGCGTCTTTTCCGCTTCTGCAGCAAGAGCATCCAGCTGGCGTTTGTCTTCTTCCAGCTGTGCTTTCTTTGCCTCAATAGCTGCTTTCTGTTTCTGTATTTCCAGAATCAGATTATAGTCAGAGCGGATGACCCGCTTCAAAAGCTCTACTCTGTTGGCAAAATCACTGAAGCTGTTGGCGCCCAGAATAACTTCCAGGTAATTCAGCTGTCCATGCATATAAATGGCACGAACACGGCGGTTCAGCACATTCTGCCTTGTTTTCAGATAGGCTTCCATCTTCACAATTTCATTCTGCGTCTGGACAATCTGTGCATTGATTTCCGCCTGCTTGTTTCTGATGCCCTGCAGTCTTGCATTGGCAGCATCCAGATCAGCCTGAATCTGTTTCAGTTTGGCACTGACATCTTCGATAACCTGCTGCCAGTTTTCCTGTTCAATCCGGGAAGAATCAATCTGGCCCTGTAGATCCTGTACCTGATCATCCAGGTCATCGGCATAGGAAGGCATAGACAGTGCCTGTCCCCCCAGCAGAATGCCTACTGCCAGAATAGAAGCCGCATACGTTGATCTTTTCATAGGCATTTACACCTTCATATATTTGCGAAGGGAAATCGTACTTCCCAGGATGCCGATAATGATGCCTGCGGCCAGAAGCATGCATGTCATATAGCCAATGAAAGGCCAGAGGGAAATCATAGGAATAAATACGAGTCCCGCCTCTGTCATTTTCTGCAGTACCACCTTGTATCCTTCCCAGAGGATGAAGGAGGCAATACCGGAGCCAAGAAAACCGATGACCATACCTTCAAAAATGAAGGGCCAGCGAATGAAGCCGTTGGTGGCGCCTACATATTTCATAATCTGGATTTCACGGCGTCTTGCGAACACGGTAAGGCGAATGGTATTGGAAATAATAAAGAGTTCGGCACCGGCCAGGAATACAATCAGAATGACACCGCCGATACGGATGACCTGGGCCACCTTGTACAGCTGTTCAATAATATCCTGCCCGTACTGAACAGAGTCCACTTCCTTGTACTGAGAAACGATACTTACTGCATTCTTCAGAGCAGAGGGCGTAGAGAAGGAGGTGGAATAAGAAGAGGGAAGCGGATTGCCGTTGATCGCATCGAGAATTCCCTGCTGATCACCCAGCCGCTGCTTGAATTCCGCCATGGCCTGGTCTTTATTGGTAAATTTGATTTCTTTCAGCTCAGGAAGAGCTTTCAGTTTTTTGCCTACAGCCATGACCTGGTCCGTATTCAGTCCATCCTTGAGATAAACCGTCATTTCCACCTGGTTTTCCAGGTAGGTGGCCATGTGGTTGATATTCAGCACAGCACAGAGGAAGACGCCAAGAATGAACATGGAAAGGGTAACCGTAAGCACGGATGCCACAGCCATGAATTTATTGCGGAATAAAGAAAAGAAAGTCTCTTTCCAGAAATAACCAAGAGAACTAAACATGTAAATGGTATCCCCCTTTTTCCTGGTCTGCTATGATGCGGCCGTCTTCAATATTAATAACCCGTTTATGCATGGCGTTGACCAGGTCTTTATTATGGGTCACCATAATGATTGTGGTTCCCATGTGGTTGATTTCATTGAAAAGCTTCATGATTTCTTCCGACGTCACCGGATCCAGGTTGCCGGTGGGTTCATCGGCAATCAGAAGGATGGGCTGGTTGACCAGGGCACGGGCAATGGCAACACGCTGCTGCTCACCGCCTGACAGCTTGGAAGGAAGCTCTTTGGCTTTATTTCTGAGACCTACCAGATCAAGAACACGGTTGACCCGTTCTTTGATTTCCCTGCTCTTGGCACCGGTTACCCGAAGGACAAAAGCAATGTTGTCAAAAACCGTTTTCTCGGAGAGAAGGCGGAAGTCCTGGAAGACAATGCCCAGCGTTCTCCGATAATAGGGAACTTTACTTCTTTTTAACTTGGTAATGTTGATTCCATTCACAATCACCGTGCCTGACTCCGGAATCAGTTCATGGGTCAGCACTTTGACAAAGGTAGATTTGCCGGCACCGCTGGGTCCTACCACAAATACAAACTCCCCTTTGTCAATATGAATGCTCATATTTTTCAGGGCAGTATGTTTGGCATCGTATTGGAGCGATACCTGATCAAATGTAATCATCCAATCCTCACTTTCTGCTGATCAGATGCAGAGCCGAGGAAACCAGATGCTCTGCAGTGAGTCCATATACTTCCAATAATTCATCGGCCTTGCCTGACTGACCGAAGGTATCTTCTGTTCCCACCATATCCATGAGGCAGGGTTTCTTCAGTGCCAGAACTTCGGCAACGGCTCCGCCGAGACCGCCTTTGACCGTATGTTCTTCTGCTGTAACAATGGCACCTGTTTCCGCAGCGGCTTTGACAATCGCTTCTTCATCAATGGGCTTAATGGAGCTCATATTGATGACTCTGGCGGATACCCCCTGCTCTTCCAGCATGGAAGCTGCTTTCAGCGCTTTCGCAGTCATAATGCCGCAGGCGATAAAGGTAACGTCCTTACCGTCTTTGAGCGTGGTGCTCTTTCCCGGTACAAAAGCAGCGTCTGCCGGCATAATGTCCTCGCACTTTGCCCGGCCCATGCGGATATACACCGGTCCACGGTAGGAAGCAGCCCATTTTACAGCTGCTTTGGTTTCTGCCGCATCAGCCGGCACAATGACCGTCATGTTCGGCAGTGCGCGCATGAGAGTAATATCTTCCAGCATCTGATGGGTTGCACCGTCTTCGCCTACAGTCAGGCCGGCATGGGTTACAGCTACTTTGACATTCAGCTTCGGGTAGCAGATGGAATTCCGAATCTGTTCATAGGCTCTGCCTGCGCCGAACACGGCAAAAGTAGAGGCAAAAGGAATCTTGCCTGCTGCTGCCAGTCCGGCCGCTACACCCATCATGTTTGCTTCTGCAATTCCTGTATCAAAGAAACGGTCAGGAAAGGCTTTGGCAAATACCTGGGTTTTGGTAGATGCGGACAAATCGGCATCCAATACAACGATATCCGGATTTACTGCGCCCAGTTCCTTAAGAGCTTCGCCATATGCATCACGAGTTGCTTTCCCCATCATTCTGCCTCCACCTGTTTAATAAATCTTTCACATTCTTCTTCTGTCGGCGCTTTGCCATGCCAGCCAACCTGGTTTTCGATTTCCGGAACGCCCTTCCCTTTTACTGTCTTCATGACAATCATGGTAGGCTTTCCTGTCACCGTGCGGGCTTCTTCAATGGCATCATGAAGCGCTTCCATATCATGGCCGCCTGTTTCGATGACATGCCAGCCGAATGCACGGAATTTATCGGTAATAGGAAGAGATGACATAACTTGCGTAATGGGGCCGTCGATCTGGAGACCGTTGTTATCCACAAAAGCAGTAAGGTGATCCAGTTTGTAATGGGCAGCATACATGGCAGCTTCCCATACCTGTCCTTCTTCCAGTTCCCCATCACCCAATACGGCGTATACACGCCAGTCAGCATGGTCCATTTTGCAGGCCAGCGCCATGCCGCAGGCTGCACTGATTCCCTGTCCCAGGGAACCGGTGGTCATGTCCACACCGGGGGTATGCTTCATATCCGGGTGGCCCTGGAGCATGTGGCCGGCCTGACGCAGATGGCCCAGTTCTTCCTTGGGGAAGTATCCCTTTTCTGCCAGGCAGGCATAGAGAGCAGGTGCTGCATGGCCCTTTGAAAGAACAAGACGGTCCCTGTCAGCCTTCTTTGGATTTTTCGGATCCACGTTCATTTCTTTGAAATACAGAAGAGTCAGCAGGTCGGCAATGGAGAGAGAGCCTCCTGTATGGCCGGAATTTGCCTTTGTAATCATTTTTAAAATGTCGATACGAATCTTTTTAGCTTCATCCTTAAGAAAAGCGGTTTCTTCATTTGAAAGATGATTCATCAGTTTTCCTCCTTGTGGGTAACAAGATTTTTTAAAATCTGGACATTTTCACAAGCCCGCTCACGGAGCGCGTCCACATTCTTCCAATCGTCTTCAGCAAGACCTTCAGAAAGGATCCTGCATGTATCATTATACAACTTCTCTTCATCCATGTGCTGAACGGATGTGGAAGCTTTCTGTCCGATAAGGGCCAGAAAGTTATCTATTTTGGGGTCATAGGAAACGCCAAGGAAAGGTACATGCATGAGAGCTGAAAAAATCAGGGCATGAAGGCGCATCCCGACGAGTACATCCATGTTGCCGATAAGGGACATGAGCTCTTCAATGGAATAATCCTGATTCAGGACATAGATATGGTCGCCCTGGCAGCCCATGCTCTCTGCAGCCATTTCATCTTCGGGATACTGCATAGGAATACAGATCACCGATGCATGGTTTTCATTTTCCAGCCGCTGTACTGCGGCTTTTAACTGATCCATCCACTCTCTGGAATGATTCCAGTAGCGGATAGCCAGTCCGATTTTCTTTCGCCCTTCCGGTACTCCCTGCTCGGCAAGAATTTTCTTTCCTATGGAGAGATCAGCCGGTGACAGAGACAGCACCGCATCAGCGGTAGCATAAATCTGACGGTGGACGCCAAGACGCTCCAGAAACCCTTTCGATTCCTTATCACGGACCGTAATGGCATCCACATGGTTGAGCACATGCTTCAGGATAATGCGAATCGCCCGGTAACGTACAGGACCAATGCCCTGGGAATAGAGAAATACCTGTTTTCTGAACAGCACTCCCAGGGTAATGATGGAAAGATAGTAAATCATGCTTTTCCAGCTTGTTACATCCTGAAGCAGGCTTCCACCGCCGCTGATAATAAGATCCGAGGAAAAAATCGCTCTGCAGATTCCCGGAATACTGAAGCGGGGCACCGTGTGTACGCCAAAGGCAGCAGCCGTTGACTTTGGATTTCCTGAAATAACAGTAATGTCAGGAGAATCAAAGGTACCTTTCAATGCCTGCAGGATGGCGGAAAGCATGGCTTCATCGCCGGCATTATTGAAGCCGTAATAACCGGAAATGACGATTTTATAATTTGCCATATCTTTCTCCAAAAAATTTGGTCAGACGTACCAGAATCATAACGCCCACAAGGGCAGCAATCATGGAAAGACTGCCTGCCATGAGGCCGTCCAGACCACGGATAAAGCTCAGCATGTAGGGACTTCTCATATGAGCAAAGGTTTCCACCATGGAACCCTGCCCTATGGTAACAGCCACAATCAGGAAATAATGGAGAATCTGGGGCCATTTCCGATAGAGGGCAGTCATGGCCAGCAGAACGGCGGGATGGCCGAATAAGAATTCCTTTTCCCGGGGACGGGCATACATGGCATTTTCCAGGAACCGGCGGAGAGCAATTTCAAATCCCGGAACTGGAGCTCCATTGTTTCCGCTTCTGCCGATAAAGACATATCCCACCACTGCCAGAAGGCCGAGCCCCACAAGAAGCCCCAGACGGATCTGCACGCCGCAGAATTTTTTTACAAAGCGGATGAAATCTTTGTCTGAGGAAACGACTTCTCCAAAGAAGGGAAATTTCTGGATATACACCACAGAAATCAGGATGAGCGGGAGGAGGAAAGTAAGCTTGACGCCGCGGAAAATCTGTATTTCCAGCAGGAAACGGATATCTCCCAGAAGACCGCTGATAAAAGCGGCACCGGCCAGGGAGCAAAGCCCGCAGACCCAGAGAATCACGAGAGATTCCAGCAGCAGTCTGCCCCAGCCCACTTCTGCAAAAGCGGTATCCTTCCTCTTCAGGCAGTATTCCAGGAACAGGCTGACCACCACTACCGGTGTGCAGACAGCAGCTCCCAGTGCCAGAAGCTGGAGAGGCAGAATGGAATGAAGCACAAAGAAAAGACCTTCTGCTATAACAAGTCCTGCAATTTCCAAAACCCAAACGAATTTAGAAAGGGAAGGCATCAGAAGAAGCAGGGTAAGAACCACCAGGGAAACGGCGCCTGCCATAGCCAGTCCGCGGAGCGCATTCTCCGGGAAATAGGGTTCCATCACCGATGCTTTTCCTACGGAGAATCCATGATTTTCCAAACGGGAAGACACATCTGCAATATAGGATGCATTGGTTTCAGACAGGGTCATGCCGTTCAGAGGGAACTTGAAGGAGGGGAAAAGATTCATGCGGATATTCCGTTCAATATCGGAAATATAGAAACGGGATGCCGCTTCCTTCGGATCCAGCTTGATCAGTTCATCCTTGGACATGGCATACAGACGGACCACCTGATAATTGCTGAAGGCAGCCATATCCAGATTCCCGCTCTGCTTTTCAAAGCCCAGCTGATTCTGTGCTTCAATCAGAGCAATCGGAATATGGCGGCGGTTCAGTTCGTCAGAAAG
>NZ_JBJEXP010000037.1:0-2648 GCF_051885895.1 Dialister sp. | reverse complement strand
CAGGCCTGCTGCTCTGTCGGCTTCCTTTCCGACTCCTTATGCATCAGGAGCCCATGTGTCTTTCGCTTTACATCTTCTTTATTCATGATGTATACTAAATCTGTATACAGATGTTCCGTATTTAAGGAAGGGATGAGACTTATGAAGATTGCCATTGCCAGCGATCATGGCGGATTTGAACTGAAAGCATCTTTGAAGAAACATCTTGATGAAGAAAAGATCGAATACATTGACTGTGGTACTGATTCTGAGGAGTCCTGTGATTATCCTGATTTTGCAGAGAAAGCCTGCCGTCTGGTGCAGAAGGGGGAGGTTACTTATGCCTGTCTGATCTGCGGTACCGGTATCGGTATGTGCATTGCTGCAAACAAGATGAAGGGCATTCGGGCAGCGCTTTGCGGCGACACGTTTTCTGCCCATTTCACCAGAGCTCATAATGATGCCAATGTGATTACCATGGGAGCCCGGGTTATCGGACCTGGTCTGGCAGAGTTTATTCTGGATGAATTTCTGAAGACACCTTTTGAAGGGGGACGTCATGCCAGAAGAATTGGCAAAATTGCCAAAATAGAAGAGGAAGAGTCTCATGTATGAAGATTTAAAAAAACAGGCAGCAGATGCTTTTGAAGAGCTGATCAGCCTTTCTGATTTCCATGAGGGAAGTCTCATCGTTATCGGCGGATCTTCCAGTGAAATCCGGGGTGGACATATCGGTAAGGACAGCTCCTATGAAGTAGGCACCGCGGTAGTGGAAACACTGATGGAACTGGCGGAAAAACATCATCTCCGCCTGGCTTTTCAATGCTGTGAGCATCTGAATCGTGCATTGATTGTAGAAAGAGAGACCGCTGAAAAATTCGGCTATGAAATTGTTACAGTTGTTCCCTGGCTTCACGGCGGCGGCGCCTTTGCTACCAATGCATACTATCATTTCAGGGATCCTGTGGCTGTAGAGGAAATCAAAGCGGATGGGGGACTGGATATCGGTCTTACCATGATCGGCATGCACTTGAAACGGGTAGCTGTGCCTATTCATCTCGCCCATAACCGGGTAGGCAGCGCAATTGTTACCGGCGCCCGCACCAGGCCGCCTCTCATCGGCGGTGAAAGGGCCCGCTATATAAAAGATGACAACAAAGGCGCTTTCTGATATAATGGCATAAAGACTCAATGAAGAGGTTTGAAACGGGAGAGGCCCTGCAGGCTCCCTCCTGTTTTAAACCTCTTTTCTGTTATGAGTTCTGATGTTCTGATGTTTTGGTACCGTGCTTATGGTACAATGAAACTGTTGATATCTGGAAATTTTTTCAGTTATCCGGGAAAGCAGTGAAGTCGGAAACCGATGCAGTTACTGTTTTTCCAATAGATTTGGGAGTGTGCCGAACCGATTATCGGAACGGCAGGTTTGCAGGAAGGGAGTTTATTGTATGAACCATTTAAAAGATGACAAGCCAGTGTATGAAGCCATTCAGGAAGAACTGAACAGACAGAGAAACAAGCTGGAAATGATTGCTTCTGAAAATATCGTAAGCTACGCTGTAATGGAAGCCCAGGGCAGCGTGCTGACCAATAAATACGCTGAAGGCTATCCGGGCAAGAGATACTACGGCGGCTGTGAATTTGTTGATAAAGTGGAACAGCTGGCTATTGATCGGGCGAAAGAACTGTTCGGCGCTGAACATGTCAACGTACAGCCTCATTCCGGCTCTCAGGCAAACTTTGCCGTATATTATGGACTTTTAAAACCGGGAGATACCATGATGGGCATGAATCTGACCGATGGTGGTCACCTGTCCCATGGCAGCCCCGTCAATATTTCCGGCAACTATTTCAATGTAGTTCCCTACGGCGTTCGCAAAGATGATGAACTTCTGGATTATGAAGCCATGGAAAAAATTGCCAAGGAAGTGCATCCGAAACTGATTATCGGCGGCACCAGTGCTTATTCCAGAATTATTGACTTTGAGAGAATGGCTGCCATTGCCCACGAAGTAGGAGCCCTCTTCATGGTGGATATGGCTCACTTTGCAGGCCTCGTGGCAGGCGGTGAATATCCGAGTCCTGTGCCTTATGCAGATATCGTGACCACCACTACCCATAAGACCCTTCGCGGACCAAGAGGCGGCATCATCATGTGCCGTGAAAAATATGCCAAAGCTATCGATAAGGCTGTATTCCCCGGCATGCAGGGCGGTCCTCTTATGCATGTCATTGCTGCCAAGGCTGTAGCTTTCGGCGAAGACCTTTCTGATGATTTCAAACAGTATGCAAAACAGATCAAGAAAAATGAAAAGGTTCTTTCTGATGAACTGCAGAAACAGGGCATTCGCGTTGTTTCCGGCGGCACCGATACTCATGTTCTCCTGGCTGATATGAAAGCTATCGGCATTACGGGTAAGGTAGCCCAGAATGTACTGGATGAAATCGGTATCACTGCCAATAGAAATACCATTCCTTTCGAAACACTCTCTCCCTTCGTTACCAGCGGTATTCGTCTCGGTTCCCCGGCTCTTACCACCAGAGGCCTCAAAGAAGACGACTTCAAAGAAATCGCCGACATCATTGCCACTGTGGTAAAGAATCCGGAAGATGCTGCTATTAAATCTGCCTGCGCAGACAGAGTAGCTGCTCTCTGCAAAAAATATCCG
>NZ_JBJEXP010000036.1:0-2662 GCF_051885895.1 Dialister sp. | reverse complement strand
AATATTCTGCTCAGCTACCTGAGTAATGTAAAAGTAAAGAGGGATAACACAGGACTCGCGCAGCCGTCTGATTATCCGGATCTTGGCATTAAAACGTATATCACCAATGAATCGGCGGCTTATTATCTGAAACAGAAAGTGGGCTCCATTGATAAAATCTTCGTCTTTGCTTCTGAAAAAGTTCAGGAAGTTCTTCCGGTTCCGGAAGGAAAGCTGGGATATGGAATGACCCATCTGGCGTTTTTTCGTAACAGACTGATCGAAGACGGTGTCATCCGTCAGGAGGCGGCAGATACGGTACTGCCCTTACCAAAAGGAAATGAAAACGGATCTTCTTCTATCGTGTCCTGCAAAGGCATAGAAGACGGCATGGATGATGTGATGGAGTCCGTTCTCAAAATGGCAGGTTTTATTGCAGAGTATTATAAGAAAGAGAAAAAAGCAGGAAATACGGTGACCATTCACCTGGATCTTACCGGCGGACCCCGGGATTCCGTCATGATGGCACTGGCGGTCATGCGGCTCATGGAGTACCGGGGGCTGCTTCCGGGATGTGTACTTTACAGCAGCTGGAAGGATAATAAAGGAAAAGTTCTTGATGTGACGGATCTTTACCACATTTTTGACCTGATTTCCGGAGCCGGTGAATTTAAAAATTACGGCAGTGTAAATACGCTGGAGGCCTATTTCAAAAGCAGGGAAATATCGGACCAGCTGCAGGATATTCTTGGTAAGATGCGCGGGTTTGCAAAGGACATTCAGATTTCCAATCGTAAACAGTTCCAGGAGTCCATTTCCCGGCTGTCTGATGCGCTGGAAGCCTTTGACAACAGTATGATACAAGAGATAGAGCTCCACCGGAAACAGGAAAATCAGCCAGGCGGCAATCGGCCTGATAAAAAAGAGCTGAATGATTTGAAATTCCAGATTCTGACCAAGCCTATCGAAAGGGAATATGAAAATCTGATACATGCCCCCGATGAGCTGTCCTACATTGAATGGTGTCTGAAGCACAGCTACATCCAGCAGGCACTGACCCTCTATACGGAGACGGTGCCGGATTTTCTCCTTAAGGAAAGGATACTTTATTTTACCGATGAACAGAGAGAAGCACTGGATAAAACCATGGAGAATGACCCAGATCAGAATACAGTGCATAATTACAAAGACAGTCCCATGTTTTACTTCATCAACTATGTAGAAAATCCCAAGGTTGTCCTGTCAGTAAGCAAAGAGGGGAAAGAGTATGCGGGAAAACTGGGCAGAACATTCCGGAGTTTTATAGACGTCATTTGGCAGGGACTTTCTGCATCGAAGAGACAGGAAATGCCTAGTGAAGCTGCTGATTACTTTACGGAGGAGCATTTTCAGGAAGCAGCCGGTAGTATGGCAGAACTGCTTAACGCCATGGTGGAAGAACATGTCTGCCGTATGTCGGAAACGAATAGGAACTGCGCTTTGTCTATGATGAAGGCCATCTGGGAAATAGGGAAAGATCCTTCAGTCATTTCTGCAATAAATACGGAGGAAACACTTCAAAAAAAGGAATATTCCTGCCTGGGTCCTTTTATCCATGATATAATTGTCCGCTCCAACTGGGGTAAGAAATTAACGAATCCTGCTGAAGGCTATGGGATGAAACGCTATAAGAGACTTTTAAAGGATTTATCTAAAGAAGGAGAGAAAGAACCAATCATGAATGATGCAGACCTCAGCTGCTATCTCCTGAATGGAATGCTGAGCCTGGAGTCTGTAGAAAATGAACATGTGACAAAGATACTTAAAGATGATCGTAAGGGAAGGCTGGATGCTGTATACTGGCTGCTTCGTGTAAAGCGAGTCTCTTTGGGCAGGGGCATAACGGTTGAAGACATTCTTTCTATTGTCAACGACTACAGGATCCTCAAAGATGTACGCAACGATACGGCCCATGCCAAGCTGGACCGCAGCGGCAAAGATGAAAGCGGACAGGTATTCACTGCCGATACGGTAACGGAATATATAAAAGACAGCATTCAGCTCCTGCGCGGGTGTGCTGAAAAGGCGAATGGCTGAGACTCTTCCAGGGAGCTGCCTCCCTCAGCGGGGCGGCTCCTTTTGCATGGAAGGAAAAAGCATAAATGGTTCACAGGAAAATAGAAATCGAAAAAAGGCCGGCCGGGGGTATACTGAAATCAGCGAAAGGGAAAGGAGGTAAAGAATGGTTCGAAGGAAAAAGAGGAAATGCAATAAGGCTATATAACAGGAATCGAAAACAGGGTATTTAAAGACCGCACCCCTGATGAGGGGGTGCGGCAGGAAAAGGAGGTGATATTTATGAATAGAACTATTTGTGTTGCCTAAGTTTCGTAAGATTACATGGGATTCTGCCTGCGCCGGGATGCAGGCCCGCTGCTCCATACAGAGTCATATGATTCATGATTGTCTCTGAAAGGGTGACGGGTGTGTCCGGCAGGCAGTTTTTATCTTTTCCCCTTTGAGTTCATTCCGCGGTGTCCTTCCGGACGGAGGGATGCCGCCTTTTTATTTCGATTACTATATTTCCTGCCGCCATGGGAAGCACCATGGCGTGCGATATTTCTTTACCGCACTGCGCTTGTATCGAAATGGCAGTGGGCAGGAGCGGCAGCCGATTTACGTTTCCTTCATTGACAGAAAGGCC
>NZ_JBJEXP010000035.1:0-13179 GCF_051885895.1 Dialister sp. | reverse complement strand
AATGGTTTAAGACGCCCCTTCCCGATATGCCTGCTACTGCAGAAGAAGCACTGGGAATCTGAAGTAAAAAAGAGCTCCGAAAAGGGGCTCTTTTTTTTATGGGCTGGTGGACTAGTGAGACGGCTTTCCGCTTTCTGCGGACCGTGGGATGCTGAACTTACTGAACTGTATTCTCGTACGCAAGGGGGGCAGAGGGGGCAGGCCGCCCACAGGCTTCGCCCTGGGCGGGCCGGTTCGGCCCGGGAACAGCTCCGCCTTCCGGGCTGGTTCAGAGGGAGTGATAAATGCCGCTTCGCGGCGATTAAGGTGGGCGCCCGGAGGGTGCGGGGCCGCACAGAATTCCTTTATATCTTCTCTACTTCAATGGCCTTGCCATAGGTGAAGGACCACAGATAAAGGTGGGATACCGGTTTGCCCAGCAGTTTTTCAGCAGCCTCTCCATAGACCTGAAGCTGGATTTTGTAATGCTCTTTCAGTGCTTCTTCCGTCATGGTATGGTCGGTTTTATAGTCAATGATGATGAAGTCTTTTTCATTTTCCAGAAGGCAGTCCATAATGCCCTGAAGGAAGATGTTTTCTCCTTCTTCGCAGTTTGGATAGAAGGAACGGGCAGGGAGAAGGATGGAGAAGGGCATTTCTTTCCTTATGATCCGAGCCTGTTTCATCTTTTCTGCCAGCGGACCCCGAGCGAAGGCGAGGAGGGCGGAGACAGGGGTCTGTTTCCGTTTCGGGGAGAGGAGGGTTTCCCCTTCTTCCTCAGTGAAGACGTGGTTTTCCACCAGCTGCCGGATGGCGGACTGGATGGAGGCTTCATCGGCAGGTAGGGTGGTAAAATCGATCATTTCCATGGCTTTGTGCATGAGAGTACCGAAGGAAGTGCCCTGGAATTTCATTTCATCTGCTGCCAGAAAGAGGGGCGGTGCTGCGTAGTCCGCATCCAGGGCATCATCAGCTTCACCTGCAAGAATGGCGGAAGGAAGTGGCGGCTCGTCGCTTTCCCGGTATTCTGCCTGTTCCCGCAGATGAACGGCGGCGGTGGCGGTAAGTTTGGCCGGTGTTTCCACAGCACCGGGATGGCTGTAGGTCCAGGAAAGCTGCTTATCCATCCAGTCCGGTGCTTTTTCAGGAATATGGGAAAGGAAATCATGAAGGTCCCTGGTTTCCTCCCGGTCCTCTTCCTGCAGAGAGGAAAGAGGGGAAGAATCGGATGAATCAGTGAGGCATGCGGCCTCTTCTTCTGTAAGGAGATCCTTCTGGTTTGTAATATGGAAGGAGAAAAGAGAATGATCGGAAGGGGCATCCTCACGGAAGGAGGGGATTTTTCCCACCTTTTCCCAGGCCTCTTTCATGGTCCTGTGGTGCAGGGCGGCAGGCATGATCCAGTCCAGATAGGATTTGGCGTTGGCGGTGAGATGGGAAGGCAGGGGAGCAAGAGGTTCGTCCGATGTCCGTCCGGCAAGGGAGGTGGTCCAGCGGTCCAGATCGGCGTCCAGATCCTTTCGGATACCGGTAATATACAGCTTATCCCGGGCTCTGGTCATGGCTACATAGAGCAGGCGGGCTTCTTCCGCCAGATTTTCCTTTCGGGAGGCTTCCTTCAGAGCATACCAGTACAGGCTGGGCCAGCGGACCTTATGCTGCCTGTCATAGTACTGTATACCAAGGCCCAGAGACTTGTGGCAGATGGCAGTCTGCCAGGTGTCCCGCAGGTTGAATTCTTTCTGCGCATCGGCCAGGAAGACTATCGGAAATTCCAGTCCCTTGCTTTTATGGATGGTCATAATGTGGACGGAGTCTGGAATGGAGGAAACGGAAAGAGACTTGAAGGCTTTATTTTCTTTTCTCAGTTCCCCCAGGTAATTGAGGAAAGAATAGAGTCCGCTTTTGGGAGCACTGTCCCTTTCCAGTGCCAGGTGGTAGAAGGAGAGTACGTGGCCTGCCCGCCATGCGCCGCCGGGGAGTCCCGATACATAGGTGAGATAATCCGTATCGCCCAGAATTCGGCGGAGGAGTGGAGCAGTGCCGTCCCGCAGGGCATTTTCCCGCCAGTCCTGATAGAGGGAGAGGAAATGGTGCAGTTTTTTATTCTTTTCCGGTGAAAGGATAGAAGCAGTAAGGAGAGGCCAGAGGCTGGTTTCTCCGGTTTCTGCTTTTTTCAGGGCCAGAAGAGCCAGGTCTTTTTCGTCCAGTCCGACAAAGACGGAGCGGAGCACCGCGGCCAGGGCCAGATCCTGCAGCGGATTGTCCAGAATTTTCAGAAGAGCCCAGAGAATTTCCACTTCTCCGCTTTCCATGAAGTCTTCTTCCTTATCAGACACGGCGGGAATATGATTTTCCTCCAGCACCTTCATGAGCTGGGGGCCTTTTCCTGCAATGGAGCGGAGAAGGATGACGATATCTCCATAGTTCATGGGACGGAAGGTGCCGTTTTTATTCATGACGGTCTTTCCTCCATCCATCATTTCATGGATACGGCGGGCGATGAGACGTCCTTCCAGGGTCATGTTTTCCATATCCTTCAGGTCGTCAGGAATGTCAGCCTCCGCCATGTCTTTTCGGTCAATGAGGTCGATGGTCACTGATCCGCCGGCATAGGAGGCGGGGCGCTGTTCCTCATGGCGTCCTGCATAGAGGGCTTCTGCGTCGCCGTAATCCAGCTCCAGGTTCTTTCGTGTCATGATCTGGCGGAAAAGGAAATTAATGGAGGAAAGGATGGCGGCATCGCTCCTGAAATTGCGGTTCAGGTCGATGCGCCGGGACGGTGCGTCTTTATCCAGAGAATAGGTATGGTATTTTTCGAGGAAAATGGTGGGATCTGCCTGACGGAATCGATAGATACTCTGCTTGATATCACCCACCATGAAACGGTTATTTCCGCTGGATACCAGCTGCGTGATAAGCTCCTGCACACCATTGGTATCCTGGTATTCATCAATCATGACTTCCTTGTACCGGCTTCGGATGGCAAGCGCGGCGGCAGAGGGGAAGAGGCAGGCCTTTTCCGGAGTGAAGTCCGGATTGTCACGATCCAGCAGGATTTCCAGGGCATAATGCTCCATATCATTGAAATTCATGAGCCCCTCCTGCTTCTTCCGCTCTTTCAGAGCAGAGGAAAAATCGAGGGCCAGCCGGGAGAGGACAGACACGGTGGGATACATGGCGCCTGTTTCCGAAATCCATCGTTTTTCAGAAATCTGGGCAAAGGGAAGAATTTCCTTCTGCCAGGTCTTCTTTGCCTCGGTGCGCAGCCCTTTGATGGTCTCCGCATCGGGAGAACTGTTGAAATCGGAGGATTTGGCCAGATGGAAGGATACCGCCTGGGACTTCGTCATGCTTTTCAGGGTATCCATGGAAAAAGAAGGCAGGCTGAACCAGTCCTTCCAGTTCTTCATGGAAGCCAGGGTGGAGAAATAGGCATATTCATTGCTGAGCTGGCTGCTGTATACTGCCTGGGCCATGGGATTCATTTCCATAATGGCAAACATCTGCCGGTAGGAATCGGTGATCTTTTCTGAAAGGGACACCAGCTTTTCCAATACCGGCCTGTCCCAGGGGAGATCGTCCATGGAGGCGCCGTCGGGAATGCGGTAATGGGCGGGAAGACCGGCGATCCAGTCCTCAGGAAAAGGGAGGGAGCAGGAAAAATGAAAAATGGTAAGAATCATTTCCTTCAAGGCGTGATCCTGGTATCGGTCTGCGAAAAGATCGACCGTATCAAGAAAATCGGCGTCTTCTTTTTCATACCATTTTTCCAGTACTTCCGACAGCACTTCGTCTTCCAGCAGAAATTCTTCATTTTCATCAGATAAAATTCTGATTTTGGGATCCAGATCCAGCAGGTAGAAATACTGATGGATAATGGATTGGAAATAGGAGTCCAGCGTGGAAATCTGGGCGCTTCCCAGAAGAGATATCTGCTTTTCCAAATGACGGACAAGACCTTCATCATTCGCTTCATCCGCCTCTTTCAGCGCATTGGAAAGGGCTTCTGAAATCCGGGCCTTCATTTCGCTGGCGGCGGCTTTGGTGAAAGTGAGTACCAGCAGTTCATTGATATCTGTACCATTGGCAGGATCTTTCACCAGTCGGGCGATCCGCTCGGTCAGCACAGCCGTTTTTCCGCTGCCTGCCGCGGCGGAAAGAAGGAGATTCTTTCCGCGGAGGGAAAGGGCCTCCTCCTGTTCTTTTGTCCAATGGTTGCTCATAATAGTTTCTCCTTTCCATGGTGCATGGATAATGAAATGTGGAATTAAAGAGTGGACGGCCAATTAATTTCAAGAGCCTTTCCATGAATCGACCGGTGGATTCGTGATTAAGATTAAAATGGAGGGGAAAAAATGCATTAGCTGATTCTTTCCGCCGATTTGTATTGATTGGCATTTTTCTCACTTGCTGTTTATACCCGGCTCCTTCATTTCACTCAGGGTGACATGTGAAAGGCGGGAGACAGCAGAAAAGAGCGATAGAGTTGTTCATTAGGAATATCCCGTGAAACTCGTCATTCTGAGCGTAAGCGAAGAATCTTGGCAAGCGCTGGTTATGACACGTTCAAGCATTCTGCTATAGGCCAGATATTCATTTTCCCGCCGACTGTTATTTATCAGCATTTTCTTCACCTGCTGCTTTTACCGAGATCCTTCGTTTCACTCAGGATGACGTGTGGAAGGCGGGGAAATAGGGAAGAATAATCGAGTCGTTTATGAGGGCTACCCCGTGATACTTGTCATTCTGAGCGTAAGCGAAGAATCTTGGCAAGCGCTGGTTATGACACTTTCAAGCATTCTGCGATAGGCCAGATATTCATTTTCCCGCCGACTGTTATTTATCAGCATTTTCTTCACCTGCTGCTTTTACCGAGATCCTTTGTTTCACTCAGGATGACATGTGAGAGGCGGGGAGGCTGACGTGTATTGAGGTATTTATACTGCGTCAGACAAAGCCGCTGCCGCAGACCACAATACAAAAGGCAATTTGAACTTCAGCCGCCTAAGAAGCTGTCAACCGTTCTCTTTTGAATCTTCTGCGCCTGCAGGTTTTTCGGATGGATTTTCTGCCATTTCCGACAGATGCTTTTTCAGTTCCCTGTCCGAAGGCAGGTGGATATAATCATAGGTTTCTCCTTCGCCTTTGGGGTCAAACTGGCATACTGCATGATAGGGGCAGTAGGTACAGGGAATCTTGCCTTTGTAGCGGACCGGGCGGATGGGAATCCGGCCCTTTTCCATGGCGTGGTAGATATCCAGCAGTTTCTTTTTGACTATAGCGAGAAGATTTTTGAAATCATCAGCAGACAGAAGGGAAGAAGAGTTCTGGGCCAGGGTACCCTTTCCTGTAAATTTCACAGACAGGAAGGAGTCATCCTCTCCGGCGGCGCTGTCCAGGGAGCGCACTACATCGGGATCGTTCAGAATCCAGCCGGAAGTCTGTTCCCGATCCTGACTCAGCGGGGTATCTTCCGACGGCACAGAGGGAAGGCTTCGCACGTCGCCGGACAGGTAAATATACATGAGGGCAGCGGGAAGAAGGCCTTCGCCGCCTTCTTCTTCCACATCCAGAAGATAGGTGAGAAGCTGGAGCTTCAGACCGGCGGCTGCTTCCTGCAGGGTGGCGGTGGTATGACCGGTCTTATAGTCAAAGATGGCGACTGCGTTTCCGCACCTGTCGATACGGTCGATTTTTCCGTTCAGTGTGAAAGTATCATTTTCACCGGCTAAATGAAGGTAAAATTCCTTTTCCAGGGCCTTTGTATCAAAAGAGCTGTTCCGGCTCCATCTGCGCAGTGCGGTGAGGGAACGGCGGAACGTTTCATTCAGCGCTCTTTCCGTATAACGGGAGGCGCCGTCGGCATGAAGAGCGCCGTAATGAACCTTGGGTGCCAGTCGGGAGGCAATGGTTTCTGACAGACTGCTGATATCTTCATCGGTGGCATCCCGCCACTGCTTCTTTTCTCCTGCCAGAGACTGCCCGAACTGATGAAGACCGGCATGGAGATAATTGCCAAAATCCAGGGCTTCCATGTCCCCTTCATCCCGCTTGTCGATTTTGAGTCCGTATTTCATGAAATACATGAAAGGACAGTGGCGGTAATTTTCAAAACGGGTGACGGAACCGAAGAAGCGGCCCTGGGGTTTGAAAAGCCGGGCTGCCAGTTCCTGCGGAAGAGGAGGCGCTTCGTTTTTGTATTGAAATCCGGACAGGTTTTCCTTCAGGTCTTCTTCATAGCCGTGATCCCTGGCCCAGCGTACCAGAGCGGCCCAGGGGGAAGAGGGTTCCGGTATGTGTTCCCGGAGAAGGGAAGGCAGGAGGGAGAGGGCCTGCCGGGGATTGGAAAAGTAAGAGCGGTCTTCCAGGCGGTCTCTGGGAGAAAGAGTGCGGTTTTCTTCTGCGTATCCCAGCCGCTGGAGCTGGGAAATGAGGAAGGAAGGCTCTGTATCATTATTGTCATCATTGACGGAAGGCCGGGTGATGTAAAGTACCTTTTCAGCCCTGGTCAGGGCCAGGTAGGTAAAGAACTGTTCCTTGTGCACCTCTTCAAGCAGGTTTTCGCCAAAGATGAGACGGCTGTCCCTGTAGATTTTCTGCCGCTCCAGTTCTGTAAAGAATCCGCTTTCTTCCACCCGGCGGGGAAATTCTCCTTCTGCGGCTCCGGGAATAAATACAGCAGCTGCTTCCATACCGTAGCCTCTGTCCATGCCTGTGACGGTGACATGATCCAGGGTAGGAGGAATGGTAGAATAGGTCAGGGCGGACAGACCGTCTTCAAAGATGGAGAGAAAGTCTTTTTCGGAAACGGCATCGCCGCCGGCAGTATGGACAATTTCATCCAGCAGGGTGAGGATTTTCTTCCATACCTGCAGATGAGGGCGCAGGTTGGTATGAATGGATTCCTTTTCATCCATACGGCTGAGACGGTCAGGAATTTTTCGGGCCATCATCCACTGGTAAAGAATACGGCAGCGGTCTTTCGGCAGAGGATGGTTCTTCCACTCGTCGGTCAGCGGATCCAGCAGGCCGGTAAGGCGCTGGCGCCATGCATTGGCCTGACGGAGCTCTTCCTGCTCTTTGTCTGACAGGGCAGGCGGAGGCGCATCCAGATCACGGTAGGTGCGGAATACCCACTCTTCATGGTACTGCCAGGGGCGGATGCCGTGGGAAAGCACATAATTTTCAAGCCGGTCCACATCCTCTTCCGGCCATTCGGGCAGCAGGAAGGTCTTCAGCATCCGGAAAATGATTTCCCGCTGCCATCCGCTGTTTTTCCTGCTGCTTTCCGACGTAAGGAAACGGACCAGGCTGTCCAGGAGCACCACCAGAGGATGGTTGTTCATGGGGTGCTTGCGGTCAATGAATCCAGGAATTTCATAGCGCTTGAAGGACCGCTCGAATAAATCATCATAGTCCTCCGGATTTCTGAGGAGCACCAGAATATCCCGAAAACGGAGGCGGCAGTCCCGCACCAGGGTAAGAATGGTACGGGAAATGAAGTCCACTTCTTCGGCTCGGTGGGAAGCGGTGACCAGATGAAGCCCTTCCTGCGGCAGGACGTTCTCCTTCTTTGGAAGGGGAGAAGGATCAGCACGGCGGTTGAAAAAACAGCGGGCCATGGCCTGCAGGGAGGGAGAAGAAAACCGGCAGTCATTGGAAAGGGTGACAGAGGAAAAATGCCGCTCTTCTTCAGATAAAAGGGTAAACAGATGGAAGGGGCGGGCAAAATTCGGATTGACTGCCGCTTCCGTGGGGTTATCCATCTGCAGGGTCATGGTGACCGTGTCCGCCGTATGAATCAGTGCGGACACGATGCGTATCTTCTGGGGAGCCATGCCGTTGAAGCCGTCAATCCATATGCGGGAAGAACGGAGGGAAGGAGATTTGGGGATTTCCCGGGCCAGCAGGTCAAAAAGACTGCCCTGATAATCAAAATGCTCCTTCAGGTAAGCATGGTAAGCACGGTACAGCAGGGCCAGATCAGACATCTTCCTCCCCAGCGGTGTGTCACCCTGGGCCTCGGCAGCTCCTTCCAGATCTTCCTCGGCTACACAGAACATATCCAGCTGATGGAAAAAATTGGTCAGCTTTTCGGAAAAATGAGGATAGGAAGCGGCTTTCATGATCATCTGAAGCTCGCCTTTATGCTCCTCCAGCAGGCGGCGCAGGATGATCTGCTGTCCCAGAGGCGACAGTGCATCACTGACAGGGGAATGAAGCTCCTGGAAAATGCGGTAGGCCAGGCGGGAAAAACCGCAGACCGTCACATTCGTAAATCCGCCTCCCGGAAACGACTGTGCCAGCCGGTATTCCGCCGTATAGGTGCCCTGATCCGGCACCAGAAGGAAGGCCTTCCTGTCAGGACTGCCTTTAACGAATTCCCCTATTTCCCGGCAGCACCGTTCCGTCTTTCCCGTTCCTGCCCGGCCAAATATGAATTGAAGTCCCATGGTATCCATCCTTTCCCGGTTTTCTGTAACAACTTTATTATACATTATACTATGGACGCAAAATGAAACGAATAGAGCCGGTGCAGGGCTGCTTAGTGATTGCGGCGCCGGACCGTATTCCCGAAGAGACCCACGTTTCTGGGTGTGGAGTGCCATTGCCTGATGCTGTCGTGCGGACTGAAGGTTGTATTCGCCAGTACTCGGAGCAAGTCTGTCTGTATTCCCCAAAACGAGTGGGTTCAGAGGGGGATGGCGGCGTTCTTTGAACCTTTTGGATAGGGCATTCCGTTTCCTTTACATCCTATGCCTTTGTGATACAATAGATATGCTTCTCTATAGTACTTATGAAAGGTATGTTTATATGTCTGATAATAAGATCTGGACCCGGGAATTCGTGGGAATGGGGCTCACGAATTTCTTTTATTTTATGTCCCAATATATTATGATTGCGGCGCTTCCTGTATTCATCATGGATGACCTGGGGAAGGGGCAGTGGGAGGCAGGCATGGCTATGACCTGTTTCCAGATCGGCACTGTATTGTGCCGCCCTGTGGCAGGAAGGATTATTGACGGCGTGAATAAGCAGAAGCTGCTGTTTATTGCTTCATTGATTTTCTTCCTTCTCATGGTAGGCTTTTACTTTGCCTCCGGACTTCATACGGTGTGGTTCCTTCGCCTTGTTCATGGCGTGATATTTGCTCTGGGCACCACTGCATCGGCGGCTATGGCGGCTATGGTGCTTCCTGCACGGCGCAAGGGGGAAGGAATCGGCTACTTTGCCGTATCCGGCAACATGGCCATGGTCATCGGGCCGCTGGTGGGGCTGCTGGTTATGGATTACCTGGGTTCCCATCCTCTTTTCATCTTCCTGGCTCTGCTGGCCCTGGGAGCACTGGCAGGAGGCAACGGAAAGAAGCTGCCTGATGAGGTGATTCTTCCCAGCGGAAAGAAGAAAAGCGGATTTCATATAGGAGACTTTATTGAAAAAAAGGCTCTTCCTTCGGTCATTCTGGGCGGCCTTGTATTCTTTGCCTATGGCGGGGTGCTTACCTTTATTCCCATGTATACCAGGACCCTGGGCATGGGCGAGGATACCAGTCTTTTCTTCCTTGTCTTTGCCTTGGTGATCGTGGTGACAAGACCCTTTGTGGGCTATCTGTTTGACCACCATGGTCCCAATGCCACTGTCTATCCGGGTTTTGCCTTTTTCTCCGTGGGCTTCATTCTTTTCAGTCTGACAGGAACTCTGTTCATGCTCCTTTTGTCTGCGGCTGTGCTGGGCATCGGCTTTGGCGCTCTGGCACCGGCTTTCCAGACACTGGCGGTGCAGAGTGCGCCGCCTTCCCGGGCAGGGGTGGCAACCTCCACCTATTTCTGGTCCCTGGATATTTCTGTAGGACTGGCGGCAGCTCTTCTGGGCGTGGCGGCCAATGCCTTCGGTTATCCTTTCATGTATGGCGTCATCTGCCTGGCTTCCTCCCTTCTCGGACTGGCCTATTATTTCTTCTGGAGAAGAAGCCTTTCCTGAATCTGCATTTCAAATCGTCGTTTCGAGCGGAGGAAAGCGGCAGAAAAATGCAGAGCGTTCGTGAATCCGGTGAAGAGGAGTTGAGAAATCTCAGCCCTGATAGTACAAGTGCATCGTAATGCAGGGATCTCTCGGCGCAGAGCTTTCATAGAGCCCGGATCATTCATCCTCATACCGCCGTGCAGCGCCGTGCAGCCCCGCTCGAGATGACGAAGCGACGGACAGCTTACCTTCCTCTCGACAGAATCTGAAAATCCCCGAGAAGAATATGAGAGTCATGAAAAAGAGGCCGTGAAAAAATGATTGAACATTTTTTCACGGCCTCTTTTTGAATGCTTGGGTACCGGTGATTTTTTGCTAAAAGGAATGGAGTGAATAGCTGCTATAAGTATGCGCTGCAGGCACCTTCATATCCCATCGGCTCTGAAGGACCGGTCAAATCCCGGAACCTTTTCAGTCCTTTGTCACGATCTTTCCTGCCAGTGCTTCAATCTGTTCTTCTCCATCGGGGAAGGAAGAAAGGTGGTTGATGTACATGAAGGAAACCTGGGAGCCGATGTAGTTCCGGAAACGGTTGAATTTTTCCGGATTCTTTTCCGCATCAATACCGTAGCGGGAGGAGGCCACATTTTTCAGGATAGCAATGGACTTCTGGGAAGCTGGGGAAGTGAGAACCCAGTCATGGTCTCCCAGATGAACGATGTATCCTTCCTGCTTGTGGGGAGCAGGGAGGCCTTCTCCGTCTTTTCTGAGATAGCCGCTGCGGACAGGATCTTTTCCAGCAATGAGGGCGGCTGCCTTGATCCAGCCCACCACATCCTGTTCTTCCTTCGGGCTGGAGGGAGCTCCGTGGGCGCAGGCCTGGGCAGTTACAACCTCTGCCGGGATACCGCGGATCATGGATTCGGCGATACTGAGCACATGATGGGCACCCTGACCGGCCAGAGTATATTCCTTGAGAGAGCTTCCATCCTTCTGCCACTGGAATACGTAGGGCTTTTCAATGTCGTGAAGGGCCTGGCCCGCCATGGCAGTATCATAGTCTACATCGTAGCCGAAGACATCTTTGTAGGTGCGGCAGATGCCGGAAGTAATGTGCAGGTTGCTGCAGACATGGGTGGCAAGGCCGCCGGGATAGGGATGATGGCTCATGTATCCGCTGCCGGGAGCAGTCATGAAGGGCTGCAGGCGGGAAGGAACCGGAGGAAAGAGTGTTTCCGCAGAAATTTTGGATGGGTCTGCCAGCTTCATTTCCACCAGCTTGTTATACACCCGGGTAATCTGGGAGGAAGAACTGTAGTTTTCCATGAAGGTAGGTTCCGGATGGCGGATCATGGAAAGGACTGACGATTTCAGGCTGCTGTCATGGATGGTGTTCACCAGACTGAGGATATCCTCATAGGAACCCTTTACCAGGGGAGAGCTTTTGGCAGATTCTTCTGCAGCAGGCAGGGCGGAAAGAGCACAGGGCCGGATCTCCAGTGATTTGGCGGTTTCTTCCGCAGCTGAGGCTTGAAAGGGAAAGCGGAAAAGAAGAGCACCGGCGGCACTGCCGGCAGCGAGCTTCAGAAAAGTCCTTCTGGAAATGGGTTCCTTCATCATGGATTCACTCATAGATTCATCCTCCTCAACGTAAACATATAAAAGCGGGGCAGGAAATGTTCATTTTCCCCGCTTGAAGAAGCACCGGTTCGGTCGGTGAATCAGCACTTCCCTGCAATAAAAGCCGGATGGGAAATGTCCGGCAGGCGGGAGAAAATCCGGAAAAGCACCGATTCAGTCATAGAATCTGCTTTCATAAGAATTTTTATGCCCGATGGCGTCATGGAGTTCTTTGAACAGTTGGAGCCGGCTGTTCACATCATTCCATTTCCTGTACTGCATAAAGTGGTAGAAATGAAAGCAGACAGCAGCTGTATCGGCGCTTCCCTGGGAAAGGGAGATCTCCTGCTTTCCTTTCAGTGTAATGAGGATTTGCAAAGGGAAAAATAAAATATGGAAAAATAAAAGCAAAAAGAGTCAGATTTCTGTAAATTTGCAGAAATTTGGCAGAATATGACAGAACTTATAACAAGATTTGACGGAAAGAAAAAAATGGCCGCTTATGATGGAAGGAAATCATCATTTGTATTTCATAAAGGAGGCTTCCCATGTTTGGTATTGGAATTCCAGAACTGCTTCTCATCCTGGTTATCGGTCTGATTGTTTTCGGCCCCGGCAAGCTGCCGGAAATTGGAAAAGCCCTTGGTAAAAGCATGCATGAATTCAAGGATGCGGTAAATATGGACGAACCGAAAACGGTGGTGGTGAAGGCGGAATCTGCAGAAGTCAAGACGGAAGGCGCTAAAAAATGACAGCCCCCGGTGAAGCAGCCGGTGACATGCCTTTGACCGGTCACCTGGCGGAGCTTAGAAAGCGGATACTCTATTCTCTGGCGGCGGTGCTGGCCGGTACGGCCATCTGCCTTTTCTTTATACAGAACCTCATATCCTTCTTGACGGCACCGGCGGGTCACCTTTACTTTGCCAGGCCGGCGGAGGTATTTGTCATTTATATGAAGACTGCCCTCATTGCCGGTTTCATTCTGGCGTCGCCGGTGGTATTCTTCCAGTTCTGGCGCTTTATCCTGCCGGCCATGACGGATCGGGAAAAAACCTGGACCATCCTCTTTGTCCCTCTCTCTGTAGGACTTTTTCTCGGGGGCATCGGATTTTCTTATTTTCTTGTCATGCCCCAGAGCCTTCATTTCCTCATGGCTTTCGGCGGCGACAGCTTCACGCCTCTCCTTTCCATGGAAAGCTACCTGGAATTTGTCATCCTCATGATTCTTCCCTTCGGCGTCATCTTCAACATGCCACTGATCATGACTGCTCTGTCTCTGGCAGGGCTGGTGAAGGGAAAGACCCTGAAAAAAGGAAGAAAATTTGTCATCCTGGGCGCCTTTATCCTGGCGGCGGTAATAACGCCAACACCGGATATCCTTACCCAGTCCCTTTTGGCTCTGCCGGCCATTGCTCTTTATGAAATATCACTTCATTTTATAGGGCTTTTGGAAAAGACGAGACACCGCGACAACGAATCAGTGCTTCCTTAAAACGGGGCACCGGCATTTACCTATCTCTTCTCCCTGAAAAGACACTGCCCATGGCGGGCGGTGCCTTTTTGATTGGTGAAAAAAGCATCAAGCCGTAATGTGGTATAAGATCTCTCGACTTG
>NZ_JBJEXP010000034.1:166071-167042 GCF_051885895.1 Dialister sp. | reverse complement strand
TGGGCACCCATTTCCATGAAGTCATGGATACCTTCTACACCGATGTGGAATTCTATATGGATATGTCAGAACATCTGCAGTATGTGCGGCTGCCTAATGCGCTCCGGATCATCTGAGAGATACAGACCTAAGAAACATTGATTAAAGCAGCATTTTTCAATACCCCGATAGGCTATTCTTTCTCTGATTTTCACCATCACTCCCCATGATATAATATATAGCAGAAAGATCAGAAAGCAGAAAAAACCTCTCCATGGAGAGGTTTTTTCATACTTCCCAAAAGCAAAACTGCCACTCCCAAAGGAGTGGCAGTTTTTACACTATTTCATCATTAACAATGTGAAATTATTTCTGGAGAGCAGCCAGCTGCTGTTTCAGCTGTTCATTTTCCTGTTCCAGTTTGGCCTGTTTCTGTTCCAGGTTCTTGATATCCTTCATGATATCGGAAACAGTACCTTCGGAAGGACGGGATACATGGCCGCCCTGGCCGATTCTTAAGGTGTAACCTATATTGGCGCCCATACGATGTTCATCAGCACCCAGGTCGGTAGCCACACCTACGGAAATCATGGAATCATGGTTGAAGTGATAGAATCCGCCCAGCGCCAGAGCTTCGGTGCCATCATAGGTACCTACAGCGGCAGACAGCTGGAAACGGGCATCTCCTTCATCATAGTCCAGCGGATGGAGACCGCTCATAGCCATAGACAGAGCACCTACGGTGTCGACTTCCTTGGACACATCATGAATCCTATTGTCCAGACGAGAAACATCAGCCTGACGAGCAGCCGATTCATTCTTAATCTGGTTCTGGAGAGCACTGTCTCCAGATTCGCGGGCAGCTGATTCGTTATTAATCTGGTTTTGGAGGGCATTGTCTCCAGCTTCACGGGCTGCTGCTTCGTTGGCATCAGCCTGATTTAATGCGGTGAAACCATCAGCCACATTCTGATTTAACGTACTAAGATTGT
>NZ_JBJEXP010000034.1:0-165971 GCF_051885895.1 Dialister sp. | reverse complement strand
CTGCCGTTTCATTGATGCGTTTATCCTGTGCAGCGTCGGCACCGATGCGGGCAGCAATTTCGTCGTTGAGTCCTTTATCCACTGCATTCAGGTTCTGGCCTACGGTCTGACCTGCCTTCACAAAGGCACCATCAGCAACGCCGGTTTCTCTGTTATACATGCCCTTGCTGACATAGTTCTTTTCCGTTTCATCCTGCAGGTAAGTTTTTACATTAGTGATACGGTCATCAAGCTTCTGATCGCCAGCTTCACGGGCAGCTGCTTCGTTGGCATCAGCCTGATTTAATGCGTTGAAACCATCAGCCACGTTCTGATTTAACGTACTAAGATTGTCTGCCGTTTCATTGATGCGTTTATCCTGTGCAGCGTCGGCACCGATGCGGGCAGCGATTTCCTTATGAAGTGCCGTATCTACATTGGTAACGTTCTGTCCGATGGACTGGTCTTTCTTAATCAGGTCGCTTTCAGAAGTAACGTTCTGATTATTGGAAATCAAATTTACGCGGTCCGTTATATTCTTAGCAACAGTGTTTGCTTTCTCTGCAGCTTCCTTGGCAGCTTTAGTAGCATCCGCTGAAGCAACAGCACCTGAACTATTCAAAACGTCTTTGATATCCGAAATATCCTGTTTATTTTGGGCAATATTTCCGGCATTGGTATGAATTTCAGCATTTGCCTTATCTACCCTGCCATCGGTTTCAGTAAGATGCTTCTCCAGGTTCTTAGCAGCCTCTGCATTAGTAGCAATAGCTTTGGAATTAGCAACAATTGCATTGGAATTATTTGTTACCGCTTTAGTCAGTGTATCATTAATACCTGCCTGTTCATTTACAGCTTTATTGAGGTTGTTCTGCAGATTCTTGTCTGCCTCAACGCGAGCTCCTTGTTCATTATTGATATTGGTCTGCAGGTTGGAAACATCTTTCTGGCGGGCTGAGGTTTCATCAGCTATGGCCTGTTTATTGGCAGCAATATCCTTCTGGCTCTGGGCAATATTTCCGGCATTGGTATGAATTTCAGCATTTGCCTTATCTACCCTGCCATCGGTTTCAGTAAGATGCTTCTCCAGGTTCTTAGCAGCCTCTGCATTAGTAGCAATAGCTTTGGAATTAGCAACAATTGCATTGGAATTATTTGTTACCGCTTTAGTCAGTGTATCATTAATACCTGCCTGTTCATTTACAGCTTTATTGAGGTTGTTCTGCAGATTCTTGTCTGCCTCAACGCGAGCTCCTTGTTCATTATTGATATTGGTCTGCAGGTTGGAAACATCTTTCTGGCGGGCTGAGGTTTCATCAGCTATGGCCTGATTATTGGCAGCAATGTCAGAAGAATAATCCTTCGAAGCACTTAACTGACTTTCAATGTTATTGATCTTTTGGGTATTCGCATTTACTCCCTGTACCACCTCATTGAACTGCTGGTCCGTAACTTCCGCGCTGACAGTCTGCACTCCCAAAAGACTGCCGCCTGCCAAGAGCAGGGAAGCCACTACGAGGCTAGATAATTTTTTACCTTTGATCATAAAATATCCCTCCAACTGAAAATGAAATTAGATTCCGTCTTATTTCAAGCTCCTTTATGGTAAGAGGGAATGACCTGATTTCCTGACGCTGCCTCCATACCGTAAATGGAACCTTTGATAAGATCAGAAATTCTAGTTGCATTAAGCATAACCCCCCCCGCAATGATTGTCAAACCACAATTTAAAATTTAGGTAACTATTATGCTTTAAAATTATAAATTATCCATATTTTATAAAAATAATTGCATTAATCGCATATTTTTATGGGATTGGGAAAATAAATATTGTACTTATTTTGACATACACTTTATTTTAAAGAAAGTGATCTATAAATTTAAAAATTCCAACTATCCAGGGAAGCGCTGATTAAATCCATGTTTGCTTTCATTCCTGAGATTTTATGCAATGCCAGGAATGGGATGATGCGAACAGCGAGCTATTGAAGGAATCTCATGACGAAGCAGTGCATAAAATTTCTTATGAAAGTAAACTCTATGAATGAATCAGTGCTTCCCTGGTGCTTCCGAAAGATTTTTCTGATAAATTACAAATTACCGTACTGCTATTTTATCCATTGTCATTTCATATCGTATTTCACTCAGTCAAGTACCCCTGGCCTTCTCTCCATCTATCCTCTAATCCGTGTATCCACATAAACAAAACATATGACAGATCTCCAGCATTTTTTCCTTTATGTATATAATCATAGAATCAGAAACTGCCGCAAAAACATTCCTTTCCCATTAATATATTGATATATTTGATATTGATATTATTTATTACTTACTCCTAACAAAAAAGAGATGGGCATAACGAATTTTCTTACTTGGCACAGACAATGAATACATTGTATTCCTGGCTATTTCAAATTTTATCTTGGCTCTAATATTCCATACTTTTAGAACTATATACACCCTTAATCCTGATTCACTTCTTAATTTTTCTGCGAAAATTGATCATAGAAGCTTCTTCAAGTATATCTATATACCATTCTTTTAGATATACAGGCACATTATATTTTGAATTGATCATTGATAAACATAGCATGCAAAAAAACACTCGCTTTACCGGATATCCGGTAAAGCGAGTATATATCCACTTTCTATACTTTTATAATAAAGCTTTTATAATAAATATTGTTCGTCTTCTATGATTCCTCTTCTCAATCCTTTTTCATTCCAAAATAGAACAGCCTTTTAAAAGAAAAAAATTTCTCCACTCTGCTTCGCTGCGCTCAAAATAACGAGGAAGAACCCGCTTCAGACCGTCCAATACATAAAAAGAAAAAACTGCCTATCCGGAACAAGAAATCAGGAGCCGGAAACTAAAAATGAAATCAGAAATTCAGCGGATTCGTCTGCAATACCAGTAAATTTCAATCAAAAGCACTACAAAGAAACCCGGTGTCTCCTGCTTTCTTTCCTGCCCAATGAGTTCGGTGTCTGCATGGTCTACGGCCGCTGCTGTACGAAGTACGACGGCGCGCGCCAGGCATGAGTCTCCCGTCATTTCTGCAGCTGCGAAATGCTTTGAGTCCTGGATTTCTCTGCTGTTTTTTCAGTTTTCACTGATTTCAACCATTTTCCGGAAATGGCGGGGCAGGAAGGCGGTACCTTTTTTGATGTCTGCTGCTCCATACTTTCATCTCTTATGCGCAACTCAGAAATATATGGAGCGGTTTCTTTCAAAACCGCGGGCCTTTTCATGCCCCTCTACTATATATATACCCTGAAAATGAAATATGTGAACCTGTGTGAAAAATTTTTTTATAAAATTTTCATGAACTACCACTCCCATTAGCCGAAGCTAATGGAAGTGGTATCCAGTAGTTGCGACATTCAGCATGAGGCTTCCTGCCGTACTTTCAAAGCCTGTTCACGCAGCTTCTACCCGTTGCCGGGATACCTTAAGGATTTAATTTGTGAAATCCATACACTTCGGGGGTATTCAGGAATTTAAAATCCGTAAGTCCTGATTTTTCCCATACGCCTGTTATTGCTTTTTTCAGGATGTTGGCAGCTCCATTTAAATCGGCATTAATAACAGTTCCATCCTTAGAGCGATATAATCCCCTGGAAATCCGTTTTCCTGAAAATAAAGCCTTGGCATCATTTTTGCCATACACGGGAACCCTGTCATTATTCAAGAAAGAAGCCTTGGAAGTATAGCTTTCTTCCTGAGAAATAATCCTGATACCAGCCTGAGCCGCCTTATATTCAATCATCTGCTTTAAAAGTCCGATAGGCATCTGCACGAACTTCTGGTTGTTTATCTTACCCATATTGGATTCCTGCTTCCAGAGCTTGTTTTCTCCAAGGACCAGAGTACCCACCTCATGCTTTATGCAGAAGCCAACAATACTTCGGCTGATTTTATGAAGCTGATCCCGATTGAAATTGGCATGATGGTAAGACAGGTTCTGCAGATACCTGGAAGAAGCATGGACATGATTTCTGCCCCTAGTAATCAGGCTGACAGCCTTAGCTCTCTTTTTAGCAAACATCCTGTTTTCGGAAAGGACAGCTCCGCCCTTGTAGAGCCTGGACGAACCGTCCGTTGCTACGATAGCTGCAAAGTTGTCTATTCCGAAATCAATGCCGGCTGCCTGCTTACCGGAAGAAAGCAATGGCTGATCAGCCGATTTGAAGGTTAAAGACAGGATGAACCTGCCATAATAGGGAATTACCTTAACCTCTTTAAGAGGCCCGCTGCCGCTTACATCACCGATATGGACCCGAAACTTTGTACCAGGAAGTTTAAGCTTATCTCTATAAATAACAGCGTCCTGATTAGTAATAGTAAAGTAGCAGGGAACCTTCTTGTAATGAGGCATCTTGGGCTTGCCAAGGTATTTGGAAGGATTCTTTTTGAAATCTTTCAAAGCGGACAGCCAGTTGTTAAAATCCTGGCGAGCATGTCTAACCATGGCCTGGGAAGTTTGAGCTGGAAGCCCGGCAAAGAAATCAGGATTCCCGGTAATACGCATCATCTTCTCGAGCTGCCGATAGCCGATAAACTGTTTAACCGTCAAATCAGGACGGGCTTTGCTGAGAGCTTTAACCTCGGCAAAAACCTGCTTCTGGTTATCATTCAGGCTCTCACGGTTAAAACCAGTAAAAATCTGGCGGATGCGAAACAGGGCAGCATTATAAAGCCGATAGGCTAACTCGGCTCTCCGCTGACAATAATTATATATATCAGCATTTGTCTTTTTTATAATAATCTGCCTGACGGTGTACACATGGCTGCTCCACTTGAAAAATACCATAGAATCTACTATAGATATACTATAAATATAATAGGTTGTAAAGGAAGAAAGGTCAAAACATGTACGAGAAAAAACAAGGGAATCCTTATTATACAAACAGGCACAGCTGTTTTCTCCTGCAGTATCACATGGTATTGGTAACTAAATATCGGCACCCGGTAATCGCGGGAAAATTAAAAGAAACCCTCTATAAAAGAATTGCCTATCTGTTCAATGAGCGCAATCTCCATATCCTTGAATGCAACGGAGGGACAGACCATGTGCATATCCTCTACGAAGCAGACCCGTTCACTTCGCCCGGAGAGCTGGCAAACATGATTAAAACACAAACATCAAGATATATTCGAAAGCTGTATAAGGATACCCTGTTGAAGCAATGGTACTGAAAGCCATATTTCTGGTCACAGAGTTACTTTGTAGCAACCGTAAGCGAAAATTCACTGTCAGCGGTTCAGTCTTATATTCAAAACCAATTGATTCAATAACACACGGGCATTCATCCACGCCCATGCGGGCCAATAGCTCTTATGGACGTGATACTCTGCCCTGATTTTCATAGATCCCGGCCGAAAGCCACCGACTCACCGGTCCACTATCAATGGAACAGCAGCATAATGCCCCCGCCTATGGTAGGAAGGGCCACAATGGATGCTTTCAGTACGGAAAGAGGTGCCAGATGAGTCATTTTCGCGCCGATCCATGCGCCGCTTGTGAGGCCTGCCAGGGTCTGCAGGAAGATCCAGAGATCCAGATGGCCGCTGGCCAGGTATCCCAGGCCGCCGGAAGCAGAGATGGGAAAAATAATCATCATGCATGTGCCGATGGATTGAAGGAGGGGTACGCCGAAGATGACCATGAGGGCAATCTGTATATAGGCTGCCGCGCCGATGCCGAAGGCTCCTGCCAGAAAGCCGGAGACGATGCCGGTGGGAATACCGTAAAGATACAATTTTTTCCCTGTCAGCAAAGTCTGACGCACGGGAAGATGATTGTTCAGCCAGTCGGCATGATACAGTTTGATGTAAAGAATGAGGGCGCTGGAAAGAATCATAAGGCCCGTCATGAAGCTTAAATCATTAGAGGGCATGCGGTTTGATACCGCTTCGCCCAGAAGGGCGCCGATAATGCCTCCGGCACCGATAACCGCTCCTGTCCTGACCACCACTTCATGCTCCCGGAAATGGCTGTAGGCACCGGAAATCATGGTAAAAGTCATAGATGCCAGGGCTACGGCCAGGGCCGTATGGATGGGCACGCCAAAGCCTACAGTGAGAAGAGTAATGGTGACACCGGCGCCGCCGGCTCCCACAAAGCCGATAACAGCGCCTAACAAAATCATGGATACTAAGAGCATGGTTTCACTTTCTTTAAAATATAAAAGGGTTGAAGGATGGTGGATAGATGGAGAATGGCGGCAGTTCTGATTTTCTCTTTTTACGCAAACCGGGAGCTCACCACTGTGGAGCCCAGAATGAGAACAGCACCGGCCAGGCCGGCGCTGCCCAGAGGTTCTCCCAGCCAGCAGGCGGAGAGGATAATGGCCACGATGGGGTCAATATAGCTGAAAAGGGCAGCTGTCTGGGCATGAAGCCTATGCATGCTGCCAAAATACAGCGTATAGGTCATTCCGGTGTGAACGATGCCTACGATCAAAAGGAAAACCGTCGTTTCCACAGTCCAATTAAGGGCTGTCAGGTCTTCCATAACCAGGGTATAGGGCAGAAGCACCAGCGATGCCATGCCCAGCTGGGTAATAGTCATGTCATAGGCGCTGATATCCTTTAAAAACTGGTTCAGCAGCATAACGGAGGCATAGAAGGCAGCTGCGCCGAGTCCAAAACCGATGCCCTTGAAAGTCACTCCTTCTCCCGGTTCCGTAAGGACGCCGGAAATCAGAATCATACCGGCAAAGGCAGCCAGAGCGCAGAGGCATTTAACCGCAGTCAGCTTTTCCTTCACCACCAGTGGGGACGCCAGAATGACAAAGACCGGCGCCATGTAGTAGGACAGGGTGGCTGTAGAAACGGTGGTATATCGGTAAGACTCAAAGAGAAGGATCCAGTTTACCCCAATGGCCGCACCGGATAGGAACAGAATTTTGAAATTTCTTCTGACCGCTTCCTTTGAAATAGAAGAATGCCGGAGAAAAACCACAGCCAGCAGAAACAGGGTGCCCGTAATGCCCCGCACTTCCGCTATCACTGTGGAAGGCAGGGGGATATGCCGGATGAAAATGCCTAATGTCCCGAAGATCATCATGGCTAAAATAAACTGGAGTTTGGCCTGTGCCGCTTCTTCCTTCATATATCCTCCCGAAAAGTGACCTTTTCTCTCCCCTGCTTCCTGTATTTCAATGAAATAGTGCTTTTATTATACACTCTTCCCTCACGGACTGCGAACGAAAAGTTTTCTCCCGTCCCTCTAAGTTTCCCACCAGTACACCAGCGGATAAAGGATAAACAGAAAAGCCAGTGTCGTCGTCACAAAGGAGGATTCAGCCAGGTCCACATTGAGCCCGTAAAGCTGGGCGGCAGCCACGGCGAAGATGGCTGTCGGCGCACCAGCAGAGAGCACCACACAGGTCATCATGGCAGGATCCGATACGAAAAGGGATGTCAGCCCGTAGAGGACAGCGGGAAGAAGAATGAACTTCACCGGGAAAATCGGCCACAGCTTCAGAGCGTAGGTTCCTACGCTTCCCAGCTTCAGATCGTAGCCCACAGGCATCATGCCCATCCAGGCACTGACATGGATCAGGATAGTGAAAAGGGTCCCTACGGCTGCAGGCCGCTCTACATGGAAGCCGGACAAAAGAAGTCCTGCCAGAACCCCCAGGGCCGGAAGCTGATTCGGCGTCAGGAGAAGGCGCAGGAAGCTTGTTTTCTGTTCTTCCTTCTTTCCTGTAGAGGCCCAGGCTTCATAAAATCGCCGGGCCATGGGAAAGCAGAACAGCACGATAATCAGAATCTGTGGCACGGCGATCAGCTGCACATAGGCGAAGCCCTTTTCCCCATACAGCACATAGGCGCAGAGACCTGCCAGCGTGCCGATATTTCCCAGCATCATGGAAATCATATAACTTCCCTGGTCCAGAGGACTCTGGAACCGCTTTTTCTGCCAGCCGTAGAAAACGAGCACCGGAATAAAGCAGATGGGCAGGATGGAAATGGGAAGCCAGAGAAGCTCCTTTGTCACATGTACCGACCAGAAGGACACTACGGACAGGAAAGTAGCCACGGCCACCACATTGGCCTTGATGACCAGACGGAGAATGTCCCTGGACAGGCCCCACCGCCTGAGCGCCATGCCCAGAATAAGGGGCAGCAGTATATCGGCAAAAACAATAAAAAAGCGGCTGTTCACGGACTCTCTTCCCTCCTTTCCGCTTCACGCAGAATCTTCTCCTTATTATACCATGGATATTTCAGGGAAAAGGAAGGAGAAGGTGCAGAGGGTACAGGAGAGGGATGACGGTGCCTGTAAGCAATGCAGGCGCTGAATTCGACAGTGAGCGTTACGGGCGGTCAGCTTTTTCTGTCTTTTCCAAGCTCCCTGATTTCCCACAGGTCTTCAAAAGGAATGTCTCTTCCCTGCAGGCAGAGCCTGCGGCCCGGAATATCCACCGTTTCCACTGTCCCTTCCAGGGTGCAGTAGCTGTCTTCATCGTAAAAGACCACCTGCAGGCGGTCCTTCCTCCTGACCCGGCTCATGATCGCATTGAGCACTTTGGCCCGATCCTCGGACAGGGTTCTTTTTTCTTCCCGTTCTCTTTCTGCTTCCTGCAGAAGATCTCCATATCCTCTGAGTCCGTCGAAGGGAAGAAACTGACGGGCTCTCATCCTGTCACTCATGATGTCCTCCAATCAGACCGTTTCTGGTCCGCAGGGTTGCTTTGGGGTAGTAGTCGATGCCCCGGAGCAGCGCATTTTTACCAAATTTCTTCTTCACTTCCACCATCACCATTTCCACCTTTTTCTGCTTTTCCTCTTCCAGAGGAGAACGAAAGAGGGAAAAATGATGGGGCACCTCCGATGCCGGAACCACCTCCTCCAGACTGAGACGCAGTGTACGGATTCCCATGCCCCGCAGAACCTTTTTCCTGTAGAGGTCATGAAAGGCCTGCCATATATCTTCCGGCACATCCGTATAGCCGTCCAGTTTTCTCGTCCCGCTGCTTCCCCTCCTATCTTTCCCGGAATACCCGGCATAGAGGGAAATCCCCCGGGCAGCCAGCTTTTCTTCCAGCAGCTGCTGAATCAGGATTTCCGCCATTTCATACACCAGAAGAAGGGCATCTTCATAGGTATAGTCCTCAAAGAGCACCTGCCCGGTGCTGATGGACCGATTTTCCGGCCGATAGGACTGAATATCCTTCAGGGTACAGGGTTCCCTGCCGTGAGCATGATCGATGAGGTACCGGGCATTGACGCCAAACTCCCTATACAGTGTCTTTTCCGGAAGAAGGGTCACGCCATACAGGTCGTAGACGCCGTATTTTTCCAGCCTGCGGGCGATGCCTTTTCCTATGTTCCATATGTCCGTAATCGGACGGTGGTGCCACAGTTTTTCTCTGAAAAGAGCTTCATCCAGGTAGGCTATATGCTCCGGCACATGCTTGGCTACAATATCCATGCCGACTTTAGCCAGGAAAAGGTTGGTCCCTACGCCGGCAGTGGCGCATATTCCCGTTCTTTCATACACTGCCTTCATGATCATGGATGCTATGTCCATACCGTTTTTTCCGTACAGGGAAAGATAGGGCGCCGCATTGATGAAGCACTCATCAATAGAATAGGCATACACATCTTCCCGGGCAAAGAACCGCAGATAGGTTTTGTAAATATCGGCAGACACTCTCATGTACAGCCTCATATGCGGCGGCGCAATGATATAGTGCAGCGAAGGGGGAATCTCGAAAATCCGGCACCGGTTTTTAACGCCTTTGTCCTTCAAAGCCGGACTCACTGCTAGGCACAGCGCCCCCGGCCCTCTGGTGGGATCGGCCACCACCAGATCTGTCTGAAAGGGATCCAGCCCCCTGGCCGCACATTCCACGGAAGCATAGAAACTTTTTAAATCTATGCATATATAGACCTGTTCTTTCATAGCCCCTCCATCAAACTTATTTTTGTGAAATAAATGTTCTGTGATTATTATAGAATGACTGTTCGATAAGTACAATGGAACACAGGATTAGAAAATGGAACAGTAAAAGAGGACAGCCGCTTTGCAGATGAACGCTGCCGTCAGCATTACACACTACCCTTCCCGCCCCATCTGCGCGCATTCTGCATAGAATGCACGAGTCTGCCCAACTGACAATAGAACAGGACATCTGTATTTCTGAAGAAATATATGCCGGCAGCAATTCCAATCAGTTCACTGACTCACTATTTCCCTGTCCTCCGAAAATAAAAAATCCCAATACAAAACCGCAGTGCGTAGGGATGCACTGCGGTTCTGCACGGGAAAAACTATCCGGTGGATAGACCCAGAAGGCAAGCGTCAGGTGCTTGATTCTGTCCTGTTCTATCCACAGATTTCCCGTAAAGAAAATCCTGAAGTTATTATGTTGATTTCCCCGCCTGTTTCAGGGATAGACTATGCGCTCTGTTTCAACCGATTAAGCGAAAGGAACCCATTTGCCGTCTTTAGCTTCCATGATGGAGAGGTCCATCTTCGGATCACGGTGATCATCGAACTGGAATTTGCCGGTTGCGCCTTCAAAGTCTTTGATCTGTGCCAGAGCATCGCGGAATTTCTTTCTGTCGGTGGTGGAGCCGGACTTTTCAGCAGCCTGGTGCATAACGTACATAGCATCATAAGCCTGAGCAGCGAACTGATCCGGTTCATGACCATACTTGGCAACAAAGGCTTTGCGGAAAGCCTGAGCCTTTTCGGACTTGCTTTCAGCATTCCACGGGGTTGCTACGAGGGTGCCGTTGGCAGCGTCGCCGGCCTGCTGGATGTATGCCGGGCTGTTGAAGCCGTTGTTTGCCAGAATCGGCTGGTTCATGCCCATTTCACGAGCTTTCTTCACGATGAGGGCGCCTTCCTGGTAGAGGCCGGCTACGGCGATGACATCCGGGTTAGCAGCCTGAATCTTGGTGAGCTGTGCAGCGAAGTCTGTATCTTTATCAGCGAAGGTTTCGGTAGCTACTACATCAATGCCCATTTCCTTGAAGAGTTCCTGATAAATCTTGTTTTCACCGACCATCTGGTCATTGTTGTTGGAGTACAGGATAGCGACTTTCTTGAAGCCCAGTTTTTCCTGTGCTTTCTTTACAGTGATCGGAATAGCCATCTTGCCGGGGATAGCATTTCTGAAGATGTAGTCGCCGATATCAGTGATTCCGGGAGCGGTGGTGCCGGTACCGAAAGCGACGATCTTGGACTGCTGGGCAATGGGGCCTGCAGCGAACATTTCACCGGAAGTCATAGGACCTTCAATAGCGAGAACCTTATCCTGTTCAATGCATTTCTTGAATGCGTTGATGGCTTCTGCCTTGACCAGCTTGGTATCGTAGGTCTTGAGATCAATCTTCATCTTGGTGTTCGGATCTTTATTGATTTCTTCTACAGCCAGATCTACGCCTTCCTTCATAGCCGTGCCATAAGCTGCGCCTGGGCCGGTGTAAGCGGTAACGAATCCGAATTTTACGGTCTGCTGTCCTTTAGCGTCGCCGCTTCCGGATTTCTGTCCGCCGCATCCTGCAAATGCTCCTGCCAATACTGCTGCTGCAGCAGCTGCTGCCATTCCTTTTAACCATTTGTTCTGCATAGTTTATCCCTCTTTCAAAAAAATAATCTGCCCAAACGTGAATGAAACGAAAAATAAAAGCCTCCGCTGACGGTTTCCCATCAGCGGAGGCGCTTCATGCGCGGTACCACTCCCACTTATCACTTACGGACTGCAGATATACCGGTACTCGAATAAAAAAGCCCCTATCTTCCATTGAAGATAGGGGCGAAATCGCGGTACCACCCTACATTATACTCTGTAGTCCTATTCGTAACGTGAATGAACGCCTGCACCTACTGATTTCGGTGTAAGAGCTCTCGAGGGATAGTATGAATGCTGCCATCTACCGGTTCGCACCATACACCGGCTCTCTGAAGATTAAACAACAAACCTTTTGTCTCGTTCATAGCTTGTTTCAGTTCGTTTGGTTGTCTGAAGATGTGTATATAATACCCCTCGTTTTTCTCTCTGTCAAGCCCTTTTTACAAGAAAATTTGGAAAATGGGGTTCAAAAGGTTCGCAAACTGCAGAGGATCGGGGAAAGAGTTCTTAAGACTGACAGGCCCTGGGCCTGAGATCCCTCAGGTTTGCCAGCCGCCTCTGCCTGCTGGCACCGCAGTTTTCCAGTCTTCTTCAAGAAGAAATATTACGTGTCTGCTTTCCCGCCGGACGCATTATTCTGAACGCCGTCGGAGAATCCCTGTACAGAGTGCATATAAGACAGGAAACTATCCCTCTACGGCAGCTTCAGGAATTCTTCTGCCGGTGCCGGGCGGCTGTAATAGAAGCCCTGCACATAACGGCAGCCCAGATTCTGGAGCTGTTCCGCCTGCTCTCTGGTTTCCACCCCTTCCACAATGAGAGAAAGGTGAAGAGAGCGGGCCATGGCTGCAATGCTTTGAACCACGGAAGCACAGCGGATATTTTCTTCTACCTCATGGACGAAGCTTCTGTCCAGCTTTAAAACATCTACCGGCATTTCCGCCAGCATGAAGAGAGAAGATTCTCCAGTGCCGAAATCGTCGATTTCTATTATAAATCCCATCTGCCTTAATTGGAGCAGTACCGGCAGAAGGGAGGGCGCATCATGGACATAGACCCTTTCCAGTACCTCCAGATGAAGCAGGGAGGGAGAAATGCCATAGCGGTGAACCAGCGCCTTCAGAGTGCCGGGCAGGTCCGGCCGATATAGGTCGCTGCGGGCCAGATTCACTGATATGGGCCGGGCTTTCCTGCCCGCTTTCATCCTTTGCTGAAGGACCCGGCAGGCTTCTTCCCAAATGTACAGATCCACCTGGTAGACTTCTTCTTCCCTTTCCAGAAGAGGAATGAAAAGGCCCGGGGAAATCATGCCCTTTTCCGGATGCATCCACCGCACCAGTCCTTCGGCGCCAATGACTTCTCCGCTTTCCATATCCACCTTATTCTGGAGATACAGCTTGAATTCCTGCCGCCGCAAAGCCCGTGGCACCATTTCCAGAATATCATATTCTTCCTTCAGCTTCTTTTTCAAAGCATCATCAAAGAAGGTCATGGAAATTTTCCGGTCCGAAGGCCCCCGGTCCATGGCAACACGGGCCTGGTCGCATAAAGCCGCTGCAGAAACAGCCTCTCCCGGTCTGGTTTCCGCCACCCCGATTCTGGCTTTCAGATGGCCGGGAAGGGGATAGTAATCGAAAAAACGGGGCAGGTTCCGGAAAAGCTGCTGAGAAAACATGGCCTCCCCGGGCGCCATCACCACAAAGGAAGCCGCCTCCTGACGGCAGAACAGGGCCCTCTCTCCGCCGGAAAGACCGGTCATGAACAGAGCAATATCCCGGATCAGCCGATCCCCTGCTTTTTCTCCGAAGATTTCATTGATATGATGCAGTCCCGATACATCGACACAGATCATCTGATACACTGCTGACGGTTCTTCAGCCAGCCTGCGGCTGCAGGCCTGCCGGAAGGCTGACAGGCCGTACAGCTGGGTCAGTTCATCTCTTTCCAGCACGGCAATGGTATTATGGGCCCTGTGCACCTCTGCCAGAAGCTCCGTGAGCTGCTGATTGGTCTTCATAAGGCTCCTGCCTGCATTGACCAGGCGGTTGTTCATCCGCTGGATTTCATAGAAATCATCTTCAAAGGGTACACGCAGGTGGCTGTCCGCCCAGTCAAGGCTCTCTACCAGCGCCTGCTCAAAGCGGACGAATTCTCCGCTGCCGTCGGCACATCCAATCACAGCTACCGCATACTCCGGATACAGGTACAGGAAACAGGGCTCTTTTTCCCTGCCCGGGCAGCACAAAAACAGCAGAACCTGTCCGCTGTTTTCGCCTGCCAGTTTTTCCTTGTTCTTCTGTGCCTCAGGGATCATGAAAGCAAGAGAGTCTCCCTCCTTCAGCAGACTGCCTGACTCATAGAAAACCTTTCGGATATTCCAGTCCCTGTCACATAAAAAGATACTGCAGCTCATGATATTTCCTGCACCCTTTCATCCATAAAAAAGCGCCTGTGCACGAGTTATGAAAGCCGCCCCATTTTACAGGAAATAGAAAATAAATAGAAGCACTATTCCTTAACCTGCTGCAGCAGGTCAAGAGCATCGGAACCATAAAAATTAACGGGCCATTTTTTCCAGATAGCCTCGGTATGAGTAAATGCCCTTCCTCCTACCGCAATCAGGATATGGGGAAATTCCTTCCGGATATCCTCTGCCAGCTGGCGGCAGTCCATGAGATACTGGGGCATGGTCACTGCCAGTGCAACGAGGTCGGGCTTGGTTTCCCGAATGGACTGCAGAATGTATTCCGGCGGCACCGCTTCTCCCAGATAGCAGCTGTCCCATCCGTGATTTTCAAATACATCCGCCACAATCCGGAGCCCCATATCATGCAGCTCCCGCCCCGGGCAGGCGCAGAGGATGGATTTCTTTTTCCGTGGTACGGAAAAAATAGCGGGGTACATACGGGACATGGCCGTCTGGGTAACAGATGTGCAGTAATGCTCCGCCGCTACGGAAATCTTCCCGTGATGCCAGAGCTCACCCACCCGGCGCATGCTCTCCCCCAGAATGTCCACATAAATACGGTCCACCGGGATGTTTTCCCTCATGAACTGATCTACCAGGAAAAGGCAGCGGCGCATATCATGATCCAGGAGGGATTCCAGATAGGAATGAATATTTCCTTCATAATCCGATGTCTTTTCTTCCGTTTCCCTGGATGCCGCTTCCTGCTTTACGCTTTCCTGTGCCAGTGTCAGAAGGCGGAGCAGCTCTTCCTTTTTATCTTCTCCTGCTGTGAGAAGCGCCGCCTTTTTCATAAATGCAAAATGGCCGATGACATACTGTTCCATTTTGTGATTCACCAGCGTTTTCGGTACTACCCCTTCCATCAGGCGGTACAGCCAGCGGGCATAATCGGTCATCACCCGGTCCTCTTTCAGCACATAGGCTGTATACAGGAAATCCACATTGTACCGGGTATCCCGATAGATAATTTTCTTCACGCGGTCCGGAAGCCGGTCAAAATAGTCCTTTTCTGCGCTGCTCTGCAGCTGCCAGCTGGTGTCTACCAGATTCTGAAATTCCTCACCATAGTCCACCCAAAGAAGTCCCATGAGCCCATCCCCTTCATGCCTTTCCGGAAGTACAGGAAGAAGGCAGCAAGAAAATCAATGCACTGCCTTCTTCTGCCTGTCCATATAATTTTTATATTTGATTTTACTATACTCTATACTTTATTTTCGGGCAAGTGTTTTACATAGAAGGAAAATATGCGGAAAACCGCCCATAGAGGATAGTTTCCATTTTCCAGTTTTTCTGAAAGTCACCGGCAGCGCCCTGCAGACGCAGTGTTTTACAGACACCGCTGCGGGCTGTCTGTCCCGCCTGCAGTCAAATTATGATGCCGGTTCATTCATCCGATCACAGGAAAAACCATGACCTGCCGAGCCTTCATAAATGCATCTTTTCTCCGTAACGGCTTCTTCTCACCAGTGTATTTCCAGCCCGGTAAACCAGGCCCGTCCGTCTACATAAAGTTCATTCACCCGGCGGTCAAGAAGGTTATAGAGACCCAGGGTAAGGGTATATTCTTTTCCCCAGTGTTTCTGCAGAGAAACATTAATTTCATTCCAGGTATAATTTTTGTCTTCAAAATAAAAGTCTTTTTTGAAAGTGGACCAGAGCATGCCCGTATAGCCGTAGGGATTTTCCTCTTCATAGGACAGGCCCAGTGAAACCGTATGGCGGCTGCGGTTGGAAAGCCGGTCGTTTTCCGATACATCCCTGCCATCCAGATAGGTGTAGGTTCCTTTAATGTTCCAGTGCGGGGAGAGTGTATGAGTGATTTCTCCTTCTATTCCCTTTATTTCTGCCCGGCTGCGGTTCACATAGATATACCTTCCGCTGTTTCTGCCTATCTCTTCATAATCAATCAGGTTCTTTACTTTCTGGTCAAACCAGGAAAGTTTCCATCCTGTCTTCCCGGTCTGCCATTCCAGGCCGGTGTCCAGGTTATGAGAGGTTTCCGCATTCAAATCAGGATTGCCGTCAATCTGCATGCGACTGCTGTACTTCATGTGGATATACCTTTCACTGAGGGAAGGCGCCCTGAACCCCTTGCCATAATTGATTTTCCACTTCATATGGTCATTCACCTGATAAACCAGACCTGCCGCCGGAATACCAATGAATCCATAGCTGCTTTCTCTATCAAAACGCATGGAGGACAGGAAGGAAAGGCGGGAATTGATTCTCCACTTATCCGAAGCATAAAAGGCTCCGCTGTGCTGCTCACGCCCGGTTTCTTTTCTGTCGGAATCATCGGAAAGAGTCAGTCTGGTACCGGTATAGGTATCTTTGCGCCATTCTCCTCCCCAGGTCATCTGGTGGCTGCCAAGGGTAAGGATATCCTTCCCTTCCGCGCCCCAGGTTTCATAAAGAGCCCGGTCTCTGTCACTGGCAGCTGCCCTCATGGGAAGAACCATCCAGGTATCATTATATTTTTTTCTCAGCCGGCTGTAGTACACCTGCCCGTTATATTGATTCCGTTCTGTTTCTCCCTCATAGGTAAGGGATGTGTCCCAAAGTCTGCGGCTTGTCCTGCTTGCATTATCTTCCAGCACAGCATAGGAGGTGAAGGCATCGGCAAACCGGGTGGTCTGGTCTTCATCAAAATAATTGAGCTTCATGCGCAGGGTATTCTTTGAAGAATTTTCAAAATCGTAAAGTCCGTCCAGGCCTGCATATCTGCGAATACCGTAGGAGGGAATATCCCATCCCAGGTCATGGACTCCGTTAAGCCAGCTGTCCCGATAAAAAGAGCGGGCCCGATCTTTTGTAATTCTTCCATCCACTGCCAGATGAAAGCGGCCTTCCTTCCCTGAATCCGTGCGGAAATAAAGACTGTTCTCCCGGCTTCCCGTCAGAAATCCTGCCAGGCTCTCTCCGCTTCCCGGCTTTTTAGTCTGTATATCTATGACGCCGCCCATGGCGGAAGAGCCATAAAGGGCACTGTCTGCTCCCCGGGTAACAGCAATGGAATCCACGCCGGATAGATTCAGCCGGTTTAAAATCATCATATTTCTTGTGGCAGATGTATCCTCATCGGCCAGGCGGTGCCCATCTACAAGAAGTAAGGTCTGATTGCTGTTCATACCCCGGAGCATGAGCTGATGACCGCCCATGGCAGACTGAAGCCCTGATGTCAGTTCAAGCCCCTGGGTCATTCCCAGCGCTTCCGCCACATTGGACGCTCCCATGCGTTCCATATCTTTGCCTGTAATAACGTCCCCGGAAAGGAAATCCTCCTGCTTTTCCCTGTGCTTTTCCGCCGTCACCACCACACCGGGAAGGGTATACACCTCTGCCCCCGCTGTCACCGGCAGAAGGGCCATCATGGCCGTGATCCAGATTTTTTTCATGAATTTCTCCTGTCAGTTTCCAATCAAAATTCTTCCGACCTGCCACACAATAAAGGATACGATCCATGCCACCACGCACTGGAACAGTACCATTTCCCAGGCCCAGCGGCTGCCGTTCTCCCGGCGCACAGAAGCAATCGCCGCAATGCAGGGTGTATAGAGGAGACAGAACACCAGGAAAGAAAAAGCGGACAGAGAAGTCAGGGCTCCCTGCAGGGCCCCCACGCTGCCATAGAGAACCGAAAGGGTGGCCACTACGCTTTCCTTGGCCATAAAGCCGCAGATAAGAGCAGTGGACATTTTCCAGTCTCCAAATCCCAGAGGGGTAAACAGCGGCGCAATCCATCCGCCCAGGAGGGCCAGGATGCTGTCCCGGCTGTCATCCACCATGTTAAGGGTGGGATCAAAGCTCTGCAGGAACCACACGATAATGGTTCCCACAAAAATGACCGTAAAGGCACGCTGCAGAAAATCCTTCCCCTTGTCCCACATGAGGCGGCACACATTTTTCGCTCCGGGCATGCGGTAATTGGGGAGTTCCATAACGAAAGGCACTGCTTCTCCCTTGAAGAACGTATTTTTAGACAGAAGCGCCACAATAACCGCCATGCACACACCGATAAGGTACAGGCCCGTCATCACCAGTCCTCCGGTATGAGGGAAAAAGGCGGCGGTAAAAAATGCATAAATAGGCACCTTGGCGGAGCAGCTCATGAACGGAATCAGCATAATGGTCATCCGCCGGTCCCGGAGAGAAGGCAGGGTGCGGGTCGACATGACTGCCGGCACAGAACAGCCAAAGCCGATCAGCATAGGTACGATGCTTCGTCCCGACAGGCCGATTTTCCGCAGAAGCTTATCCATGACAAAGGCCACCCGGGCCATATATCCCCCATCCTCCAGAATGGACAGGAAGAAAAAGAGAACCATAATAACCGGAATAAAGCTTAACACACTGCCCACGCCGGTCATGACGCCATCCACCAGAAGAGACTTCACCGCCGCATTCACACCTGCCGCCGTGAGCCCCACATCCACAGCCTCTGTCAGCTTTTCGATGCCGCTGGCCAGAAGATCCTGGAAAAACGCACCGATCACATTGAAGGTCAGGTAAAACACCAGGCCCATAATGGCTATAAAAATGGGAATGGCCGTATACCGCCCTGTCAGGAGCCGGTCTATCTGCCGGCTTCTGGCATGCTCCCTGCTTTCTTTCGGTTTGATGACTGTCTTTTCACAGAGACGGCGGATAAAAAGGAACCGCATATCCGCCATGGCCGCTGCTTGGTCCAATCCTCGTTCCTCTTCCATCTGCCGGATAATATGGCCGATCATTTCCTTTTCATTTTCTTCCAGATGAAGGGCCTCTTCCACCATGTGGTCCCCTTCCGCCAGTTTGCTGGCGGCAAAGCGTACCGGAATATGGGCGGCCTCTGCATGATCCTGGATCAGATGCATAATGCCGTGAAGGGCACGATGCACCGCACCGTGATGGTCTTCAGGGCTGCAGAAATCCCGGATGCCCGGTTTTTCCCTGTATCGGGCCACATGCACCGCATGGCGCACCAGTTCCTGGACCCCCTGATTCTTGGCAGCGGAAATGGGAATTACCGGGATCTGGAGGATATTCTCCATTTCATTAATTAAAATAGAGCCTCCGTTCTTTTCCACCTCGTCCATCATATTCAATGCCAGTACCATGGGAACATCCAGCTCCATGAGCTGCATGGTGAGGTACAGATTTCGTTCCAGATTGGTCGCATCCACAATGTTGATAATGGCACTGGGCTTTTCTTCCAGAATAAACCGGCGCGATACCACTTCTTCGCTGGTATAGGGCGACAGGGAATAAATGCCCGGAAGGTCCACCACCTCGCAGTCCGGGTGGCCTTTGATATATCCGCTCTTCCGGTCTACCGTGACGCCGGGGAAATTGCCCACATGCTGGTTGGATCCGGTAAGCTGGTTGAAAAGAGTGGTTTTCCCGCAGTTCTGGTTTCCTGCCAGAGCAAAAACAAGTTTTCCTTTTACCGGTTTCGCATCGTGGTAGGAGGACAGCTCATGAAACCGGCCCGGTTCCCCCAGTCCCGGATGGTCCGTAAATACAGGCAGCGGGCTTTTCTTCGGTTCTTCTACCCTTTCCCGCACCTGATCGATTTGGATTTTCTTTGCATCTTCTATCCGGAGGGTCAGTTCGTACCCCTGTACCATAAGCTCCATGGGATCTCCCAAAGGCGCCAGTTTGATAAATGTAACCTCCGCCCCGGGAATCAGTCCCATATCCAGAAAATGCTGACGCAGCGGTCCTTCCCCGCCTACTGCCGTAAGCCGTGCCGACTTCCCCTGAGGAAGTTCATCCAGTGTCATGCCCATCTCTCCCTTAATACTGCAGACATGTCCTTCAGAAAAGACATGCCCTTTTTATTTTCTGTTTTTTATTTATGGTACCACGTTTGCAGAATTGGGTAAATCGGTAAATGGGAATATCCCGTCAGCACCTGCCGGCTCTGCAGTCTGCGAATATGCAGGAAAAGATTCAGCAGGTGCTGAACAAAAGCGAAGGATGAAAAATAGCGTCAGCAGCTCCGCCGCAGATGCTGCATGCAGCATGCCAGGCTGTTTTTCCTGCCGGGCACAGCCATTCTGATCAATCTGCAGCGGGAAATACCGCTTTCCCAGCCCCGATGGTGACTCAATTTCTTTCAAAAAGTGCAGAAATCACCATACAAAAAAGCGCCCCGATGAAAGGGCGCTGCTGTCTGCATGATTCAGGAATTATACCTTACCGCTTTTTCATAGGCTTCCCGGAAGCAGGGAACGTTCACGCCTGTTTCCTCTCCCATTCTGACCATACGGCCCAGAATCATTTCTGTTTCTGTGTCTTCCGCTTTCTTTCCGCTTCGAAGGTCACGGTAGAGGGAAGTCACTGTATCCTCCGGCAGGGAGGTAAAGAGCTTGACAAAATTATCCTCATACTCTTTCGGAAGCCGGACGCCTTTGGCAGCTGCCACCTGAATCACTTCCCGCACGGTGCTGTGAATCTTTTTCAGGCCTTCTGCCGAGTTTCTCACCTTTCCTGCCGGGCCGTCAAACTGGCAGAAAAGAGCGCTGTTGCTTCCCATAAGAGCGTATTTCTCCCAGCTGTCCAGCGCAATGTTTTCGGTGACTTCCGCCGGAATGCCTCCTTTTCGGAAAAGCGCCGCCAGCTCATAGAGAGCAGGAGGATTTTCTCCTTCCTTCATTCCCATGACGATTTTCCCGCTGCCTGCTGTCTGTACCACGTATCCCGGTTTTTCCAGATGGCTGAATACACGGATGGTGCCGTCCGCTATCCGGCAGGGCGGAAGGAGGGGCTCCATCAGTTCTGATACAAGTACGCCGTTCAAAAGAGGAATCACTATGGTCCGGTTCTGAATCATGGGAGCCATATCCCGCAGGGCATCTTCCAGTCCGTTTCCTTTGCAGGCCAGAAGAATCACATCCATTTTGCCCAGCTGTTTCCCGTCATGGCTGATTCCCTTCGGGCGGACGGTAAAGTCTCCCAGAACGGCAGATGAAACATGAAGCCCCTTTTGAGAAATGGCTTCAAGCTGTTTTCCCCGGGCATAAAAATACACATCCGCTCCTGCCCTGGCCAGGGCACCGCCTGCAAATCCACCGATACCGCCCATGCCGAATACCAAAATCCGCATTGCCTATCCCCTCTTCCTTCTGTGAACCCGGGAATTTCAGCCTTATGACCCTTATAAGGTTGAAATTCCCTGCGCAGCCTCCGCTTCCTTAATCCGGAATCTCCGGATTCTGATACAGGTCTTCCAGATCCTTCTCCAGATGCTCCCTGATCCTGTCTTCCAGTTCCGGTATAGTCTTGGCATCATACTGGTGAATGATGCCAGGAATGCCCTTGGCACGAAGTTCTCCATAGTATTCATCTCTGTATACGTTATAGAAAAACAGAATGCCCGTATCTTTTTCCCTGCATTCATAGGAAGCGATGATATAGGAACCGTTCAGTCCCAGAAGAGGACGGGACGGTTCGATAATCCTCTCGTAATGTCCCAGCACAGGCGGAAAGAATGAGCTGTAATCCCAGACCATGAATCCCTTTCCCCGTACCAGGACGGAAACATTTTCCCGATGAATCAGCTCCTTTTCAATATACTTCGGCGTCAGGAGCTTCACATTTCTTTTAAACTCCTCAAAGTCCCCGGTGATTAATTCAATTTCCGTCAGAGTCATCATGCGGACATCAGTTTTGACCATATAGTCCATGGTTTCTTCATCAAACAGGGCCCTCACCTGCCAGCCGTTGGATTCATTTTCCCAGCAGAAAGCGAAATAAATCCGCCCTTCCTGGCGGTCCAGCCGTTTCAGCCTGTATCCGCCTATATCCGTGGGCAGTTCTTTTTCAATGGGCCAGTCCAAAAATTTCTGGCGTCTTTCTGCTCTTTCCTGTTCCAGTTGATCTTCTTTTCCCATTTATTTCCCCTTCTTTTCCGCTTCCAGTCGATCCCTGGCAGAAACAACGGATTTCACAAATTCCCTGGTTTCCGGGAATGGAATTTTTTCTATTTCGGAAAAGCCTTCCGGCCAATGGTTCTTTTCCACCCATTCATCCACATTGCCCCGCCCGGCATTATAGGCCGCCAGCGCCAGGACTTCGTTGTTGTGATACTTTTCCAGAAGGTAGTTCAGATACCAGGCCCCCAGAGGAATATTCTGCTCCGGGCTGGCCAGATTGTCGGAAGGAAGTCCGCTCTGTTCGGAAATCCAGTGGGCTGTATCCGGCATAAGCTGCATCATGCCCACTGCCCCTACATGAGAAACGGCCTTTTCATCAAATTTGCTCTCGGTCAGAATCACCGCCTCCAGCAGGCTTGGAGAAATCTGTTCTTCCGCCGCACACTGGACAATAATATGAGATACCTGCTCGCTGGGCTTCAGGAACCTGAGATTGCCCGCAAGGAGCAGGAAAAGCACGCAAAGAAGCGCAGCAAAAAGAGTAAACACCATAGCGCCGGTGTTTCCCTGGTGCCTCTGTACCTCTTTTTTTCTGCGTTTCAATGCGACTCTCATTCTGCTTCTTCCATTCCTTTGGGAAATTGAAATCCCGGTACATGCTTCAGTGCATCCCGTACCTGTCGTCTCGTATCTTCCACCGATCGGCTGTTGTCAATGATCACATCCGCATAATTCATTTTATTCATGGTGGGCATCTGCTTTCCTATCCGTTCCAGCACCTGAGCCCTGGTAAATCCATCCCGGGAAATGACGCGGGCAATCTGGACTTCCAGCGGAACCTCCACAATCCATACTTCTTCCACCCGGAGCTGCCAGCTGATTTCCAGCAGGAGCGGCATATCCAGCACCACCACCGGATGGCCTTCATTCTGGGCCCGGATCAGTTCCTCCCTGGTACGGTACCAGATAAAGGGATGGATAATGCCGTTCAGCTTCTGCCTTTTCTTTTCATCATTAAAAACGATTTCTCCCATTTTCAGCCTGTCCAGGCTTCCGTCGGGAAGAAATACGCCGGGGCCGAAGGCCTCCCTCACCTGGTACATGGCCCGGCTTCCGGGAATCACTGCCTCCCTGGCCAGTTTATCTCCGTCAATCACGGGAATTCCCAATTCATGCATATAGGAGGAAACAGTGCTCTTGCCACTGCCTACGCCTCCTGTCAATCCAATACGATACATGGTACTTCCTTTTTATGAAATAAATACGGGGGATAGTGAGCTGATCCGCCGGCTCACTATTTTGTTTCCGCCCAGTTTTTCCCTTCATTCACATCCGCCACCAGAGGAACCTTGAGTGTAACCACCGATTCCATGGCATCTTTCAGCAGACCGGCGATTTCTTCTTTTTCTTCATTCACCGCTTCCGCCACCAGTTCATCGTGCACCTGGAGAAGCACGCGGCTCTTGTAGCCGCCCTTCTTCATGCGCCGGTACACTTCGATCATGGCCATTTTCATAATATCCGCTGCCGTTCCCTGGATCGGGGTATTCATGGCGGTCCGTTCCGCAAAGGAGCGGCGGTTGAAATTCTTGCTGTTGATATCCGGGAGCTCTCTGTACCTGCCGAACAGTGTCACGGCCCGGCCCGTTTCCTTTGCTTTTTCCACCATGGAATGCATGAAATCATGGATGCTGGGATATCGCTGGAAATAGGCCTCGATATAATCTGCCGCCTGTTTTCTGGTAATGCCCAGCTGCCGTGCCAGGCCAAAATCACTGATCCCGTAGATAATGCCGAAATTCACGGCTTTCGCATGAGAGCGCTGCTCCGGTGTGACATCTTCAAAGGGAATCCCCAGTACCTCCGCCGCTGTTCTTCTATGGATGTCTTCCTTGTTGATGAAAGCACGGATAAGGCTTTCGTCTCCGGACATATGGGCCAGCACACGGAGCTCTACCTGGGAATAATCGGAAGAAATAAAGCAGTCATATCCCTCTCCCGGTATGAAGAGAGACCGTATTTTTCTCCCTTCCTCTGTACGTACCGGAATATTCTGCAGATTGGGATCCGAGCTGGAAAGCCGTCCCGTGGCCGTAACGGTCTGGTTGAAGGACGTATGGATTCTTCCCGTATCTTTATGAATCAGCTGAGGAAGCGCTTCCAGATATGTGGAAATCAGTTTGGAAAGGCTTCGGTAGCGGAGAATATTTTTCACCATGGGATACGATACGGCCAGTTCCTCCAGCACATCTGCAGCCGTGGAATAACCGGTTTTCGTTTTCTTTCCGGCAGGCATCCCCATTTTTTCAAAGAGGATATGGCCCAGCTGTTTCGGGGAATTGATGTTGAACGCTTCTCCTGCTTCCGTATAAATGTCCTTTACCAGAAGGCGTTCTTCCTTTTCCATTTCCTCCTTCACCGTTTTCCACTTTTCCTGATCCGTAGCAATACCGGCCTTTTCCATGGCCGCCAGAACCGCTGCCAGCGGCTGTTCCACCTCATGAAACAGCCGGCTCACACCATTCTCTTTCAGTTTCTTTTCCGCCTCATCATAGAGAGAAGCCAGGAAAAGAGTAATGCAGCAGCCCTTTTCCCTGATATCGTCCAGATCATCGGGATAAATCACCGGTTTTCCGAAAAGGCCGGCAATATAGGACAAAGGATAGGTCACCCGGGCAGAATCCAGAAGATAGGCCGCCAGGGAAACATCAAAGAAAGGAAGATCCTCTGCAGGGAAGTCGGATTCCAGAAGGACCTTGCTGTCTTCCACCACCACAGCCGCCGCCTCTTTCAGCGCAGCAGCCGCCCTGCCATAGTTTTCCTTTGTCACCAGCCAGGCATGTCCTTCGGAAGAAAGGATCACTTCCTCTGCCTGGAAGAAGGGTGCTTTGCCTGTAAGGTGCGCCCAGAGGCCGGCAACCTTTCCCTGCAGGGAAATCGAAGGATTCCAGTCTTCCACCGTGGGCAGGGACTTTTCATTTTCTTCCTTCTTGACCTGGGACAGTTCCCGGAAACGGGGAAGTTCGGCAAACTGTTTCAGAAGGTTGATGCCCAGCCGCCCGAAAAGTTCCTTCATTTCCGCTTCATGCACCGGCTGGTTCATGTCCGACAGAGGAGCCTCAATGGGCACATCCCTCTTAATGGTGGCCAGTTTGTAGGACAGGTAGGCCAGCTCTTTGTTTGCGGTCAGCTTCTTTCCTCTGGCCCCTTTGATTTCATCCACATGGGCATACAGATTATCCAGATTCTGATATTCCGTCAGAAGTCCAAGAGCCGTTTTCTCTCCGATGCCCGGCACGCCGGGAATATTATCGGCCGTATCACCCATGAGGGCCTTCATGTCAATGACCTGGGAAGGAGTAATATGATACTTTTCAAAAATAGCTTCCGGTGTCATGGCGGCCATGCTGGTAATTCCCTTCTGCGTCAGAAGGACGGTGGTATGGCTGCTGGAAAGCTGAAGGGCATCCCGATCGCCGGTAACAATATCCACAGGCAGCTCGTTTTCATAGCGGGCAGACAGGGTTCCCAGAATATCATCCCCTTCATAGCCGGGAATGCTGTACACGGCTACCCCCATGACCCGCAGAACATCCAGAATCAGGTCAAACTGGGGAATCAGTTCCGGCGGTGCCGGTTTTCTGGTCGCCTTGTACCCTTCATACATATCCGTACGGAACGTGTGGCGGTCCTTATCAAAGGTAACAGCCATGTACTCCGGATCCAGGTCCCGATAAAGCCCCAGAAGCATGCGGAGAAATCCATACACCGCATTGGTGGGAATCCCGTCAGGAGAAGTCATGGTAGGCGGCAGTGCGTAAAAAGCACGATATAAAAGACTGCTTCCATCAATAATCACCAGTTTTTTCTTCATATATCCTCCTTCCGCCCTGCAGCAGGGCAGAAATCAGTCTCATTCGCTTTTCCGAAGAAAAGCAGGAAATTCGAATAATATCGCTTCTTATTATATCATATTTATATAAAGGGTTCAGAAGGTTCCCTGTCTCCGGGTACAGAGGAGCGCCGCCATTTTTCATAGGCAGCACCATGCTGTTCTTTCCGCACGGCACAGCCATTCCGAGCAGGAGTAAAGAATCCCGGTGCCCGGCAGGAATTGCCCCCTGCTGTCTCATCAGTCTGCCAGCTTACTGATAATTTCTACTCGGCGGGCCGGATTTCCTTTATCCTTTTATCCCGCTGTTTTTTCCAAGAGAAAAAGGACAGATTTCTCTGTCCTTTTTCCCGGATCGTGTTACAACCTGAACGGCTGTTATATTGGTCACTGTTTCTTCTTGCCGCCCAGATATGCCGCCATGACATCCGGGTTGCTGGCAACTTCCTGCGCCGGGCCTTCCATGACGATTCTGCCGGTTTCCATAACGTAGGCATAATCGGCAATCTGGAGGGCTTTACGCGCATTCTGCTCTACAAGAAGAACAGTAGTACCCATTTTGTTAATGTCTTTGATTACATCAAAGATCTGCTGTACCACCAGGGGTGCAAGGCCCATGGATGGTTCATCCAGAAGCATGACTTCCGGTTTGGCCATGACTGCACGGCCAATGGCCAGCATCTGCTGTTCGCCGCCGGAAAGGGTGCCTCCGAACTGATTCTGTCTTTCAAAGAGACGGGGGAACCGTTCAAAGACCTTGGACAGGTCTTCCTTGATTCCTTCCGGATCTTTTCTCTGATAGGCTCCCATTTCCAGATTTTCACGGACGGACATATTCTGGAGAATCTGCCGGCCTTCCGGAACGAGAACCACGCCTTTTTTCACAATATTATGCGTCTTCATGCCTGCAATGGATTCTCCCTTGAAGAGAACATCGCCGGCAATAGGCTTCATGATACCCATAATGGTTTTCATGGTGGTGGACTTACCGGCACCGTTGGCGCCGATAAGGGTGACAATCTTGCCTTCCGGTACGGAGAGGTTGATGCCTTTCAAAGCTTTAATGTTGCCATAGGCAGCTTCTACATTTTTCAGTTCAAGAAGCATCATTCATCCTCCTTTCCGAGGTAGGCTTCAATAACTTTGGGGTTGTTCTGTACTTCTTCCGGCACCCCTTCAGCCAGTTTCTTACCGAAGTTGACTACCATGACATGGTCGCAGAGGCTCATGACCAGGTGCATGTCGTGTTCAATAAGAATAATGGTGGTTCCGAATTTTTCACGAATATTGTGAATGAGTTCAGTCAGGGCAGCGGTTTCACTGTCGTTCATGCCGGCTGCCGGTTCATCCAGAAGAATCAGTTTCGGCTGGGTAGCCAGGGCTCTGGCGATTTCCAGCTTTCTCTGCTTGCCGTAAGGAAGTTCTGTTGCCAGACGGTCAGCATCTTCCGACAGTCCTACAAAGGACAGCAGTTCCATAGCCTGGTCGCGGGCTTCCTTTTCTTCCTTTTTCTGGGAAGGAGTATGGAGGAAGCTGGCCAGCAGGCCCGATTTCAGCCGGTCATGATGGCCCACCAGGATGTTTTCCAGCACGGTCATGCCGGAGAACAGGCGGATATTCTGGAAGGTACGGGCAATGCCCATATTGATGATCTGATAGGGTTTCTTCCCTTCGATGGACTGTCCGTCAAAGAGGATATCCCCTTCCGTCACCTGGTATACGCCGGTGATCAGGTTGAAAATGGTGGTTTTACCGGCGCCGTTTGGTCCGATGACGCCGAAGATTTCTCCTTTTTCTACGGAGAAGGACATATTGGAAACAGCGGTGAGGCCGCCGAACTGTTTCACTACGTTTTTCATTTCAAGAAGCATTACTGATTTCCTCCTTCTGCAGAAGCCTTCTGCTTTTTGCTGAATTTACGGGAAATCCATTTTACTGCGTCGTAGGAAAGAATGCCGTCAGGACGGAAGGCCATGAGGGCTACCAGCATGAGGCCGTAGATAATATCTCTGTATTCCGCCATAGCACGGAGAGATTCCGGAATAACGGTAAGAACGGTAGCGCCCAGGATGGAACCCCAGAGCACGTTGCTGCCGCCGAAAACGGTGTAAACCAGGATATCTACCACCTTGTTCCAGGAGAAGTCGGTGGGGCTGATGAAGAAAGTAGCATGAGCATAGAGCGCACCGGCTACTCCGGCAAAGAAGGCACTGAAGAGGAATGCCATCATTTTGTATTCTACTACGTTGATACCGGTGAGGGATGCAGCGTATTCATCGGCTTTGATAGCAGCCCATGCACGGCCGATACGGGAATGTTCCAGGCGGTACCAGAAAGTAACGACTGCAATCACAATGATGAGAAGAACGATGTTCATTATCAGCTGGCCTCCGGTCTGGGAGTCGATTTCCAGAGCATCCAGAAGGCCCATGTCGCTGGCATAGTCAGAAAGAACGCTGGCCATGGACGGAATGCCGGAAAAGCCCAGGGCACCGTGGGTGATATCCAGGTTCAGTGCAATAACGCGGACCACTTCGCCAAAGCCCATGGTGGCAATAGCCAGATAAAGTCCCCGGAGACGAATGGTCGGCATGCCGATAATCAAAGCAATCAAAGTAGCAAAGAGACCGCCCAGCACAATGCCTGCGGGCATAGGCACGCCATACTGGGTTGTAACAATAGCGGAAGTATAAGCCCCCAGACTCATGAAGCCTGCATTGCCCAGGGAAAGAATACCGGTGCACACAGTCATATAAACCGTGAGAGCCAGAAGAATATTAATGCATACGAAAGTGAAAACCTGCAGGAAGTAGCCATTTAAAAGTTCATCCATTACGGTCTGCCTCCTTTCCCGGCCTTGGAGAACAAGCCTTCAGGGCGAATAAAGAGAATCAGAATAATGATACCGAATGCCACTGCGTCACGGTAGGTGGAAGAACCGTAAGCCACAGCGAATACTTCAGCAATACCCAGAATAAAGCCGCCGGCCATAGCGCCTTCCACGTTGCCCAGGCCGCCCATGATCAGTACGGCCAGACCTTTGAGGCCCATGGATGTACCCATGGTTGGTTCAATGGCATTAAAGGAAAGACCGATGAGAACGCCGGCTGCAGCACCTAAAGCGGAAGCCAGCATAACGGTAAAGGTAATGATACGGCTGGTGTTGATACCGAGGAGGCCGGCAGTTTCTGCATTTTCAGAAGTAGCTCTGACTGCCTTGCCGATTTTTGTCCGGTTCAGCATGACTGTCAGAAGAGCCATGAGAACTACGGCCGTACCCAGAGAAATAATCTGGATACCGGAAATCTTAAAAACGCCGAAGTCCATGAGTCCGTTCCCGAAAGTGGACGGGAAAGAACGGGTCTGAGGACCCCAGACCATAAGTGCCACACTTTCAAGGAATGTGGACACGCCGATAGTACTGATGAGTGGTGCCAGATGAGTTACTTTGCGGCGGCGGAGCGGACGGAGTGCAAAGATTTCCAGTCCATAACCTAATACCGCACCGCCGATCATGGCGCCGATGAGTGCCGGGAAAATGCCCAGTCCCGCTTCCGTAACGAGAAGCAGGCCGATGTAAGCGCCGATCATAAAGATGCCGCCATGTGCCATGTTGACGATGTTCAATACGCCGAATACCAGCGTATAGCCGATGGCAATGACCGCATAGGCGCTTCCCAGCGTTAAACCGTTGACAAGCTGTTGAAAAAACACGATCTTCAATCCCCTTTCCAAAATACGAAGGCTGATGCCTTCCTTTCTATGAAAGAACAAATGGCATTAAAAACGCCCCTGCTGCAATCTGGCGTCATTGCAGCAGGGGCGAATTGGAATCCGCGGTACCACCCTGTATTTATCACTCAAAGAACATGAAGCATCTGCGGGATCGTCCCATAAAAAACGCCCCTATTTCCTTTCGGAAATAGGGGCGACATGCGCGGTACCACCCTACATTATACTCTATGCTCATCATCCGTAACGTGGATAGGCGCCGCCGTTTACTAGGTTCAACAGCGGGGCTCGCAGGTGATAGTCAATACTGGAATGCACCGGCTTGCACCATCCGCCGGCTCTCTATGCCATGGACCAATATATCCCTTGTCCCGTTCATTGCTTTTCATGCCCGTAACGCAGGCTGCGTCGAAAACTACTCGGTTCACTTTCGAAACTCCCGGGTGAGCCTGCATTCTCTCCACCGCCGACTCGCACCAGCCGTCAGCTCTCTGCACGCTTCGTGGAATGCATATCCCGATCCTTGCCATTCGTTCTTTCGTGTTATGGTTGATATTATACTGCCTTGATGAAAAAAGTCAATAGGATTTTTGAAATAAATTTGTAAAGCCTCGCGTCAGCCTGCAGGAAATACAATCCTGCACCGCTTATGCGCTCCTATATTTACCTTTTCCCCTGATTTATGTTAAAATCACTGTAATACACAGAGCGGAAGTCTCTGACGAAGGAGGACACTATGTTACACCAGGTTTCTATTTTCACCGCCAATACAAAGGGCGCATTAAGCAAAATGACGGCTATTCTGGCAAAAAATGACATTAATATTTACACCATGCTGGCTACAGACAGTGCTGAATTCGGTATCGTCCGTCTTATCGTGGACAAATCGGAAGAAGCCATGCAGGCGCTGGAAAAGGCAGGCTATCAGTGCCGGGTGGATCTGGTACTGGCAGTGGATATGAAATCCGATAAGCCCGGCACCCTGGACCACATTCTGTCCGACCTGCAGAACGCCAATGTAATGATCCGCTATCTTTATATTTCCTTTGACCGTCAGAGCGGCTCCCCGATTGCCGTATTCTCCACCACAGAATCGGAAACGGAGACTTTCCTGAAAGGAAAAGGATACCATCTGCTGGATCGTTTCTAACAGATGATGAAGCTGCGAAATCCCGCAGCTTTTTTTATTTTCCCTTTTTCATCATGTTATAATAAAAAGGAGAAGATGCTGTCTTCTCCCAAGGAGGCCTTATATGAAAAAGCAGGAAAAGTACCCGTTAAACCCAAAAGAGAAAGAGCTTCTCCACCGGGAAGAGGAAAAGCTGGGTCACCCGCTGCAGGAACTGGCAGGCGGACCGGCCTACAGCATGTGTTTTGCCTGCGGAGATGAAAATCCCATAGGGCTTCATCTCCATTTCTTTTCCATTCCTGACGGCTGCCTTGCCTTCTTTACCCCCTCCCATGAGCACCAGAGCTATAACGACCGCATGCACGGCGGCCTTATCATGACTCTCATGGACGAGGTCATGGGCAATTATCTCTTTTTAAATACAGGCATTCCCGCCTATACAGGTAAAATGGAATCCCGTTTCCGCTCTCCCGTCCTCATCGGGGAAACGGTGAAGATCATCTGCCATGAATTGAAGCGGAAAGGTCCCCTGTCGGTGATTGAAGCCAAAGTGCTTCACGAGGATGGCTCAGTGGCTGCCGAAGCCACATCCCATATGATGTTTGAGCAGGGAAATCATTGATTTTTTATAGAAAGGATGATTCAAATGGCAAAGGAAGAAATCATTGAAAAGGTAAAGGAAGTTATGAATGCCCCCAGCTGCTATGAAGGCCTGAAAAAAGTCTGTGAAGTCTATCTGAAGGCGCTGGGCACAGAAGAGGAAAAAGGCGCTGCCGCTGCTCTGAAGGAAGAGCTGAAGGCAGATGTAAACTCCCTGGACAATGTCATTCCCTTTTTTGAATCGGAAGAAGGCGCTAAATTACTGGGTGCCGATACGGCAAAAAGCCTTGCAGCCGCTGCCCATGCAGCTAAGGAAAAGGGCGTAAAATACTGCATCTGCCCCGCCTGCACAGCCGGCGGATGGCTTCTGGATCACGAAGCGGAATGGTAAGAAAAACAGGCCTGACACAGACTGTGTGCCGTTTCTGAAGCAGGGAAATCCATGCCGCAGCAGAGGCTGTCCTGCATAATAAAAAAGAGCGCCGGGTGATGATGATCATCACCCGGCGCTCTTTCTGCTATAGAACCTGCTGACGCCATGACAGCATCTGATTTTACGGGCATCCCTGCCCCGGATTCATAAGCCGCCTTCAGAGATTACCGGCCTTCAATGGCTGCTGCCAGTGCCTGAGCCAGCGCAATATCAGAAGCAGGGTTCTGTCCTGTAATCAGTTCATGATCTTTGACTACATGGCTCTGGTAAAGGGCTCCCTCTTCCATATAGCCGCCTGCGATCTGAAGTGCCTGTTCTACATGGAAAGGCATTTCCGTGCCCTTCTTCAGTTCACCGGGCCATTCTTCCGCATCGGAAAGAACGGTCATATGATATCCTTTATAAATCCAGTTCTGAGAAGCTTCCTGGGCTTTGGCGAAATCGCCGTCCACCAGTGCCTTCCTGTAGGCTTCTGCCTGAGGAAGAGCTGCCAGAGAAGCTACCGGGCCATGGCAGATCATGGCTGTTGGTTTTCCGGATTCATGGAAATAGCGGAGCATTTCCCCCAGATCCCGGCTCTGCATCAGATCAGTCATAGGTGCATGGCCGCCGGGGATAAAGATTGCTTTGTATTCATCCAGATGGCGAAGAGCTTCCTTGAAGGAAATGGGAGAAAGACCGTTGATGAAAGCTTCCGCAGAAGCTCTTCTTTCTTCACTGCCATTAAAGAAATTCTTATCATTGGAACTCTTATCCATCACCGGTTTCTTTCCTTCCGGTGTAGCCAGCACGATTTCATAGCCTTCTCCTGCCAGATACTGGGAAGGAACGGCAAATTCATTCAGAAAGAAACCCACATTCATGGTAGAACCGTTTTTCAGTGTCATCGTATCTTCACCGGATGCGATAACAAGAATTTTTCCCTTTGTCTCTGCAGCCTGAGCAGGAACCATGCCCAGCAGTGCAGAAATAATCATGAACAGAAATGCAAATGCTTTTTTCATGGAATAACCTCCTTATTTTTTATGGGATTTCAGCACGGTCTGTGCCAGTCCTTTGACCCAGTCCTGATGGCCCATGTTCATGGTATCCGGATGGGTATTAAACAGATCCTTCGCCGGCTTGCCTTTTTGAGATTCCTGGGTCAGGATGCGCACTCTTCCTTTTGGCATATCTTCAATCAGCCAGGCATGGACCACGTCAAGGCGATGGTCTGCATCCCCTTCGGCCCACCCATGCCAGGCCAGTCTACCCGGCTTGCCCTGGGAGGGCTTTTCCAGTTCAATGACTTCAGCTTCAATGGGGAACCCGAAGGTTTTGAAACGGAAGCGGGTGTCCTTTTTCAGCATGGGACCGTCATGGTTATAGAAGTACACATCTGCCACATTGTCATAGTAGCTTGGCCAGATGGATGTATCCAGCAGATTGGCAAATACTTCTTCCGCAGTAATGCCGGGAACAATAATTTCATTGGAAGCAAAATTGTCTGTAAAGCCGGGCAGGTATTCTTCCGGCCAGTTGATTTCGTTTAACATGATAAAACTCCTTTTGTAATGATTGATTTTCTATCCAAACTGCAAACTCCGGGAAGCGTCCTTCCCATGAACCGGTTCTCAATGATGGATGTATTATAGCGCAGTACCTGCTTTTTCGTAAGAATGCACTTTAAAGTCATATAGTTACCAAAAGGGTAGCGAATGCTTCCCTTTCCGGAAAAACAAAAAGAGAGACCTATGAAACAGTTCGCAAGTCTCTCTTTTTTATTACTCTTCATGGGAAGGGTGCCCTTCACCCCGGTGAAGGATACGGTCTCCCATATATTCATTTCCCCAGTCACACATGGCCGTCACAATGGGAGAAAGGGTTTTCCCGAAATCTGTCAGCCTGTATTCTGTCTTCGGCGGCACCACAGGATAGATGGTTTTATGAATCAGCCCGAAATTTTCCAGATCATGGAGCTGCTGGGACAGCATTTTTGCGGTCACATTGGGAATCATCCGCTGCAGCTGACTGAACCGCAGCACTTCATGAGACAAATGGTAAAGAATCACGCATTTGTATTTACCGCCGATAATGGAAAGGGTAGCTTCCACCGGGCAGTTAAAAACTTTCTTTTCATCCATAGAAAATCCTTTCCTTTATCTGTAATGAACCTTCTGGCTGTCAAAGCGGTCCCGGCTGCTGCCTTTCCCCAGGGGATAGCCGAAAGGAATGAGCGTAAAAGCCTCTTCCTCTTCGGGAAGCTGCAGCAGGGAATGCACGGCATCCATTCTTTCCCGGATGGGTGCAATACCCAGCATCACGCCGCCAAGCCCCAGACTTTCCAGCTCAAGCAGGACATTTTCCGAAGCAATGGCACAGTCAATCTCGCCGAATTCAGGAAAGCGAAGAGCTTTTCTGTCGTAAGAAACTGCCAGCACGGCGGGAGCCATAGCCGCCGGTGAAGCATAGGGGCTGACCCGGGCAAGCTTTTTCAAAAGCTCCTTATCCTCTATAACATAAAAGCGCCAGGCTTCTTCATCTCCTGCCGAAGGAGCCTGCATGGCTGCCCGAAGCACTTTTTCTATTTTTTCTTTTTCCACCGGTCTTTTTTCAAACCGGCGGACACTGACTCTATTCCATATTTCATCCATAGAAATTTTCCTTTCCGGAGTTACTCTCCTTTTTCTTACCAGATACATTGTAAGCTAAAACCGGCTTTCATGTAAGAATGTACTTTCAAGTGAGTCACTTACTTTTTCTATAGCATGACAGTTCTTCAAAAGATCAGGACCAAAGAGATACAGACTGAATGCCGAACCGCTTGATAAGGCTGCCCATTCCATGCCCCATGCTTTCCTAAAGGTAATGGAGTGTCTTTAAAGTGCATTCTTTCACAAGATGCAGTTATACACTATGATATATCCATTCCCCGGTATGAAGAGGGAAAAAGCGGCATGAAGCAGAGTGTTCTGTTCTCCGCATTGTCTTAAGAAAGGAGCCCATTATGGCCAATATTTTACTTGTATCCGGACACCCGGATTTAAACCACTCTTTAGCAAATAAAACCATTCTTACTAAAATGGAAGAATCCGATCTTCCCTTCACCCTCCGCCGTATGGACCTTCTGGGCTGGGACTTCGACATCGCCCGGGAGCAGGAATATGTAAAGCAGGCGGATATAATCGTATTCCAGTTTCCCCTTTACTGGTACTCCTTCCCTGCCATCATCAAAAACTGGGTTGAAAAGGTTTTCGCCCATGGATTTGCTTACGGATCCACCGGAAATGCGCTGAAGGGAAAGCATCTCCTTCTCTCGTTTACCGTAGGCGGCGGTGCCGATCACTACAGAAAAGACGGACAGAACCGTCATCCCATAGAAGAATTCCTTTACAGCTTCGAGCAGATGGCCTCCTTATGCCAGATGAAGTATGAAAAGCCCGTTTACAGCTTTGGAATGGCCTATATTCCCGGCGTCAGCAGTGAAGAAGACAGGAACCGGGTCACTGATCTTTCCATCAGCCATGCGGAAAGACTTATGGATGCACTCCGCTCCCTGCGGAAAAAAACGGCACATTAAAATTATAAACTGTAATACAGCCGGTGAATCCCTGCTTTTCTGAAAATGCCTTCCCTTTCGGGAAGGCATTTTCAGCTTTTTAAGAATCCCACGAAAAAATATGGAATTCCAATACCTATGCAGTTGGATGCTGCCATTTCAAGAAAGCACTGCCTTCTCAGCGTACGTAAGGCACTTCTCCCGGTTTCACCAGCCCCAGATCATCCCGAGCCTTCTTTTCCAGCTTGGCCGGATCTTCCAGATCTTCCTTCTTGGTTTCCAGTTCCTCTTTTTCCTTTTCCAGCCGGTCTCTCTCCTGAAAAAGCTCTGCCTCCTGCTCCTTGACCTGGACAAAATGATATACATTCTGCACGACCACAAAGGCCGTAATCAGGGTCACCACCACAAAGATGATCCGCAGCATGGGACTGGTGGGAAAAAGACGCTTCAGAAAGGGAGGTTTTCTTTTTTTACGCATGCACTTCTTTCGGCTCCTTTCCCAGCATCCGGTTCATAAATTTATAAATAGCCGGTTCTGCCGCCAGCTGCGCCTGATACTCCTCTTCCGCTTTAGCAGCTGCAAATCCGTAATCGAGCCAGCTCTTTACATCAACCCACCGTTTGGGATCATTATAGAAAGCGGCAATCATAAGGCGGCCGTCCCTTTCCGCCGATGCCACAAGACAGTCTCCCGCAGCTTCCGTCATGCCGGTCTTTATGCCGTTGGCGCCGGCATAGCCGCTGGAAAGGAATTCATTGCGGTTTTCCACATTTCTGTAAATGCCGTTCCTGTAGGTCATGGGATAGGTCTTTCTCTTCACGATATCTCTGAAATCCGGATTCTTCATGGCATAGGCCGCAATCCTGGCCATATCTTCAGCTGTGGTGTAGTGGTTCGGATTTGTCAGACCATTAGGGTTGGCAAAATGGGAATTTTTTGCACCAATGGCCGCAGCCTTTTCATTCATCATCTCTATGAAACGGTCATAGGAGCCTCCCACCGTTTCTGCTGTCGATACGGCGGCATCATTTCCGGAAATGAGCATCATGCCGTAAAGCATCTGGTGAAGGGAAAGAGGCATATCAGGACGAATGCCCAGATTCGTGCCGTCCTGCTTCATGGCCCGTGGTGTAATGACTGCATTCTGTTCCAGCTTATCCTTTCCTTCCTCCAGTGCAATGATGCAGGTAAGAATCTTGGTGGTGCTGGCCGGATAGACCTTCAGAGTACCTTCCTTTTCCGCCAGAATGTCCCCGGTATTTCCATCCAGCAGGGCTGCCGATACGGCTCCCGATGGCGGAGGAGGCGGAAGCTCCGGTTTCTTCGGCGGCTCAGGAGTGATGAGTGCCAGAATGCCAAAAGCTATGCCCGCAAATACAACCGCCAGTACAAGGAGAGCCAATAATTTTTTCATAATCTGATGAATTCATTCCTTTCTATTTCTATGCGGGAGAGAAATCAGGCTTCCGGAATGGCGCCTGTCTCCGTCTCCGCACCGTTTCCGTTATCCTTCTCCGCCGCTTTTGCTTTCTTTTCCAGTTTCTCCCTGCGGGAATCAATCTCGAAATCGCTCTTCACCGCTTCGCCGCGGTCCTTTGCTATACCCTTGTTCAGGTTTTCCACATAGAGTTTCCCGTTTTCCGAGGAAGAAAGATTGTAAACGGCTGTATTTCCGCAGTAAATGGTATCATCTTCTATTACTGCATCAGGTACATTGCCTGCATGGTAAAGCTTATCCAGCTTTCCGGCCGTAAGGAAAGTTCTTTCCTTGTCCGTATACCGTCCGGCAGCAATGGGCTGGAAAGTCTTTTCTCCGTTGACCATAATCCATCCGTCTTTTACATCCACATGTCCACCGGAATACTGTTTCATCCATTTCAGGTTTTTATTGATGCGGTCGCTCGTTTTCGGATGGTTTCCCGGTGCCAGCACCGCCTTGATGCCGGAGGGAGAGCTTTCTCCGTATTTATCCTTCAGCACCTGCATGGAAGCTGCTCCGCCGCCGGGATTATAGCCCGCTTCTACCAGATACTGGAAGCCCAGCGCATCCGCTTCTTTTTCCTGATCTTTTGTAAAGAAGGCATTGGATACATAGTTGGCCGCAATATTGCCAAGAATGTACTCTCCGTAGGTAGCACTGCCGCCCAGGTACACATCCAGAGCCGTAATGAGGCCCACTCTCTTCTTCACGCCGCTCACGCTGTGCCTTTTCTCTCCATGGGAAATTTCATGGGCCATGACGTAAGCCAGCTCATCATCGTCAAAGGCATCCAGGGAGCCCTTATTGACGCAGAGCACGCCGCCAAGGCTCATGAATGCATTGATCTCCTCATTAGGCGATACATAGACATTGTAATTGCGCTCCACCGCACCGGTATTCCGGATATTTTCATAAATGGACTGGACCCGGTTATCCGCTTCCGCTGATTCATACACGCCGGTCTGCTGCTGGCACTGATCCAAAAGCTTTAATCCGTCATGATCATCCATGCGGGAATAATAACTGGAAACGAAAAGGAGTGCTGCCGCCCCATACAGAATTTTCTGGGTCGTCGTTGCCGCTTCTACCGTAACCGGAGCGGCCGCTCCCGTGAGACAAACCGCAGCCAGCATGGCAGCGGCTATTTTTTTCTTCCATCCCTTCATATTTCTGCCTCCTGATCAATGATACCCACTGATTTGATATATTGTACCATGTTTAGAAAACTTGTGCCTGCTTTCCTGTCATATGGGCTGCCTTTCCCTGTAGTTTTCATTCGATTTCTCTCGATTTATTTGCGTCTATTTGATATAATAGAAAAGTATAAATATGTGAAGTGAATCCCACCTCTTGAAAGGAGTTTTTTTATGACAGCCGATAATCTTACGTTTTCTCTTGAAATTGATTTCATCCCCGATATTACAGAAGGACGCGACGAACTCAAGGCCAAGATGAAACAGGTGGCCGACAAACACGACGGCACCTATATTCTTGATCCCAAAGGCCGTCCCATTATTTCCGGTCTGGTTAAGGATGATGTGGAAGATACGCTGAAAGACCTGGGCCTCCTGGCTTTCGGTTCCTGGCCTTCCTGCATTCTGACCTGCACCATGACCACGCCTCTTCCCATCCGTTCCGTAGGTATGTCCGACGGCTGGGATATTTACACCGGCAAAAAGACATTCTTTGCTTTTGCCCAGTTCCCGTCCGATGCCCTCTCCATCATGACAAAGGCCTGCACCTATTATCTGGAACACGAAAATTACCAGTCCATGGAAGAATTTATTGATAAAATGGGCTATGAAGCTTTCCGCGACGCTGTACTGGGCAATACCATGCCCGGATCCTCAGAAGCTGATGCCGGCAACTATTACGGCGGCTTCGGCTCCCCTGATGTACCGCCGTTAAAGGAAGGGGATTTTGTCCGCCCGGAAAACAATATCATGCAGATCATTGAAGTCTATCCGGAAATGGGCCCCTTCCTCATGGAATACGGCATGTCCTGCGTAGGCTGCTTTGTATCCTATGATGAAAACCTCTGGCAGGCAGCCCAGTCCCATGGTATGGATGTATTTGAAATCATCGGGGAAATGAACGAATTCATCGCCGACAAATATAAGAAGCCCCTTCTTACCGATGATACGCCTATGGAAACCATCCTTACCATGTATCCCCAGCTCCTGCCTGTTTTCCAGGATGAAAAGATTGCCATGCCCTCCGACATGAAGACATCCATCGGCACCATGTGCCGTGACGCAGGAGTCGATTCTGCTGCCCTCATTGCCAAATGCGATGAACGGCTGAGAGGCAAGGAAGAAGCCTGATTTTATGAAAATAAAAACGATGCAGCCCAAATGCTGCATCGTTTTTTTATGTGCCCTCTGTCTTCTCCTTCAAAAAGCTGCAGAGCTTATGGAAAAACAGTTCATTCTGTTTCTTGTCCCGTTTGGGCGGTCCCTTCATGTGATTTCTGGAGGAGCGCCTTGCCTTCCCTGCTTCATACCGCTGCCAGAGGAGGCCTTCTATATTTTCCTCATTATACTGCCATCCATCCTGATGAAAGGCATAGGCCTTTTCTGTGAGCGCCAGCGCTGCCAATCCATAATCCTGGGTAATCACCACATCCCCCGGCCGGATACGGGATATCAGAGCCAGATCCGCCGCATCCCGTCCCTGATCCACGAGAATAACCCGGCTTGTCTCCGAATGAATCAGATGACTGGTATCGCATAAAATCAGTACTTCAATTCCAAACAGAGCGCATGCTCTTTCTGTTTCCCTTATCACAGGACAGCCGTCCCCATCAATCAATACTTTCATATGACTCCTGTCATGGCAATAAAAAACTGCAGGCTTTGGCACCTGCAGCTTCTGATTTCTTATTTCATTTTCCAGCCCGATTTCTTCAGCATGGTGACTACCGGTACGATGATGACGGCGGAAACGATGGCTTCCGGTACACCGTTCATAGCAACGATACCCATGATCGTAGCGCCTACGGCTTCCACGGAAATTCCCTTGGATGCTGCATAGGGAGCGCCCACCAGAAGGAAGAAGGAGCCAAGGAAAAGGATCGTATTGCAGAGGGAACCGCCGACGGCTGCTATGCCTACGCGGAGGCCTTCCCGGCCGGGCATATGTTTATACAGGAACCAGGCAAAGAGTCCGATGCACACTCTCGGTACAATGCAGATGAACGCATCATAAAAGGGATTGTACTGCAGAGCAAACTGCAGCAGAAGGCTGGGCGCCCTGAGCGTCTGTATGAAGGAAAAGAGCCCGAAGAGGAACCCTACCAGCGCCCCTACCTTGGGGCCTGCCACCAGCGCACCGATAATGGTGGGAATGTGAAGGATGGTGGCATTCATGACAATCAGGGGAATGAACCCGTAGCCTGTGAGTCCGAGGAAAATGGTAATTCCTGCCAGAAGTCCGGACACCGTAAGCTGTCGAATACTCAAAAATGCGTGATTTGCCTGGGGTACATGATTAACTTTTTCCATTTTGAAACCTCCGTTCTTACTCTCTTTGAGATATAAGCCGTAAATGCAGCGATATACTCACCCCGCGGTCCGGTTCCTTTCTTCTGATACCGGCAAAGCGGAGCCCCTTTATCTGCCAACTGTTATTATAATGAACAGATTTTATTTGTCAACAGTTTACTCTTTAAAAATCCATCCGGTCAGCTTCATGGCTCCCATCAGTGCCAGTCCCGTAAGCCACAGATCGGACAGATAGGGAAATACGGAAAGATAGGACGGATCCAGATAGGCCCGCCACAGTCCGCTCCCGGTTATACGGGAAGAAATAACCACCGGAATGAAAAGCAGGAAAAGCCAGAAAATGGCAGAGAAAACAGAGGTTACAGCCCGATGCGCCTTAGGCCCATTGAGTGCCAGGAAAAGAAAAATGCCAAAGGTCATCATGGCCAGAAAGATTTTCCCATAAAAGACAATACCGAAAATCTCCATCAGGAAAAAAGAAGCCGTAAAAGGATCCAGCCGCATACCGCCAGCATAGTAAAGGCCGAGGAAAGCAGCCATGGCTGTTCCCGGAATGAGTCCGCTGAAAAAAGAACATCCCAGCCAGAGGCTGATCATGGAATCCTTCCGTTTCAGGGAATCATACAGCAGTGCCAGCTTTCGATCCAGGAAGAAAGACAGCAGGACAAAAAAAGAAAGAATCAGGAACGCACCGATTCCCGTCAGGGCAGGAACCGTTTTCCATTCCCGGTCAATCCGGGGCAGATAATTCCAGAAAACCACCATTTCTACAATTACCAGAGATACCCAGACCGGCAGATGCACGGCTGCCCTCCAGGGTCCCAGTTCACTGCCCCATCCTTTTTTCTGCAGAAGATAAAAAATAAAAGGCACCAGCAGTCCCGCTGCCCAGTAGGCTGTCAGTCCCACAGACAGGGAAAAAGCTGTATGCACCACAAAGCCGCCCAGTCCCCAGGGAATGGTAAGAGCCAGAAGCCAGAGCAGCTGTTTGATCAGATCTTTATTTTTAAGCATTCTATCACCTCAATGGCTCTATTGTACCACATCCGTGCATGGAAACAGGGACAGGTTCAGAGGGTGGTGGGAAAGGTTCTTAGGTTTGACGGTCCTGCGGGCCGAGGGTGGTAGTATTGCCCCTTTAAGGCGATGATTATTGATGATTATTATAGTCAGTGTTACGTGCCTGCCTTCCCTCTACTGCCGCTATTCCGAATGAAGTGAGGGATTCTGGTGCATGCCGATAGTGATTCCAGCCGGCCTGCCAGTGCGCCGGCCCATTAAAAAGCCGCCCGGCTGTCCGGGCGGCTTTCCTTATTTCTTCTTTCCCTTTTTATCTGTTTTTTCTTTCTTCCGCTTCTGGCGCATATTCTTTCCTTTATGCCCAAGAGCCTTATGCTCCTTTTTCTTGGTAGGTTTATACATACCGGGAGTAACCGTTTTTTTCTTCGGTTTTCCCTGTCTCACTCTCCGTACATTTCCCTTTTCATCATAACGGGTAATAGTTTCGGAAATAGATTTCTCCAGCTTCCGAAGGAGACTTCCGTCTTCCGGTGTGGCATAGGTAATGGCGATGCCTTTGGTGCCTGCCCTTCCTGTACGGCCAATGCGGTGTACATAGTATTCCAGATTTCTGGGAATGTCATAGTTGAATACGTGGGTGATGCCTTCCACATCCAGCCCGCGGGCGGCAATGTCCGAAGCCACCAGGACCTGGATCTTTGCTTTTTCAAATTCCCGGATTACCTGGTTTCTCTGGCCCTGGCTCATATCGCCATGGATTTCATCAACCACGAAGTCCGTTTCTTCCTGCAGCTTTCCTGCAATTTCATGGGCTTCTTCCCTGGTATTGCAGAAAACCACAGCCATATAGGGGTTCATTTCCGTCAGGTGGCGTACCAGAAGCTTGAATTTTCTGGGTTTCGTTGTTTCATAGACTCTCTGTTCCACCGTGGAAGCTGCTGCCTTTTCTGCCACATCCACCACAGCTGGATGTTTCATATACTTCCTGGCAAGCCTTACCGCTTCATCGGGCATGGTAGCGGAAAACAGGAGCAGCTGCCTCTTTTTGGGCGTTTCATCCACCAGCGCCTCGATATCTTCCCGGAATCCGTTCGCCAGCATCTGGTCTGCTTCATCCAGAATCACCGTCTTGACCTGGGACAGATCCATGCTTTTTCTTCGAATATGATCAAGAAGCCGTCCTGGAGTACCAATAATGACCTGAGGATCTCTTTTCAGTTTCTGGAGCTGATTTTCAATGGTTCTCCCGCCGATGATGTCCACTCCGTCAATGCCGAGTTCCAGGGCAAAGGGCCGGAAAACGTCAAAGACCTGTTTGGAAAGTTCCCGGGTAGGCGTCATAATGAGGACCTGGGTGGCTCCCTTTTCCTTATCTACTCTCTGAATTACCGGAAGCAGGTAAGCCAGTGTTTTTCCGGTTCCTGTCTGGGCGCGGCCAATCAGGTCCTTTCCCTTGAAAATAGTGGGAATGGAAGCCTGCTGAATAGGTGTGGGCACCTTGATTCCCTGCAGTTTTAAAAGAGAGATCAGGGACTCTCCTACACCAAGTGCTGCGAATGCGTTCATATTTCCTCCTGTTACTGCGAAATGTGCATAGAATTTCTTTTATTATATCACAGCCGGGAATCCGGCCAATGCGTTCATCCCTGTCTTTTCACCGCAGGCAGCGCAAAAGCTGCCGCCGTCCCCAGGATACCGGCTATCCAAAGGATACTGAGTGCTTCCTGCAGTCCCCACAGATCTGCCGCCCAGCCTACCAGGGGAGCAAACATGCCTCCCAGGGTAGTGGAAAGCCCCAGTGTGACTCCGGATGCAAATCCCGCATTTTTCCCAAGATAGGTCTGCCCCAGAATAACAATAGGGCTGTAGGGCATAAAGACGGAAAGAGCAGCCGGTATAAGAAGAATATAGGCCAGAGAAAGGCTCTCAGTACGGGTCATAAGGAAATAGGCGGGAATCATGCACAGGAAAGCGGCGCGGATGATTTTAAGAAATCCGATTTTATCTGCCAGCACGCCGCCAAGATAGGTAAAGCAGGCCCCCAGTCCAAAGAGAATGGAAAGAGCCATCGTTCCTTCTCCCTCCGTAGATCCAAGCACATGGATCCAGAGCAGAGGGATAAAGGTATTGCTTAATGTAAATCCCAGAGATCTGGCAAGGATCAGAATCGACAGCTTGCCGAAAGAGACCCAGTCATTGCGTTTGGGCCCGTTTCCACCTGCCGCTGATTCCTTCTTCTCTTCCAACGCCGCATCCCGCAGGACAGAAGGCATACGGAGAAAAATAGCCAGCGCAATCAGAGTATTGAGCACACCGAAAATCAGAAGAGAATGTATCCCCAGCTGATATGCGCAGAGGCCTGCCAGCAGCGGGCCTGCCGCAAAGCCTGCATTGCCTCCCACTGAAAAAATTCCCATGGCCCTGCCCTTCTGATTTCCGGAAATCCGGTTCACCATCAGGGCTGCTTCCGGATGAAAAAGAGCACTGCCTACACCGCAGCAGAGGGCAGCCGCGAAGACTGCACCGAAGCTTGAAGTAAAGCCTACAGAGGAAATGGCCAGACCGCAGAGAAGACAGCCCAGTGAAATGAACCAGGGCTTGGAAATCCTGTCGGAATAATAGCCGAAAAGGGGCTGCATGACAGATGCAATGAGCACATTGGCAAAGACGAGCAGGCCGGCTTCCTTATAGGACAGGCCATAATGGGCTATAAAATAAGGCAGAAGCGCAGGAATAGCCCCCTGGGACCAGTCTACCGCCAAATGACCGAAGGCGAAGAAATAAACCGATAGATTCATGGAAGGCTCCCTTCTTTTTTCCTAATTGTATGATAAAGCAGGGAAAAAGAGAAGACTTTCCTTTTCTGTTTTTCTATTGGCATTCAGAAAACAAAAAAGCTTCAGGATATTGTCCTGAAGCTTTGATTTTGAGTGGTGCGGTCGGAGAGATTTGAACTCTCACGGATTACTCCACTACCGCCTGAAGATAGCGCGTCTGCCAGTTCCGCCACGACCGCATATGAAATTAAACAACAAGTAGGAATAAAGATTGTGGTGCGGCTGGTGAGACTTGAACTCACACGATCGAAAGATCACTACCCCCTCAAAGTAGCGCGTCTGCCATTCCGCCACAGCCGCATATATGGTGCCTCAGAACGGAATCGAACCGTTGACACAAGGATTTTCAGTCCTTTGCTCTACCAACTGAGCTACCGAGGCAAAATTGTGGCGACCCGGATCAGATTTGAACTGACGATCTCCGCCGTGACAGGGCGGCATGTTAGACCACTACACCACCGGGCCGTTTGGTGGGCGATAACAGGATCGAACTGCTGACATTCTGCTTGTAAGGCAGACGCTCTCCCAGCTGAGCTAATCGCCCACATTGGTGACCTGTGCGAGATTCGAACTCGCGAACCCGCCGTGAAAGGGCGGTGTCTTAACCACTTGACGAACAGGCCACATATGGTGATCCATCCGCGACTCGAACGCGGGACACCTTGATTAAAAGTCAAGTGCTCTACCGACTGAGCTAATGGATCATTTGGCAGGGGTAGTAGGATTCGAACCTACGCATGACGGAGTCAGAGTCCGTTGCCTTACCGCTTGGCGATACCCCTATGGCTCCTGAAGCAGGGTTCGAACCTGCGACATCGTGATTAACAGTCACGCGCTCTACCGGCTGAGCTATTCAGGAATTTATAGCAACATCCTTTCGGATGATACTAGCAATGGAGCGGAAAACGGGACTCGAACCCGCGACCCCAACCTTGGCAAGGTTGTGCTCTACCACTGAGCTACTTCCGCATGTGTTAGCAACGATATTATTATATCATTACTTCGTCTTTTGTCAAGTCACTGTTGAAATTTTATTTTCTTCAATGTTTTGACCCTCAACGTCACGTCCTATACTTTATCACATTGTGATATTTCTGTCAACAGGAAGTTTTGAATCAGTCAAGATTTGACTTCCTGTCTGCAGGACTTCCGCCGTGCGACGAAAATGATTATATCCTATCTCACCTTTTTTCGCAAGTACTTTTTGAAAAATATTTTCTACCATAGAATCAAAACGCACAGATGCAGAAAAAAGCTGCCGGTCAGAAATGATTCCGAAACCGGCAGCTGCCGTGCCTGTTCTGCAGGATAAATGCTTTTCTTTCCGGCCGGAGCTACAGGTCCAGCCCCGAGTCCATACCGAATACCTTCATATGCCTGCTGAAAATGGAATCGCCCCGGTCGGTAAAGTAGCCAAGGTATTCCGCCACTGTATTTTCTCCCTCCGGTTTTTCGGCGCTGGAGCTTCCATAGGCGGTGCGGTCAGCCAGGAACCTCCCGTCCATAGGCATAAAGGCTGCAGAAAGCCCTTCCAGCATGGCAGCAGCAAAGGGATGAATGTCCTCGACTGCCACCGGATTGCCTACAGTTGATACTGCATCGGTAAGTATAGCTGCCGATGCTCTGCCTGCTTCTGTCCGTCCCTCCGTAATCGAGAAGGGGCATGTAAAGAGGGTTTCTACCTCCAGGTAATCCAGGGCCGAGAGAAACAGATACAGAGAAGCCAGATTTTCCTCTGACACGCCTACTCTCCGCAGATCCACAATGTTGGCCGGTATATCATCCACTGCGTCCGATGCGCCGGCTGTCAGCACGGAAAAAACCTTCCATCCTGTTTCTTCCCATTCCGGTGCTCCTTTAGAGCAGATATCTTTCCACAAGCGGAAAATATCCGCCTGTTTCAAAAGAAGAGGCTTTTTCCCCTGAGGTGGGATATGAAAATAATGAGCTGAAATACGGGCTTTGGGATTCGGTTTTTCAATAAACTCTTCTGAAAGACCTGCATCCCTGAGCCTTGCCTTCAGGTATACCGGCGGTACGCCCATATCAATGAGCCCGCCAATCATCATGTCCGCTGTCAGTTTACCGTAGCATCTGATAAAAAGAGCTTTCATTATTTAATCTCCTTTCTCTGCCTTCCACTTCCTGCGCCGTCAATAGCCACATCCACATCAGCACTGCCAAAGGTTTTCATCTGGTTCAGCATATCAATGGCCGCATCCAGAAGAGAAAGCCCCAGAGCTGATCCAAAGCCTTCCGCCTCGGTAAAATCATAATGGAGAAACGCCTTCATCTGCAGTTTCTGCATCTGCATCTGATGGACCGGTTCATTGTAGTATACAGAAGGGAAAACAAAATTCCTGATTTCCGGATATACGGTTACTGCCGCCAGTACAGCCGCACCGGTCACCGCATTGTCAAAGACCACAATCATGCCTTTTCTGGCTGCTTCTACCACAAATCCAAAGAGCGCCGCAATTTCCGCAGACCCTACTTCTGCCAGATTTCCCACCGGATCTTTTGCAAACTGCCCCACACCGGAAAGAGACAGCCTCAGTCCGCCTGCAGAAGAGGCCTTCATCAGATCCTCCTTCATAATGGCAGCTGTCACCGCCAAGGCTGACAGGAGGGATCTCTCGCCTATATTGCCCAGTCCTGCCGCTTCCACGCCCTGGGAGTAGAGCGTTTTGGCCACTGACATACCCAGGGAAATGGCATTTTCTACCACCTCATCATCCATGGCCGGCCTTCCATGATGGGTGCCGTGGATCATTTTCCTGGTAAGAACCCCTTCGATATCGGATGTATCTTTCTCAAGGCCTGCATCAATCAGATATACCGGAGCTTCCAGCTGTCTGGCAATGCTGTTCACCGGGCCGCCTCCCTGTGCTACCAGCTTCATTTCATCATGGGACAGCTGTCCTTTGGTTTTGTTTCCCCCGTCCACTGCCGTATCGCCGCCGAAGATAACGACAGCCTTGCTGAGATAGGACGGTTTGACCACACCGGTAATTCCCGCCATACGTACTGCCATTTCCTCCAGTTTTCCCAGGGAATGGATGGGTTTAATCAGATTATCTACATACAGCTGGCAGGCTTTCATCATTTCTTCATTCAGGGAAGGAATAGAACTCATGCTTTCACCCCCGCTTCTTCTTTCGTAACGCATTCCCGATATACGGAAAGAGCATAGTCCAGCATTCTGGTCTGAATGCCGGCACCGATGGCTTCACCCAGACGGAAATCCAGGTCAATATACTCCGTCAGCCCCAGAGCAGCCAGCGATTTTTTATGGGCCTGCTCCAGAGACAGATGAGATGCCATAAGATAATGCACGGCCTCAGGGCAGAGCGCTTTTGCAATAAAAGCGCTGGCAGTGGTATTGAAGCCATCAATAATGGTCAGTGCATGATTGGCAGCTGCTCCCAGAATAACCCCGGTCATACAGCCGTATTCAAAGCCTCCCACCTTGGAAAGCACATCCAGGCCATCCCGTGGATCCGGACGGTTTATATCCATGGCTTTCTGCACTACTTCCACTTTATGACGAAGTCTTTCATCAGAAATGTTTGTTCCCCGTCCGGTTACTTCCAGTGCATTCCACCCATTGAAAGCCCCCAGGATGCAGGCAGATGATGTGGTATTGGAAATCCCCATCTCACCAATGGTAAATACCTTATACCCCTCTTTTGCTTTTTCTTCCGCAATCTCTATGCCTGTTTCAATGGAACGGACAGCCTCTCCTCTTGTCATGGCAGGTCCCTCTGCAATGTCCTTTGTTCCCCAGGCAATCTTACGATCCAGCAGGTCCGGCACGCCGCTCATATCTGCATTGATCCCCATATCCACTACTACCATGTCGGAGTGAGAGTAGTAAGCCATGGCATTGGCTGCTGCTCCCTTTGTCTCCACATAAGCCCGGGTCATACCCACTGTTGTGGACTGTGGATAGGCGGAAACACCTTCCTTATACACTCCATGATCCGCGCAGGCGATGACAGTACAGCATTTCGGAATGGCCGGCATGGCCTCCCCTGTGGCACCGGCAAACTGGACGACCATATCTTCCATCTTTCCAAGGTCCCCCATGCCAAGGTATAAATCTTTCCAGCGGGCTGCCGCCTGCTCCATAGCATCTTCATCCAGCGGTTGAATTTGATTCAGTGTTTCATCCAGTAAACCCATTCATGCCTCCTGATTATATTTATATTATATTCTTATTAAATCTAAACAGGTCAGATTCACATTTATTATATCATGAATGGACAGGCAGTGCCCTCTTCCTGCGCCGTTGTATGTTTTAGGGAAAATCATTATAATAGAGTAGGATAGTCTAAGGAAGCACCATTTGATGAAGTATGGCTTGTCAAAAGATTACAAAATCTTTCCTATTTCCAGCCGGTGTTCCAAGGAAAATTCAATTGAATTGAATAAAGCCAAAGACGGGAATAGGCTATGGAGCCGTTCCTTTTCTCTTTGCAGCAGGTAAAGGAGGTTTTACCAGTGGATTTTGAAAAACTGTATATTGATGGACAGTGGGTTCCCGGTGCATCAGGCCAGTTTATTGAGGTAGAAAATCCGGCTGAACGCCGAATCTTTGCCCGGGTTCCCCGAGGAAATGCAGAGGATGTAGATAAGGCAGCCAAAGCAGCTCACAAAGCGCTTCCTGCATGGTCTGCCCTTCCCCTTGCACAGCGGATTGCTCTGATGGAAAAATTTCTGACTATTTTCAAAAGCCAGGAAGATGACCTGATTGACATTACCATAAAAGAACTGGGCTCCCCCTATTCTTTTACAAAATCTTCCCAGGTGGAATATCAGTACGTACGTACCCGTTCTTACATTGATCTGGCACCGAAGGTTCCTATGGTAGAAAAAATGGCCTGCTCCACTACCTACAGGGAACCGGTAGGCGTTATCGGCTGCATTACCCCCTGGAACTATCCCCTTGGCCAGGTTATTCAGAAAATCATACCGGCCCTGCTGATGGGAAATACAGTCATCCTGAAACCAAGCCAGCATACTCCTCTTTCTTCCTATTACCTGGCTGACGCCTTTGAAAAAGCAGATTTTCCTAAAGGAGTATTCAACCTGGTTACCGGAAGAGGCGGTGAAGTGGGAGATGCTTTGTCTTCCCATCCTCTGGTGGACATGATTTCCTTTACCGGATCCACCTCCGGCGGTATTACCGTAGGTAAAAGGGCACTGGAATCGGTCAAGCACATCAGCCTGGAACTGGGCGGCAAATCCCCCTATGTCATTCTACCGGCTGCCAGTCATGACTACACCGATCCTATTCATATCTGCTTCAACAGTATCTTCCTGAATTCCGGGCAGACCTGCACCGCCTTCTCCCGTCTCCTCGTTCCGGAAAACGAAAAAGAGACCATAGAAAAGCAGCTGGTAAAAATTGCCGCCGAATATACCGTAGGTGATCCCACAGACCATACCGTAAAGCTGGGACCTGTATCTTCCCTGCAGCAGTATAAAAAGATTTCCGAATACATTCAAAAGGGCATGGATGAAGGTGCCCGTCTTCTCCTCGGCGGCCTGCCCCAGTCACCGGACAAGGGGTATTATATTGCTCCCACAATCTTTACCGACGTGAAAAATGATATGACCATTGCCCAGGACGAAATTTTCGGGCCGGTGCTCTGCGTCATTCCGTACAAGGATGAAGATGATGCCGTCCGGATTGCCAATGACGTACGCTACGGACTGAATGCAGGCGTATTCGGTCCCAAGGAAAAGGCTATCGCCCTGGCCCACAGGATTCAGGCAGGCAATGTATATATCAATGCCAGCCCCAGGGATACGGAAGCTCCTTTCGGCGGCTATAAGGAAAGCGGGCTGGGCCGCGAAGGCGGCATTTATGGGATGATTGAGTTTACTCAGCAGAAAGCCCTCTTCGACTCAGGAAAATAAATGCCCACAAGGCATCTTCTGCCCGGTATTTCCTGCTGCTGACAGGTTTCCTGTTCCTTCTTTTTTCGATATAATATAAAAAAGGAGGAGCTATGAATCATTCCATCTTAAAGAAAATCGCCATCATTCTTATTCTGATCCTGGCCGCTGCCGGCGGCTGGTACTTTCTTTACTGGTCAAAAACACCAGCCTATGCAGCCGCGGAAATCCAGCAGGCAGTCAGGAAAAAAGATCTGCAGCTTTTTAAGGAAAGAGTAGACATGGACAAGGTCTACTCCTCTGCCGTGGATGACACTGCTTCCTACCTTGCTTCCGACGGCAGGCCGGAGCATGCACTGGCGTCCTCCATTCTGAAAATGCTGAAAAAACAGGCAGTGGATGAAATGGTGCGGCAGACGGAAATCCGTTTTACGGAAGGCAGCGAAAAAGATAATGCCGGCAGAGCCGGAAAAATCATGTCAGCCTCCCTTGGGTCAGCTGCCCTTTCCCTGACGGATATACTGGACGTGAAAGAAACAGACGGAAAGGCTGTGGTCCGTGTCAAAGTCCATGACAAGAAACTGGATAGAGACTTTACCTGGCAGGTACTTATGGAAAAAGATGTGAACGGAAACTGGACAGCCGTGAGGATTCTGAATCTGAAAGATTACCTGAAAGAACGGGCCGGTTGAATTCATTCACAAAAAATGCGGTATCTCCTAGAGAGACACCGCATTTTTCTTTGCAGCAGTCTATGTGATTCCTTAAATAATCTGAAAAAGGAAAAACTTTAAATAATAGGTTTCCGGCACCGTCAGGAGAATAGGATGATCCGGTGCCTGCTGACGGAATTCGATCTGGCGAAGCGTTACACCGGCATCCCGGGCTGCTTCTTTCACCATTTTTACAAACAGTTCCTCTCCCATGAAATGGGAGCAGGAGCAGGTAGCCAGGTATCCTCCACGGGGAAGGATTTTCATAGCCCGGTAGTTGATTTCCTTATAACCCCGAAATGCTTCATGCACTGTTTTTCCTGATTTCGTAAAAGCAGGCGGGTCGAGAATGATGTAATCATAGTCATGATTCTTTGTGCGGTCCAGCTCCGTGAGGTAATCAAATACGTCCGCCTGCACGGCCCTGATGGAAAGTCCGTTGATTTCTCCATTATGGGCGGCCATGTCCACCGCTTCCCGGGATATATCCAGTGCCGTTACAGAGGCCGCTCCACCTTTGGCTGCATTCAGAGCGAAAGCGCCGGTATGGGTAAAGCAGTCCAGCACGCGGCGGCCACGGGCGATGGAAGCAGCGGCCAGCCGGTTGAATTTCTGGTCCAGGAAGAAGCCGGTCTTTTGTCCGTTCTCCACATCCACGGTATAACGGATACCATTTTCCACAATATCCACCAGTGTCTTTTCAGAGGATTCATCCAGAAGCGGTGACTTGTAAAATCCTTTGTACTCCGCCATGCCTTCCAGTTCCCTGATTTTCACATCATTTCTTTCATAAACGCAGGAGACAGGAAGATTTCTTTCCCGCAGCACCTCAATAAGGCCGTCAAGAAATTCCTTTTTCCGTTTTTCCATGCCCAGAGAAAGAACCTGAACCGACAGCACATCTCCAAAACGGTCCACCGTCATACCCGGGAGCTGGTCTGCTTCTCCAAAAACCAGCCGGCAGCAGTCATAGTCTTCCTTTCTCATCACCTGCAGCCGATAATCCACGGCATAGGCAGCCCGCCGTTTCCAGAATGCCCTGTCAAAACGGTCATTGGCATTGGTGGAAAAAATCCGAACGGTTATTTTGGAATGAGGATTGTAAAATCCGCTTCCCACAAATTTCCCCTTGGATGAAAGGACCTTAACGATGTCCCCGGGTTCTATACCCTCTTCTGCACTTTTAATTTCCGTCCCGTAAATCCAGGGATGTCCTCCTCTGGCTGCCAGTTCTGCCCGTTTACTGATTGTTACCGTTTTTAATGCTTCCATCTCTGTCTCCTATATAAACAAAATAAGGTATATTTCTGTTATTTTACCACAGGGAGAATAAGGAAAACAGGCCTGCCATGGCAGGCCTGTTTTCCAGGTTCAGCGGGTTCAAAAGAAGGGAAGGTTGACGGGCCCTGGGGTCCGAAGGTTCTTAAGGTTCTTATATTTGATGCGCTTATGGCGCGAGGGATGACGTAACGGCTGCGCCGCAGTTTATAATGCCGCTTCCCGGCATTCCCTTTCACTGTGCACTCCTGCATAAGATGCACAAGCCAGACAAACCGGGCACTCTCCTTTCAGGGAGGCGCTGATTAATTCGCTGCTTGCCTTCATTCTTGAAATTTTATGCAATGCATGGAATGAGATGACGAGAATAGCAGGCTGATTAAGAAATCCCATGACGAAGCAGTGCATAAAACTTCTTATGAAAGTAAACCCTATGAATGAATCAGCGTTTCCTTAGCTTCCTGCCCGCGGCAGCAGTCCCCCCTTCCCCCCATAGATGGGGAGGCAGGGGACACTCTGTCATCCCAAATATTTGTGGAAGAAGGCGGCGATTCTGTCGAAAGGAATCTTTTCCATGTTATCGTACAGGTCTGTGTGGTTTGCGCCGGGAACGATGAGAAATTCTTTGTTATTTCCTTTCAGTTTCTTAAAGGTATCTTCAGAGAAGTAGCGGGAATGAGCCTTTTCGCCGTGAATAATGAGCACCGGGCTTTCGATTTCATCGGCATAGGTCATAAGAGGCATGTTGGTGAAGGACAGGGCACTGGTCACATTCCAGCCATCGTTGGAGTTAAGGGACCGGGGATGGTATCCTCTCTTTGTCTTGTAGTAGTCATAGTAGTCTTTCACAAACTGCGGTGCATCGGCCGGAAGAGGATCCACCACGCCGCCGTCTCTCTTGTAGTTTCCATTCTTATAATCTTCTGTCCGCTGCTGATTCAAGGCTCTGCGGCGGTCCATTCTTTCCTTTTTCAGGGTATCCTGGTCCTTTGTATAATCAAAGTAGCCATTGGCAATGACGCGGCTCATGTCATACATGGTGGAGGTCACGGTAGCCTTGATTCTGGTATCCATGGCTGCTGCATTGATGGCCATGCCGCCGAAGCCGCAGATACCTACAATACCGATTTTATCAGGATCTACATCATCCCTGTTGGACAGATAGTCTACGGCAGCAGAGAAATCTTCTGTATTGATGTCCGGGCTGGCCACATTTCTTGCCACTCCACCGCTTTCACCAACGAAGGACGGATCAAAGGCAATGGTCAGAAATCCCATTTCTGCCAGCTTCTGGGCATAGAGACCGGAGGCCTGTTCTTTTACAGCGCCGAAGGGACCTGCCACAGCAAGAGCTGCCATTTTTCCTGTCCTGTTTTTCGGCATGTACACATCAGCTGCCAAAGTAATGCCATAGCGGTTGTGGAAAGTCACCTTGCTGTGATTAACCTTGTCGCTCTTGGGGAATGTTTTGTCCCAGATATCCGTGAGCTTCAGCGGCTCATCTCCCTGCCAGGGAGTAGTAGAAATCTGACGCGCTCCGTTTCCTTTGTCTGCCTGGCTTTTCACATCGGCTGCATCTGCTGTCATCACAGAGCCTGCCACAGCAAGGCCTGCCAGGGCGAAAATCATCCACTTCATTTTCTTAACATTTTTCATTTTCTTTTCTCCTTTGCTTACATGTTACACATGCATGCCAGCTTCAAAGGCTTCATCCAGTGCCTTATGATTTCCAATGTCGCCCTCATCCGTCACGCCGCCAGCAAAGACGGTACCGGCCAGGCGGGATTTCGGAAAACAGTCAATCCAGCCGGTAAGACAGGAAACAGCCTTCTCCGGCGTATGAGGATTATCATCCGCTGCTGCGGTAAGAAGATACACGTCCCGGAAACAATATGCCTGGGGAAACAGGGGATTACAGCGGTCCAGCAGCGTTTTCAGCTGCCCGCTTATTCCGTAGTAATAAATGGGTGTGGCAAATACCACCACGTCAGCCTTCCCTATCTTTTCACAGATTTCTTCCGCATCATCCTTCATGAAACAGCGAAAGTTTTTTTGGCAGGAGAGGCATCCTGTGCAGAACCCGAACTTTTTCCCCTGAAGAGAAATCAGTTCCACCCGGTTTCCCGCCTGCTCCGCCCCCTGGGCAAAAGATTCCGCCAATGTCCGGGAATTGCTTTTTCCCCGCAGACTGGCGGAAATGATAATTACATTTTTATCCATAAAAATACCCCCTGCTCTATTATGTGAACCATCATTTCATTGATGATTCCATTATAGAGCAGGAGGTATTATGATAACCAATACCCGATTATTTTCACTAATCATGCTTAGCAGGTATAATAAGCTGCAGGCTTCATGACTGATCTTCCCGGAAATAATCTTCCATCTGACTTTTCAAAAGTTCTGCCGCCTTGGACAGAGTGCGTTCCTTTTTCCATATCAGGAAATTACCGCTGTGCAGGGCAGGAATAAAAGGACGGAACACCAGATTCCTGCGGTAGGGGGTGTCGCAGGGAATCAGGCCGTCATAGGTAATCATGCTTCCCATCCCCTTTTCTACCAGAAAGGCTGCATTATAGGCCAGATTGTAGGTGGCAGCAATATGGAGCTCCTCATTTCCTCCCATCCAGCGCTGGATTTCATTTCTGGACGCCAGCTGGGCGGCAATGATGAGAGGTTCTTTTCTCACATCGGCTGCACGAATGCCCGGCTTTTCCGCCAGTGGATTGTCCTTTCGGAGAAGCAGGCCCCAGGTATCCATATAGGGCAGCCGGATATAGTAGTATCCATCCGGCGGTATGCTGCGGCAGAGAAGGGCAAAGTCAAGCAGCCCCTTTTCCAGATAGTCCATGGACTGCTCCCCGTTTCCGCTTAAGAGATGAAGATGAATATCAGGGTACCGGCGAAGGGCAGGGGCCAGGGCAGACACCACATCCCTCATGGCTTCTGTTTCTCCGCAGCCCATATATACGTCCCCCGCCACTGCATCACTGAGATGGGCAAACTCGTTAATAGTCCGTTCTTCTAGAGCAACCAGCTCTTCTGCCCGTGCTTTAAAAAGAATGCCTGCATCCGTCAGGGTTGTCTTCCTCTTGCCCCGTACAAAAAGTTCGGCTCCCAGTTCTTCTTCCAGCTCCTGCAGCTGCCGGGAAAGGGTGGGCTGGGTAAGATGCAGCTTTTCTGCCGCTTTTGTAATATTTTCTTCCTCAGCCACTGCCAGGAAGTACTTGATTACCCTTAATTCCATGCTGTCCCTCCATCCTATGCTTTCTTACAAGAGAATTTCATTAAGAAAATCCTTCAGCACCACCGCCTGGTTATGTTCTGCATCCCTGGCGCCGTAAAGAAGAGTCACTCTGCCCTTCTCCAGTTCTTTCTTCACCAGAGAAATAAAGTTTTCTGCTGCCGGGTTCTCTTCCAGTTCCTTCCGATATCTTTTCCTGAATTCTTCATACTTTGCCGGATCATGGCCGAACCATTTCCGCAGTTCCGGGGAAGGAGCCACATCCTTTGCCCATATTCCCAGCGCCGCTTTTTCCTTTGACATGCCTCTTGGCCACAGCCGATCAGTAAGAATCCTAAATCCATCCGATTCCTCAGGCATTTCATATACCCGTTTTAACTGTATGTCCATCATAAAAACTTCCTTTCTCCGGAAGAGCGCCGGAATCGGTGCTCCCGTCATTTCTATTGTATCATGGCGGATCATAATAAAATGTGACTTCTGCAAAATTTCCGGTCTTCAGAACAGGGCACTTCCTCCCATAAAAAAACTGTGAAGCCATATTTCTATGGTTTCACAGTTTTTATGTTGTTTACTGATGATGCATCAGAGAGATCAGATTACATCATTCCGCCCTGGGGCATAGGAGGCATAGCCGGTTTTTCTTCCGGAATATCGCCAACTACAGCTTCAGTGGTAAGAACAAGGGCTGCAATGGAAGCTGCATTCTGCAGTGCGCTTCTGGTTACCTTGGCCGGATCCACAATGCCGGCAGCCATCATGTCTTCATATTTATCTTCAGCTGCGTTATAGCCGATACCATCGCCTGCTTCTTTTACCTTTTCAGCTACAATAGCGCCTTCCAGACCTGCGTTATCTGCAATCTGGCGTACAGGAGCTTCAATGGCATGACGAACGAGGTTAACACCGGTCTTCACATCGCCTTCTGCTTCAATGGAATCAAGGCTCTTCTGGATATCCAGGAAAGTTGTGCCGCCGCCGGCTACAATACCTTCTTCCACAGCAGCTCTGGTAGCATTCAGAGCATCTTCGATGCGGAGTCTCTTATCTTTCATTTCTACTTCAGTAGCTGCACCTACTTCAATGACAGCGATACCGCCGGACATCTTAGCCAGACGTTCCTGAAGTTTATCCTTATCAAACTGGGAAACAGCGTCTTTGTACTGTTCACGGATCTGTTCCACTCTGTGTTTGATTTCATCTTTGTCGCCGGCACCGCCTACGATGGTGGTGTTGTCTTTGGTAATGCGAACCTGATGAGCTGTGCCAAGATCATCCAGGGTTGCGCTCTGGAGCTTGCGGCCCATATCATCAGAAATTACATGGCCGCCGGTAAGGATGGCAATATCTTCAAGCATAGCTTTGCGGCGGTCGCCGAATCCCGGAGCTTTTACAGCAGCGCATTTCAGTGTGCCACGGAGTCTGTTCACAACCAGAGTAGCCAGAGCTTCGCCTTCCACATCTTCAGCAATGATGAGGAGTTCCTTGCCGGAACGAGCAACCTGTTCCAGCAGCTGGAGCATATCCTGCAGCATATTGATCTTCTTGTCGGTAATCAGGATGTATGGGTTATCCATAATGCATTCCATTTTATCCGGATCGGTAACCATGTACGGGGAGAGGTAGCCGCGGTCAAACTGCATGCCTTCTACTACTTTCAGGCTGGTGCCCATGGTCTTGGAATCTTCGACTGTAATAACTCCGTCATTGCCAACTTTTTCCATAGCGTCTGCAATCAGTCCGCCAATGGTCTTATCGGCAGAAGAAATGGATGCAACCTGAGCAATGGCTTCCTTAGTCTTTACCGGAACAGCTTTCTTCTTGATTTCTTCTACAAGAACTTTCACTGCTTCTTCAATACCCTTCTTCAGAACCATGGGGTTTGCACCGGCAGCCACATTTCTCATGCCTTCATGAATCATGGACTGAGCCAGAAGAGTAGCGGTGGTGGTGCCGTCGCCGGCCACATCATTGGTCTTGGTAGCTACTTCTTTAACCAGCTGAGCACCCATATTTTCAAAAGGATCCTTCAGTTCAATTTCACGGGCAATGGAAACACCATCATTAACGATATTCGGAGCGCCGAATTTCTTATCAAGAACTACATTGCGGCCTTTCGGTCCCAGAGTAATCTTTACTGCATTAGCCAGCTGATCAACGCCCTTCAGGAGAGCAGCGCGGGCTTCTTCATTATAAAGTACTTTTTTTGCCATTTATATCACTCCTAAGAAATTATAACTTTACATTAAAGAATAGCGAGAATATCTCTTTCAGCAAGAAGCAGATATTTTTCTCCGTCTTCGTCGATATCTACACCGGAATATTTAGCAAAGAGAACATGGTCTCCTACTTTTACTTCAAATGGTACGCGGCTGCCGTTATCAAGCATCTTGCCGGAGCCGATAGCCATAACTGTACCCTTCTGGGATTTTTTCTGTGCTGTATCCGGAATCAGGATTCCGCCTTTAGTCTTGGTTTCTTCTTCATCAACTTTAACGAGAACACGATCTGCCAATGGTTTTAACATGTCTATTCCTCCTTTGACTATTAGCACTCACTAGCATCGAGTGCTAACTTACTTTTCTATAATACATAACTTTCTTCAAAAATGCAAGTATTTTATTAAAAAAAATCATTCCTAAAAAAGGAAATTTACTATCTGCCTCTTTTTCAGGCACGCGAAAAGCCGGCTGCTCTTCGCAGCCGGCTTTCACCGATTTATCTTTCCTGTTTGACGCCTTCCCCAATGATACGTACATCCAGGGGCACATGGATATGATAGGTATCCATGATCCGCTTCTGCACTTCATGCAGAACGGCAAGCACTTCTTTGCAGGATGCATGACCGTTGTTGACCACAAAATCGGGATGCTTCGTGGACACCTGGGCATCTCCGATGGAGAAGCCGATCAGCCCGCAGGCTTTAATCATCGGTCCCACGTGATATCCCGGCGGACGAAGGTACATGGTGCCGGCGCTTCGTTTTTCCAAAGGCTGCTTCGTTCTTCTGGAAATCTGATGCTCCGTCATGTTCCTTTTGATTTCATCTGCATTTCCGGGAGCCAGATGGAGCTTGGCTCCCACAATGATATCCCCGTTATGCATAAAAATGCTGTCGCTGTCGCCGTAGTGAAGGTCATCCCACCCATAGATGCGGTCTTCCCTGCCATCCGCAGAAATGGTATAGACTTCTTCCACCACATTTTTCATCTGGCTGCCATATCCATTGGCATTCATGAAAACAGCACCGCAGAGTGTTCCGGGAATACCCACTGCCCACTCAAAACCTTTCAGGCTGTTCTTTTCCGCAAATCGGGATACGGTGCCGGTACCGGCGCCGCCCATGGCGGTAATCCAGGTCTCACTGCAGGTCATTTCCGGTTTCAGCCGGTTCGTGCATAAGGTAATCCCGCGAATTCCCAGATCCGATACCAGAAGATTGGAGCCCCCGCCGATAAAAGTCAAAGCGATCCCTTCATCATGGGCTTTAGAAAGAATCTTTTTCAGTTCCTCTATCGTCTGCGGAGTGACAAAGCAGTCTGCCGGTCCCCCGATACCGTATGTTGTATGACGGCTCATAGGCTCATTCAGCTTATACTGCCGTTCATTTAAAATTCCATCAAGAAATGCTTTCCAGTCTGTCATTGTTTATCCAATTCCAATACATCCATACCCTGCGCCATTGCATCGGATACAATCTTCTGCAAATCCGCAGCTACCTGATTCCAGCGGATAAATGCCTGGAGATATTCCTGGGCATTGCTGTTGTTGCTTACCAGCACAGCCAGTTCCTGGAGATGCTGATAGCCTTCTTCATCTTCCTTCTGGCCTGCCAGCTTGGCATAATCTGCCTTCATCTGAGCCATGATATATTCCTTCACCATTTTTCTGGCTTCTTCATCGCCCTTGATCTTTTCAGCTGCCGCAGTCAGCCTCTTCATCTCATCGCTTTCTTTGATGGCCCTGGCCAGATCATAGGCCGCATCATACGTATTCATGAGTGTCTCTGCCTCCTTTAAACAACCGTCCGCTCTCTTTTAAAAGATGAGGAAATCCGGTCTGCCTCAGTGCTTCTAATGCTACAATTGCTACCGCATTGGATAAATTAAGAGAACGGGCCTCTTCAATCATGGGAATCCGGATACAGTCATCCTTATGGGCCCTGAGCATATCCTCAGGAAGGCCTTTTGTTTCCTTCCCGAATACCAGTACATCGTCTTCCCGGAAAGATACATCCGTATAGGATTTCACTGCCTTGGTAGTATTATAATAAAAATGATGCCCCGCCAGCATTCTTTCCACGGATTGGAAATCGGGATGCACATGGACTTCCAGGAGATCCCAGTAATCAAGGCCTGCCCTTTTCAAATGCTTGTCATCAATGGAAAATCCCAAAGGTTCCACCAGATGGAGCGTCAGATGTTCCGCTGCGCAGAGGCGGGAAATATTTCCCGTATTGCCCGGTATCTCAGGCTCCACTAACACAATATGCATAGTTTCCCTTCCCAAAATTCAGAAATAACTTCCGTATCGGTCCCGATACTTATCTACCTGCTCCCTGCCGCCATAAAACTTGAATGTCTTGGGCTTCTGGCCCCGGTAGGAAATCTGGTAAATCGGTCCTGTTTCCAGTCCGTTCACCGCAATCCGATAAATATTGTAGTGGAATCCATCACTTTTCTGTGGAATCGGAAGACCTACCGCTTCCACACCCTCATTAAAAGTAAATTCCGATTTATAGCCGGGCGACAGGAAGGCAGCAGGATTCAGTTCTTCCTTTGTCAGCGGATCCGCCATTTCCACTTCCACCGTTAACTCATCTACTACGAATACATTCTTTATTTTATTGGCCGAAACAGGAATCATCATGCCTAAAGATAATACTACTGCCGGAATGACATATTTATATTTCATAGGTTCCTCACTTATAAAATACCAAAAGACTGTCCCCTCCCCGCACTTTTACTATTCTACCACATTCCGTCCAAGAGAAAAACAGGAGTACACAAAAGAGCAGGGCCGTCTTCCCACCGGATTGACAGCCCTGCTCTTTTTCTCCAATAAAAAAACTGCAGCGCTGCTGCAGTTTTTTTATCCTTATTTTCTTTCCTTAATTCTAGCTGCTTTGCCGGACAGACCACGCAGATAGAACAGTTTTGCACGACGGACAATGCCGCGGCGCTTTACTTCGATCTTTTCCAGACGAGGAGAATGAACCAGGAATGTTCTTTCAACGCCTACGCCATAGGAAATACGACGAACGGTGAAAGTTTCTCTTACGCCGGCATTTTTGCGGGCAATAACGATGCCTTCAAATACCTGTACACGTTCAGTCTTGCCTTCGATGACCTTTACATGAACTCTGACGGTGTCCCCCGGGCGGAATTCAGGAATGTCCTTTCTGAGCTGTTCATTTTCCAGTGTTTCAATAATGTTCACGATCTTTTCCTCCTTCTCACAAGACATTCATGCCGATCGCTTTTGGCAGAGGACTGTCCAGACTAACAGTAGCATTGTATCATACTTTTCATTGCATTGCAATCAGGAAGTAGATACTTTGATGCTGAATGCTTGAATATTATACTACAGGAAAAGAGGAAAAGCCAGTGGAAAATTCAACTCAGAAACAGGGCTCCGGATCTTCATTTCCGAGGACTGAAAACGCATCAGCCTGAAGGAATACTATATGCTGCATGCAAAAAGAGCTGTGCCGGAAATGACACAGCTCTTTTTCATTACAGTCCTGCCATGGGCATGGCCTGTTTTTTCAGTTTTTTCAATGCTTTGCCTTCAATCTGGCGGATACGTTCACGGGTAACGCCAAAATGCTTGCCTACTTCTTCCAAAGTACGGGGAGTTCCGTCATCCATGCCGAATCGAAGAGCCAGCACGCCTTTTTCTCTTTCCGTCAGGGTGTCCAGCATCTTATAGACCTGTTCCCTTCTCATAGTGGCGGCTGCTTCATCTTCCGGAGATGCTGTCTTCTGATCTTCGATGAAATCGCCTAAATGGGAATCTTCTTTTTCACCGATTGGCGTTTCAAGGGAAATAGGATCCTGAGCTGCTTTTTTTGCTTCCCTGATCTTTTCCACGCTGATTCCCATTTCCTTGGAAAGCTCTTCATTCGTTGCTTCCCTGCCATGTTCCTGCAGGAACCGGCGTCCTACCCGGTTCATTTTATTAATGGTTTCCACCATATGCACCGGTACACGGATCGTACGGGCCTGGTCAGCAATGGAACGGGTAATTGCCTGCCTGATCCACCAGGTGGCATAGGTAGAGAATTTATACCCCTTGGTGTAGTCAAACTTGTCCACTGCCTTTAACAGGCCGATATTTCCTTCCTGAATAAGGTCCAGGAAAGGCATGCCGCGGCCGGGATACTTTTTAGCAATCGAAACGACCAGACGGAGATTGGCATTAGCCATTTCCTTCTTTGCTGCTTTGGCTGCTTCTTTTTCCTCCGGTGTAGCATCCTTCTTTTTGCCTTTTTCAATCGTTTTGGCCAGATTCATTTCCTGCTCTGCGCTGAGCAGAGGATTGGCACCGCATTCCCTGAGATAGAGACGCACAGGATCGCTGACGCCGCCGGCCGTCCCATAGTCCGCATCTTCTGTCTCTGCTGTATCTGCAGCATTCCATTCCTTGTCCTCTTCCAGACCATCTTCTTCATTTTCCAGAATCATTTCTTCGGAGAGATCCTCATCTTCTCCGTTGAAATCAGTATCATCCGGTTCTCCGGCATCTTCATCCTCGTCTTCATCATACACAAGATCAATATTGTGCTCATGAAGAAGATTAAAAATCCCATCTAACTGTTTCTGTGTCAATGATTTTTCTTTCGTAAAACGAATAATCTCGTTATAAGAAAGATTGCCATCTGCATTGACCCGTTCCTGCAGTTCTTTCAGCCACTGTGCAAGCTGCGCTGCCTTAGCTGCCAAAGTAGGGACACCTCCTCAAACATACAAATATTTTTCACAAAATAAATCTGTCAGGGAGCCCGCTTATATAATTTATTGTTTCCTGCTTCCTCAGAAGCCTTGTCAGAAATAGCCTGCCCTGTTTCCTTTAAGTTAGATTACAATGATACTCTAATTGATAGGAAAAATCAATAGAGAAAATATATTCTACTGTTTTTCATCCAGAAAAAACAGCAGGAAAAAAGCACTCCTTGCGGAATGCTTTCTGCTGATGGTGACCCAGGAGGGATTCGAACCCACGACCCACCGCTTAGAAGGCGGTTGCTCTATCCAACTGAGCTACTGAGCCATATATTTGGTCGGGGCAGCCGGACTCGAACTGGCGACCCCCTGCTCCCAAAGCAGGTGCGCTACCAACTGCGCTATGCCCCGTGACACTTAGATATTTTATTACATCCTCCCCATTTCGTCAAGTGGGAAAATAAAATAACAGGATGGCGGGATCGTTTCCGGTTTCCTGTAAGTCACTAGCCATGATGCAGTTCCCGCACGACAAACAGGGACCGTCAAACGATCTTCTCCCACTATACCTTCTTATGTCCCACGTCCTCTGCCTTAACGAAGCCCAGGTAAATATTTCCTATAATCCAGGCCACATAATCATCCACCGGCACAGGAATCGTACGCATCCCTTTGGGAATGAGCCGCTGGAATCCTCTGGCAGGATGATCTTTCCAGTACCACTGCTCTCCCATTTCCGTAGTATATTTTTCATCCACCAGAACAACCGGTATATTTCTTTCCATGGTTTTCAGGAGTTTTATACTGCGGTCTTTCATTTCATTGTGGCGCGTACCGTTTCCCATGATAAACGCCCGCACCGGATATCGGGAAAGAAGCGCAGCCACTTCTTTTTCATAGTCCAGGGTAGGTATGACCTTTTTGAAAATAAGGCTTCCATCTTCTTCTACCACGGCGCAGCCGGTTTTATCTTTTCCCGGATCCACAGCAATTATCATGGATTTCCATCCTTCCGTTCTACCCGTACATCAATCAGAAGCGGACCCTGGGAATAAATATCCCTCCGTGCTGTCACGGTCAGTACACACTGTCCCCCGTATTCCTTGACCTTCTGGATGACATCAATCAGTTCCTGGCCTTCCAGTATACCTACATTACCGGTAATAGGATCCGGCAGGACTCCCTTGGACTGGGCATAATGATTCAGGTCCTTCAGGAAGCGCAGAACCTGAAGTTCATAATTTTTAATATTCTGATAAGCATCCAGATTGCCTCTGTATATCACTTCGCCCTTACTGAAAATCAGGCGGTTGTCATGAATGTCAAAATCAACGATGAGCCGTTCTCCACGGATCAGGTTCTGGGCTGCCACAATGCGCACCAGCTTCTTATTTTTAGCGCCGGTAATTTCCTGTACTGCACTGTCAAAGTCCGCCTGACTGATACGCACCAGGTTTACACTGTCATCAGTCACATTCATCTGCTGTTTCAGCATGCCGTTAATATCGTTCAATACGCTTTCAAGTACTTTCGCTGCCTGCTCCTTTGTCATATTTTCATCTACGGTCACGCTGGTCAGCACCTGTCCGGCCTGCATGACTACCTGCCCTTCCCGGAGGGCATAAATATTTTCAAGAAGCGTCTTCTTTTCCTGATTCAGGGTGCTGATATTACTGTTCAGATCTTCCTTCGTTTTTTCCAGATTCTGGATTTCCTGAGCTGATTTCTCTATGCCGGCCTGCGCCTCATCATAAGCATCCTGCACAGAGGATAATTCATTCTCCATGTAAACACGCTGGCTTTCCACCCGATCCAGTTCCCTGGATGTTTCTTCCGATTTTTTCGTTACATCCTCATATTCTTTATTTCTGGCTTCCAGCTGGAGTTTTCCCTTTTCCAGTTCCCTGTTCTTCACTTTGATTTCCTGGTTCAGATCATTCATCTGCGCCTGCAGCCGGGAAAGGCCGAAAAGGGCTACTCTTACATTTTCATTCACCACGGCCATGACCGCCACCGTGGAAAAAGAAATGAGCACCCCGGAAATGATGGTAACTATGACTGATGTATATTTAGGCCGGAGTCCAAAAAGAGTCATTCTCCTTTTGCCTACCTTGGATCCGATACGGTCTCCCAGAAAAGCAATAACTCCTCCCATGATAATCAGGACAAGGAGTATGGCAGCCCCTATAAACATGAAACTCCTCCTTCCTTTCGATTCTTAAAAGTATCTTATTTTATTATACCGTCTTTTCTATTTTTATGAAATACCGGAAATGTAAAGTCGGGCAGTGCTTCAGGATAATGCTGACCAAATCATGAAATGAAATTCACATTGATCTCCGAGATAAAATCCGGTAACAAGGTCTTCTCGATTTTTACGGCAGTTAATAAAATTTCGGTTTTTGTTTCCCAAAAGCTGCCGACAGTAAACCTCTGCATTTCTGAAAGCCACCCGGACAGGCAGCATCGCATGACTTCCAAACAGGGTGAGAACAGCCACGCCCTTCACTTCGGAAACTGCCGCCTGATACTGCACCAAAATCTGCATTAAACTTCAGAAATATTTTTTGACATGCAAAAAGGAGCTGTGTAAAGGCGTATGATTCACAGCTCCTTCTTCAACGCATTATTTATCTACCCGGTGGATGAGCCAGCAGCCTGTCACCAGTGCTATGAGATTAGGCAGCCATACAGCCAAAGTAGCGGGCATTACATGTCCCTTTCCCAAAGCTTCCAGGAAAGTCATAATCGCATAATAGAGGAAAATGATAACTACGGAAAGGCCAAAGCCTATGGAGGAGGAAGACCTCTGCTTCTGTACCCCCAGCGGCGCCCCTACAATAGCAAATACGAAACTTGCCATGGGGAGGGAGAACCGGCGGTGTACTTCCATCATAATAGGCGTAACATCAGCATGAGCAGCTGCATAGGCCCTTTTGGTCAGCAGCAGTTCCCTGATGGTCATCTCATCATAATTTTTCTTTTCCTTCGGAATATCTTCCGGGGACTGGGCATAAGGGATTTCCTGGCGGTCAAAGTGCATCATCCGGTCCACACCGTCGCCGGTGAGGTCATAAATGACACCGTCCGTCATAATCCATACTCCGTTCTGCCAGATCGCCTTCGGTGCATTTTCCACACGGGTCACTTCTTCATTCTGGAATTCCTGCACCGTTATATTTTCCAGTTCCTTTGTTTGCGGATTATATCTTCTGGCATAGAGCAGATGCACAATTTTTCCGTTCTGTACGTCTCGTACCACCACATGATCGGTAACACCGGGATTAAAGTTCTTCTTTATTTCCGTATTCAGGACATACTCATACTCCCGGTTCGTCCAGGGAACCACATATTCATTGAAAGCCACAGCACAGAGGCTGATAAGCAGAGAAAGTATGAATACCGGCGTTGCCAGCCGCAGAAAACTCTGCCCGGAGGAACGCATGACGATAAGTTCACTGGAACCGGAAAGCCGGGAGAAGCACATCAATGCTCCAAGGAGCACTGCCATGGGAAATGTGTATACAATGATACGGGGCAGGGCAAGAACAAAGATTTTAAGAGCCGATACAGGAGAGGCTCCATACTTCGTCACATAGCTGGCTATTTTAAGAAGGGTGTCCGCCCCCAGGAAAATCGCAGTGAAAGCGGCTACGCCAAAGAGGAAAGGGCCCAGAAACTCTTTCAGTGTATATTTATCAAGAAGTCTCATCAGCAGATTCCTTCCTTTAATTTTAAATCTGTCATAAGCTGAAATTTTCCCCCAGGTAGAATTTCTTTGCCACAGGATTGACGGCTATTTCATTGGCCTTTCCCTTGAGAAGGATTTTCCCTTCGGAAAGAATATAGGCATTATCTACAATACGCAGTGTTTCCCTTACATTATGGTCTGTAATCAGGATCCCGATTCCCCGCGTCTTGAGATGCATAACCACGCTCTGGATATCCTCCACCGCCAGAGGATCGACGCCGGCAAAAGGTTCATCCAGAAGGATAAAGGCCGGATCCATGGTGAGAGAACGGGCAATTTCCACGCGGCGCCGCTCGCCGCCGGAGAGGGCATTCCCCTGGGTATCCCTTACGTGGCCGATATGAAATTCATCCAGCAGAGCTTCTGCTTTTTCTTTCCGTTCCGCAGGAGACAGTTCCTTTCTGGTTTCCAGAAGAGCCATGAGATTTTCCCACACTGTCATTTTGCGAAACACAGAGGCTTCCTGGGGCAGATATCCGATGCCGAACTGGTGGCGCTTGTAGATAGGCATTCCCACCAGAGAAGTGCCATCTACGGTCACGTCCCCTTCATCCGGCTGTATAATACCTACAATCATGTAAAAGGTGGTCGTTTTCCCTGCACCGTTCGGCCCCAGGAGGCCAACAATGGTTCCCTGTTCCACTTCCACGTTTACATGATCTACGACTGTTCTTTCACCGTATCGTTTAATCAGGTTATGTGTTTCTATCTTCATTTGACATTCCTTGTTTCTAAGGGAGCACCCGCTTCTTCAGGCCGTCCTGCTATAGGGGTGGCTGCTGTTACAGGGCCCTGGGGAGCACTGCTGCTTCCGGAAGAAGATCCGCCTTCTGCAGAGCTGTCAGCTGTGCTTCCTGTATTGGTAATGACTATGGTGCTTCTTCCTGTGGTTTCCACCACTTTATCCGCATCCCGGAGCACCAGTTCCGGGCCGGTAAAGGAATTGCCATTCTGGTTTGCCCAGGCATTGCCGGAAAGAACCAGCTTGCCATCAGTACCGTTAGAGCCGCTTCTTGTATAAACAGCCTCATCTCCATAGCCTACAGCATTATGGAGGCTGCTGGAGAGATTGACACCGCCGGTGGCAACCACTTTGACCTGCTTCAAATTGCCTTCAATATGAGGCGCTTCCAGTGTTCCATCCGGAGATTCCAGATAGCCGTTTCCTTCAATTTTGCCAAAGCCCGTGTCCGGGTTATACATGACATCATCGCCTTTAAGAGTGCGGTTTTCCGCTCCGTCATGGAAGTAAACACTTCCTATACCCCGGGCGGTTTTGTCCTGGTAAAGATACATGCGATCGGATGAAAGGGTCGTTGCTTCTTTAACATAGTGCACACCGCCTTCCAGGAAGGCACTTCTGTCTTCAAAGTGGTATTCTCCTTTGGCGCCTGTGATCTCTGCTCCCTGATTGGCATGAATAACCACATTTCCTGTAGCAGTGACCACCTTTGTATTTCCATTATAGGTCAGCACATCTGCCGTTATATCATCTGCCATGGCACTTCCTGCCATGCCTGTAGAAACAGCCAGTGCAATCAGCGCGGTATATAAATATCTCACTTTTTCCCCTCCTCTTCAGCCAGCTTTGCATGCCCTCTGGCCGTAATCTCCTGAAGAATCCGATCCGCTTCAAAACGGTCGGCCGTCAATACCTTACCATCCTTTTTAACTACAAAGGCTTTATCCGTGGAAAGGATTTCCTTATTCCCATCATAGGTCAGATTTTCCGCATACAGCTCTTCGCCGTCTTTGGTATTTCCCTGTACGTTGCCTTCAATATAAACGGTTTTTGCCTTACGGTCAATCCTTCCCCTGTCAGCGGTAAGATGAAGTTCTTTATCATCCTTCATGAAAAAGCCTTCTACCTTCTCCATGGTAACCAGGTTCTGATCCTGGCTGACAGCCACATGACCTGCTTTGAACCGCCACACAATCTTGCCGTCCTTGCTTTCCTTCATGTCCGTATTATGGAACTCCATGGAAGAAGAAGAGGAAGAGGCCGCATTCATGCCCCTGTTATCATCCTTGAAGAGGAAATAGATTCCTCCTGCCGCCAGGAGAATCAGCACCACAATCAGAATCAGATTCCGGTTCTTTTTCATTCCTTTCCTCCTTTGGTTTCATTCCATTCTTCATCCATGCCGCACGCAAATTTTTTCTTTTCTTCACTGCTCAATTCATTATACATCCGAATCTTTCCGGGCCTTGTCCAGAACAGATGCTGGAACCACAGCCAGTCTGCCGGATGTTCCTTGATAAAGCCTTCCATAATAGAAGCCATCTTCTGGGAGTTTCGAAGCAGGTCTCCATTCTTGTCTCCCGTATCTTCATAGTAAAAATGCTTTCCTACGCATATGGTGTGTCCCTTTCCGCCGGGATTTCTCACAATGAAGATAGGAACCACCGGAGCCTTGAATTTTCTGGCAAATACGGCCGGCCCCTGGGGAAAGGAAAACACGCGGTTCATAAAAAGTACCGGCACGCCTACCTTGTTTCCATCCTTGTCCGACAGAAAACCCAGAATATGATTCTTTTTCATGGAGCGGGCTGCTGCAATCATTTCATAACCGCCGGTACCGGTAAGGTAAATATGCTGCCCTGCCATAGCCCGGTAGCTGTTAATGATCTTCATCAGCGCATCATCGGACTGTTTTTTACCGATGGCCGATGTATCATAGCCATGGAGTGCCAGACCGGCTCCCAGCCATTCCCAGTTTCCCATATGCGCGGTAAGTCCTACGATGCCCTTTCCCTCTGCATAGGCTGCTTCCAGATTTTCAGGATGGTCGATCTTTACATAATCATTAATATGGTCCTTCTCTCTGCAGAGCCGGGGCATATACATCATTTCCATGGCAGACATGCCTATGTTCTGATAAACCTTCTGCAAAAGCTGTTCTGCTTCCGGACGGGAAACGCCAAGTCCGATCATGATCTGCCGGATTCCGCGTTTTTTCTGTTTTGCTATGCGGTTCATGATGAGGGGCCCCAAAAAGCGCCCCAGGGCCAGGATATGATCATAGGACATGGAGCAGAGCATACTGCTGATTCCTTTCAATATCCCGTAACGTACACTGAATAACATGGCTTCACTTCTTTCCGGAAAACTTTAACTATTGAATGGATTTCAGAAAAATAAAATTTTCCTGAAATCTGAAAGAGACAGGTATCTACTGGCGGATTTCCTGTACTTTATGATACGAATCCACCGCTTCTTTCCAACGGTGCTGGGCCTTTATCACTTTTTCGATGAATTCCCGGGCCGCTCCTTCTCCTCCCCGGCAGCGGGAAACAAAGTCTGCTGCTTTCCTGGCTTCTTTTACCCCATCCCTGGGGCAGGCAGAAAACCCTGCCCTCTCCAGGAGCGGCAGATCATTGAGATCATCCCCCATATAAGCCGCCTGCTCCCAGGAAAGGCCATATTTCTTCAAAAGGCTTTCCATGGCTTTCACTTTATCCGTTACCCCCATAAGGATAAAATCCACCTGCAGCTCATTTCCTCTGGCTTCTACAATTTGGCTTCTGCGGCCTGTAATGAAGCCGGTGATATAGCCCATACGGTGCGCCAGCGAAAGCCCAAGGCCATCCCTCACATGAAAGAGCTTGCTGTTTTCACCTGAGGCTCCCATGACAAGGAAGCCCGGTGTCAGGGTACCGTCCACATCAAAGGCCAGGAGTTTTATATTTTCAGCCTGCTTCATTACATAACCCCCTGCTTCAGGAGATCGGTAATATGGATCATGCCGATAGCCCTGCCTTCTTCATCGGTTACGGGAAGAACGGTAATCGGATGGGGCCTGTGTTCCTCCATCAGATGGAGTCCTTCCGCCGCCAGCCGTTCTTTATGAATCACATGAGGATGAACAGTCATAACCTTCTCCACCGGCAGAGACAGGAAGTCCACGCCTTTTTCCAGGCCTCGCCGCACATCGCCGTCGGTCATCAGTCCCTGCAGCCTGCCTGTACTGTCCACCACCGAAACGGCGCCAAGGCCCTTGTCGGTCATGACGAAAAGGGCATCCTTCACAGACGCTTTTTCAGAAATCAATGGATTTTCATTTCCCTTATGCATAACCATTTCTACGGTAAGAAGCAGTTTCTTTCCCAAAGAGCCGCCGGGATGGAATACTGCAAAATTATCAGCAGTAAAATGATGTCTTTCCATCAAACATACTGCCAGTGCATCGCCCAGCGCCAGAGCAGCGGTGGTAGAACTGGTAGGTGCCAGCCCCAGGCTGTCCGCTTCCTTTGCCACTCCTGCATCCAGCACGACATCCGCATTCTTTGCCAGCGTAGAATGAGTCTTTCCTACTACGGCTATCAGCTTGGCGCCAATCCGCTTCAGAGATGGAAGGATATTCAGCACTTCTGCCGTTTCACCGCTGTTGGAATAAGCAACCACCACATCATCAGCGGTCACCATGCCCAGATCTCCATGAATGCCCTCTGCAGGGTGAAGGAAAAAGGCCGGTGTCCCGGTGCTGGCCATGGTGGCCGCTACCTTCCGGGCAATATGACCGGATTTACCCATGCCTGTCAGCACCACCCGTCCCTTCGCCTGTTCGATAAGATGAACAGCTTCTTCAAACTGCCCATCCAATTTATCCACCAGGGAAATTACGGCTTCCGCTTCATCGCGGAGCACCCTGGAAGCTGTTTCAATGACTGACATAATGCCTCCACAACGCTGTATTGCTAACTCGAAAATACTTCAATGATTCTATTATTATACAATACTTTTTCTTTGAAATATATCCAACCTGCTGTGGGTTCAGCGGAGAAAATGAAGGAAGAACAGAAAAGCAGGAAATAGAAAACAGCTGCAGGTACTTTCCAATGCTAAAAGGGCACCAGATATAAAACCGCTGCAGAAAGTACCTTCACTTTTCTCTATATTATGCCATGCGAAACCATAGGAGAGTATTCCGGAAAAGCATCCCCGGCTTCCCGGTTCAACGTACCCTATTTTCCCAGTCCTTTTTCTTTATCCTTTTTGACCACTTCGTTAATGGCAATCAGATCTTTCAGCAGATCTTCCAAAGCCGACAGATAGAGCATATTAGTGGAATCAGAAAGTCCTTCCGGAGGATTATCATGGACTTCCATAAAGAATCCATCTACCCCGGAAGCCGCTGCTGCCCTGGCCAGATAGGGAATAAACTCTCTCTGTCCACCGGTGGAGCTTCCCATGCCGCCGGGGAGCTGCACACTGTGGGTCGCATCAAAAATGACGGGATATCCGAACTGTCGCATAATGGGGAAAGAACGCATATCCACCACCAGGTTATGATAACCGAAAGAAGCGCCTCTTTCCGTCACTGCCAGGTTCGGGTTATGGGCTTCTTCCATCTTTTCAATAACATTCTTCATATCCTCCGGCGCCATGAACTGTCCTTTTTTTACATTCACCGGTTTGCCTGTTTTGGCAGCACCGTATACGAGGTCTGTCTGACGGCAGAGGAAAGCCGGAATCTGAAGCATATCAAGCACCCGGGAGGCAGGAGCCAGCTGAGTTACATCATGCACATCGGAAAGCACAGGAACCTGCAGTTCCTTCTTGATATCTGCCAGAATTTCCAGTCCTTTTTCCAGTCCCGGTCCACGGAAAGAATGATAGGAGGAACGATTAGCCTTATCATAGGAGGCCTTGAAAATATACTGTACGCCAAGACGTTCACAGATTTTTTTGATTTCCCGGCCGATCATAAGCGTCCTGTCATAGCCTTCAATTACACAGGGACCGGCAATCAGGAAAAGTTTTTCTCCATCTAGAGTAAGATTTCCTACATGTATTGTTTTCATAAGTGATTCCTTTCAAAATACTCATTTGCCTTTTTCAAATCTGCTTCCGTGTCAATACCAATATCCTCGGTCTGTACCGGTATGACACCGATTTTATATCCCATTTCCAGAGCCCGCAGCTGTTCCAGAGACTCAGTCTTCTCCAGAGGCGTCTGTTCCATTTTAGCGTAAGCCAGCAGGAAATTCCTGCGATATGCATAAATACCCACATGTTTCAGCGGAGGCACGGAAAAGTCATGTCTTGGATAGGGTATGAGGGAGCGGGAGAAATACAGCGCCTCTCCCTTTCTGTTCACTACGACTTTCACCGCAGATGGATCCTCATATTCCTCTTTACGAAGCGGAGTGGCTACTGTCGCCATGTCCAGCTCCTCATGGTCCATGAGATCTCTGGCCAGCCCATCTATGACTTCAGGATCAATAAGCGGTTCATCGCCCTGTACATTCACAATAATATCATACTGTGGAAATTTTTCTGCCACTTCCGCCAGCCGGTCCGTTCCCGTAGGATGGGATACAGAGGTCATCACCACATGGCCGCCAAAAGATTTCACTTCTTTTTCAATATCTTCGTGATCTGTCGCCACAATAACCGTATCCGGCACCTTGGCCAGAAGGGCCCGTTCATATACACGGTGTACCAGCGTTTCACCTGCAATCAGGCGGAGCGGTTTCCCCGGAAGACGGGTGGAGGCATACCGCGATGGAATAATACAAGCAACTTTCATTTTAAATCCTCCCATTGCTGTTCAAGCAGCTGCCGGCCTTCAGGAAAGGCCATCTCAATTTCTAATACATAAAACGGCACCACCGGTTTTTCCATTTCCTGAAGATGCATCATTTTTACCGCATCTTTTTCGGTGGTCACAATCATGTCTGCGCCGTATTTAACCGCTTCAGACAAAACATTACGTATGTCCTCATCTGTATAATGATGATGATCATCATAGGCCATTTCACCGGTCAGGAAGAATCCGGCCTCCCGGGCTGTACCGGCAAATGCGGCAGGGTTTCCTATACCGGAAACAAGATAGGCTTTCTTTCCCCGGATTGAGGAAAGCGCCCCTTTGTGGATCCGTTCTTTCCACAAAGGAAACGGGACAGCGCAGGACGGACGGTGACAGGCGGAAATCACAGGCACATCCCCTGCCAGGTGTGCCAGCCTTTTCTTCAGTTTATCCAAAGTTTCCGGTTTCACCTGATCACTTTTTGTAAGAATAAACAGGCTGGCCCGTTTTAAAGCATCCAGCGGTTCCCGGAGCAGTCCCCGGGGCAGGGCATGTTCATATCCAAAAGGATTGGATGCATCTAAAAGAACAATGTCCCTCTCCCTTTTCAAAGGCCAGTACTGGAATCCATCATCCATCAGAAGAATATCCGCTCCCAGTTTCCGTGCCTGTACAGCAGACCTGATACGGTCTTTCCCTACAAAGACCGGTACCTGCGGCAGTTTTAAAGCCATCATATAAGGCTCGTCGCCTGCCATGTCCTGAGAGACAAGAATTTTTTCCCCATCAGATACCATGCCGCCTTCTTTTTCCAGTCCGCTCCGGTATCCCCGGCTGATAACAGCCGGATGACAGCCTTCGTCTTCCAGCATTCTGGCAATTCCTATAATGCAGGGAGTCTTCCCGGTACCGCCGGCTGTAATATTTCCTACGGAAATAACCGGTATGCCGCAGTCTTTTGCGTCAGCCATTTCCCGGTTCCGTCTCTTAACCACCTGGGTCAAGTACACTTTTTCCAATTGTTCCAGCAGATGCAGAACAAGCCGATCCCTGAATCCGGGAGATGAATTTTTCATCAGGCCTGTCACATATGTTTCAAGACTCATTCGTTTCCCTCAGTTTGATACCATATTCTCTGACCAGTTCTTCAAAGGCAAGGATATTGCGTTCTGTGGCTCCCTGGTTTTCATGAACCACTTCCAGCGCTGCCTCTCCCATTTTTTTCATTTTCTCCGGATGGCTAAGAAGATCCAGCAGGGTCTTTTCAAAAGAGTTCTCATCAGGAGTCATGATGCAGACGCCCCGTTCGGAAAGGAGTTCGAAGATTTCCTGAAAATTAAACATATAGGGACCTACAATCACCGGTTTGCCATGGGCTGCCGGTTCCAGAATATTATGTCCCCCTACCTTCACAAAGCTTCCTCCCACAAACACCACGTCTGCCAGACTGTAGAGCCGTCCCAGTTCCCCGATAGTATCCAGTATGACAATCTGGGCATCTTTCCCATCGTCTTCCTCTGATCCCATTTTAGAGCGTCTGAGCACTGTATATCCCTGATGCTTGATCATGAACCGCACAGAAGCGGCTCTGGTAATTTCACGGACAGCCAGCAGAAGTCTTGCATCAGGATAGATTTCCAGTATTTTACCGAAGGTGCGGACTACGATTTCCTCTTCGCCGCCATGGGTGGAGCCAGCCACAATAATAGGCCCTTTCCCTTCAAACCGGAATTCTTTTCTCAGTTTTCTTTTCTCTTCTTCTGATACTTCCGCATAGGTCTGGTCATATTTTGTATTGCCTGTAATAGCGACTCTGTCAGGCACCGCGCCCATGGAAATAATCCTTTCCCTGTCAATGCGGGACTGCATGCAGAATTTACGGATTTGAAGAAGCATTTTCGTTGTAAACCTTTTAATAAGGGAGTAGCGCTTCATAGACCGTCCGCTGATCCGCCCGTTCATCATCATGACCGGGATCTTCTTTTTCCAGGCCAGACGCAGAAAATTGGGCCACAGTTCCGTTTCAATCAGAATGATGGCTTTAGGATTGACAATATTAACAATCCGTTCGGTAATGACCGGCAGATCAAACGGGAAGAAAATATGCCCGTCCGCTTCCGGAATAATCCGCTGTGCCATGCGGTGCCCTGTTGCTGTAACAACGGAAACGACTACCATTTCATCGGGATATTTCTTCTTCAGTTCCCTGACAATCGGACTGGCTGCTACCACTTCGCCTACGGAAGCCGCATGAACCCATATGGCGTTGTGATCTGCGATCTGCAGGAGCGTAGGCGTGGGCATGATGCCGGCGCTCTGCTTCAGCCTGTCATAAAAACCTTCTTCAAAGACAAGGCGGTAGATAAGCACCGGAATCTGAAGGATCCAGTAGGCCACCAGGCAAATATTATAAAACCAGTACAATGGGATATCTCCTTTGTCAGAATAACCAGACGGAAAAGAAATAAAAAGGTAAAAATTGATATTTGATATTCGAGAGGAGCTTTCTTTTTCACACTGCTGGCTCTGTTTCCCGCAGGACACCGCTGCGGCGGCCTGCAGAAAACAGACAACTGTTTACCCCTCTTTTTCTTTATCCTCCACCGCTTCTTCTGCTTCTGTCACTTTGGCACTCATAGTGTAAAGATCATAGTAGAGTCCGCCTAAAGCCATCAGTTCTTCATGTGTTCCCCGTTCAGCAATGACACCGTCATTCAGTACCAGGATCTGGTCCGCATTTTTAATAGTAGACAAACGATGGGCAATCACGAAGGATGTACGGCCTACCATCAGCTTGTCCAGAGCATCCTGCACCACCTTTTCACTTTCCGTGTCCAGTGCGGAAGTGGCTTCATCAAGAATCAGAATTTTCGGATTTTTGAGAATGGCACGGGCAATGGCGATACGCTGGCGCTGACCGCCGGAAAGAATCAGTCCCCGATCCCCTACCCTGGTATCGATGCCATCGGGCAGTTCACGAATAAATTTCTCCGCATTGGCGGAACGGATTGCAGCCCACACCTCTTCCTCTGTGGCATCCAGCCGTCCATAAAGTACATTATCTCTGATAGATGTATTGAAGAGAAGAGTATCCTGGGGAACCAGACCGATCTGGTCACGGAGAGACCCCAGAGATGCCTTGCGGATATCCATGCCGTCAATATCAATTTCCCCGCCGGTAATTTCATAGAACCGGGGCAGCAGATTGGCTATGGTGGATTTTCCTGCTCCCGAAGGACCTACAATGGCAATGGTTTCTCCCGGATTGGCCTTGAAATTCAGATCCGTCAGCACCGGATGGCCTTCTTCATAGGCAAACTGCACATGTTTGGCTTCTACCAGGCCTTCCTTGACCACCAGAGGCTTTTCATTCTCATGGTTCTGGTCTTCTTCCTTCTCATCCAGAATAGCAAAGACTCTGTCTGCTGCTGCCAGGGATTTCTGAATATTACCATAGCTGTCGGCAATACGTTTAATGGGGTTGGCCAGATTGATAGCATAAATGAGGAAGGCAATGAGCTCGCCGGCTGTCATAATGCCGTCAATGACAGAGACACCGCCATACCAGATAATAACCGTAATAGCCAGAGCTGCCAGAAATTCCACGACCGGTGTGAGCTGGCTCTGCTGACGAATGGAACGAACTGTAGCCTTGAAATTATTCTGGTTGACCTTTTTAAAGCGTTCTGTTTCATAATCGCAGCGGTTAAAGCTTCTGATAATACGGACACCTGAAATGGTTTCCTGCAGCATGGCTGTCACATCAGCCAGCCTTTCCTGTACATTTCTTCCGGAAGAATGAAGCTTCCTGCCAAAGAACTTAATCGTCACGGAAACAAGGGGCACGATGATAAGACAAAGGATAGTCAGTTTCCATTGGAGGTAAATCATGGCTGCAAAGGAACCGATGAAAATAGCTCCTTCCTGCACCAGCATGATGAAATCCGTGGTCATGGCCGTCTGCAGGGCACCGATGTCATTGGTCAGATTGCTCATGATCTCTCCGGTGCGCCTTTTGTCAAAATAAGAGATCGGCAGGTTCTGCAGATGCTCATAAAGGCGGTTGCGAAGATCACGGATAACCGACTGCCCGATATATCCCATAAGATAGCGATGGGCAAAGGTAGTAGAGCCACGGATGAAAAACACAACAATAATGGACAGGATAATCAGATAAAGCATGGTAAGATCCTTGTCTTCCAGCACTTTATCAATGACATCCTTGATAATCCAGGGAACATACAGATTGGATGCTGATACCGCTACCATACAGATGATAGAAATAATCAGCAGTTTGATATAAGGCTTCAGAAATGTAAGAAGTCTCTTATAACTGTTTAATTTGCTTCGTTTATTTGCCATGAACAGCTCCTGCAGTTTTTATAATAAGCTCGGCCACACGGCGGACAGCTCCGCCGGATCCCAGCGCTTTTCGCACTTCCCTGATTTCCCGGATATTATTTTCTCTTGCTGCTTCATCCTGCAGCCAGGGGAGCAGGATGGAAACAATATGGGCCGCATCGGCCTTGTCCTGCAGCAGTTCCGGTGTCACTTCCCTGTTTAAAAGAAGGTTGGGAAGTCCTGCATATTTGACATGGACAAGAAGATTGGCTAAAAGCCAGGTAACCGGAGCCAGCTTATAGACCAGTACCGTAGGCAGTTCCATCAGCGCCGTTTCCAGCGTTGCCGTGCCCGATGAGGCAATGCAGGCCGTACATATCTGCATAAGATCATACTGATGACCTTCCGTAATTTCAATGGAAAGAGATCTTTTACCGATTATTGATGTAAGCATTTCCTTAGGAATGGTTGATGCCCGGGGAATGAAAAACTGACAGGATTCCTTTTGCGCCAGCTTTTCAGCCGCTTCCAGCATAATGGGCAGAAGGCCTTCCACCTCATTTTTCCGGCTGCCCGGCATGAGAAGGATGCGCTTTGATGATGGATCCCCATGAAAATAATCCATGGCTTCCTTGAAAGACATGGAGGGTTTCACCGTATCTGCCAGAGGATGTCCTACAAAAGTAACATGAGCCCCGGCCCTGCGATACGCTTCCGCTTCAAAAGGAAATATGGATGCCACCTGTTCCACATCCCGCACAATATTCTTCGCTCTTCCTTTATTCCAGGCCCAGATGGTAGGAGCAATGTAATAAATAACCGGAATTCCGAGTTCTTTGGCCGTATGAGCCAGCTTCATGTTGAAACCCGGATAATCCACACAAACAAGCACGTCCGGCCTTTCCCGAATCATAGCCTCTTTCAGCAGGGAACGCAGGCGGAAGAAAAAGGGAATGTGCCTGATGACTTCTACAACCCCGATAATGCCGAGATTTTCTATATCATAGATAATGCGGACGCCGCTTTTTCTCATATCGGCCCCGCCCATGCCGAAAATATCCGCCTCCGGCATCATTCTTTTCAATTCCGCTGCCACGGCAGCAGCATGCATATCACCGGATGCTTCTCCGGCAGACATCATTATTTTCATAAATTATCCTGTTCTACAGCAAGAATGACGATGCCTTTTCTATCGGCTTCCTCCAGCACCGCTTTCTTTTCTGCAAAAAGAGTGTGCCAGGCCTCAATAGCCAGCACGGCACAGCCGCTGTCTTCCATGGAATGAAGGGTTTCCAGCCCTATGGCAGGCATATCAAACCGGGTGTCCTGGGTCGGCTTTGCCGTTTTGACCACCACAGCGCCGCCTCTGGCCAGCGTGCCGCCCCGGCGGATGCAGGCATCCGTTCCTTCAATGGCTTCCACCGCCATTACTGCCTGGTTCTTCACTACCACTGTCTGTCCCAGATCCATGGCACCAATTGCCTTAGCCGCCTTAAAGCCGAAAGCCACATCCGCCATCTGTTCTTCTGTAGGTTTCTTTCTGGTAAATACCTGCGGTCCCGGCATCAGCGGTTTTAAATACTTTGTCTGATCAAGGACAGAAATTCCATCCTTTGCCAGTTCATCCACAATCGCCAGCGTAACCGTATCATCCTTGAAATTCATCTTTCTCAGCCGGTTTAATACTTTAATCGCCCTGAGGTCAGGAAATGGATGGTCCTTAAACAGCCATTCCTTCGTAACCTTGCCAATCATAGTCACTTCTCTGACCTGCTCACGAACCAGCGTTTTAATGACCTTATTCAGCTTAAATGCACTGATTTCATAATATGCATCTGCCATATCCTTCAGCCTGGGATCGATTCCGGGAATCACTGCAATGCACACTACCCGATAACCCTGGGACTGCACGGCTTCTGTAAATTCTACGGGAAGGGTGCCGATACCCGCCAAGAGACCGATTGTTTCCATAAAAACCTCCCTGCGTCAACTCTTTTTATTTTATCATTTCTCAAGAAACTGCGCACTATAGAAGCCGCAAAAAATATAGCCCTAAAATCGTTGATTTCCGGGTAGGCAGATTTCTTTTTTCTGCTATGCAGCAGGGAAAGGTGCATCCGTTTCTGTAATCGCTGCCCTGCGGAGAGAATCGATGAAAGCAGGAAATACACACCTTTGCATCCGGACTCTTCCAATGAAGCGGCGTACCTTAGTGTTATGGAAATATTCTAAATGATATAGAATCCTGTCTATTTTATGATATTTGTCTTTGAATAGCAAGCCGATTCCTGCCAAAGAAGAAGAGGCGCTTTCTACTGACCGTACAGATGGGGGGATAAAAAGGCCCCGTTGAAAATAAAAATCCGAGGAAGAAACGACAGAAAATGAAAAACGCTTATGATAGATTCCGGTGATCGATGCCGGACAAAGTTTTTTCTCTATAATTTCCTGCAAATCAGGCAATAACAGAAATGCCGTCCATAAGCAGTTTCCCTCCTATTTATATGGCATCCTTCGACTGCAGAATGCCGCTTTTTTATTTTCCATATAAAAAGACCGTATCCCCTTTCGGGAATACAGTCTTTTTACATGCTTGATTAATGTTCATCCTTGGGAATCATGTCTGAAGCTTTCAGCGTTCCCTTCTTTCTGCGTTCTGCAAATTCAGCAGTAGCAGTAAAGAGCACATCACTGGAGCTGTTCAGTGCGGTTTCGCAGGCATCTTCCAGTACGGAGATGATGAAGCCTACACCTACCACCTGCATGGAGATATCATTGCCGATACCAAAGGAAGCGCAGGCTACCGGAATGAGGAGCAGGGAGCCGCCGGCTACGCCGGAAGCACCGCAGGCGCCGACAGTAGACACAATGCAGAGCAGAAGAGCCGTAGCCATATCTACCTGGATACCCAGGGTATGAGCAGCTGCCAGAGCCAGTACGGAAATGGTAATGGATGCGCCGGCCATGTTAATAGTCGCGCCCAGAGGAATGGAAATAGTGAAGGTATCCGGATCAAGCCCCAGTCTCTTGCAGAGAGAAAGGTTAACCGGAATATTGGCTGCAGAGCTTCTGGTGAAGAATGCATATACACCGCTTTCACGAATGGTTGTCCATACCAGCGGATAAGGATTCTTGCGAACCTTGGCAAATACAATCAGCGGGTTCATGACAAGGGCCACCAGGAAGTAGGATCCGATAAGGACGCCGAGCAGCTGTACATAGCCGAGAAGGGCTCCCAGACCTGCGGTACCTACGGAATCAGCTACCAGACCCATAATGCCGAGAGGAGCAAAATGAATGACCCAGGTTACCACTTTGGTAATACCGGCTGCAATATCATTAAGGCAGTTCTTCGTGGTATCACCGGCACAGGTTTTCAGGGCAATCCCCAAAATGATAGCCCAGCCAAGGATACCGATATAATTGGCATTCATCAATGCGGACACCGGGTTATCCACGATGCTGAGGATCAGGTTGTGCAGAACCTGCACAATACCGCTTGGCGGAGCCAGTTTGGTATCCGGCGCTACCTGAAGAGACAGGAAGGTCGGGAACAGGAAAGACATGGTAACGCCCACTACGGAAGCAAGGAATGTGCCGATGACATACAGTTCAATAATCGGCTTCATGCTGCCGCCGGCGCCTTCTTTTCTCTGGGCCATGGCATTCATGACCAGGAAGAATACAAGGATCGGTGCTACACCCTTTAAGGCTTTAACAAACAAATCCCCGAAAATCTTGACCACCGGAATGGCCGGCGGGAAAAACACGGCGATGCAGATACCAATGACAAGTCCCACGGCAATCTGCTTAATGAGGGACACCCGGCTAAGGATGCTCTTAATCTTGTTAAACACGATTGAAACTCCTCCTCCAATGAAATAAAATTCCCATTTAATCCTATTCCATCCCCATATATTCTATTTAGTATACCCTGCCCTCCCCTGTTGTTGCAAGTACAGGGGAACAAAGTATGCATAATCCATACAGCAGAAATACAGCTCCATGCTACAGATAGATGATATCTCCGCAGAAGGACTTCAATCCCCCGGAACAGAGAAAGCCCTGCTTCCTTCAAAGGAGCAGGGCTTTTCATGGAATCCTTATTCAATCACCATCAGAAGATCACCGGATTCAATACGCTGTCCTGCCTTCACGTGGATTTCAGAAACAATTCCATCCACCGGTGCCGTGATGGTCGTTTCCATCTTCATGGCTTCCGTCACGATGATAGGATCTCCCTTCTTTACAGAGGCGCCCTTATCCACCAGCAGCTTCACCACAGAACCGGAAAGAGTAGCTCCTACTTCACCGGCTATATCCTTATCTGCTTTTCTGGCAGTTACTGCCGTTTCTGCCACATGCTTATCATGGATCTTGATTTCCCGCGGCATGCCGTTCAGTTCAAACTGAATTTCTCTGTTGCCTTCTCCGTCAGGTTTGGTAATGTTATCCAGCTTAACAAGAAGCATTTTGCCCTCATCAATGTTGATCCGGATTTCTTCACCGGGCTTCATGCCGAAGAAGTAGGTAGGCGTATCCAGAATGGAAAGATCGCCGTACTGGTGATACCGTTCCATATAGTCGCTGAACACCTTCGGATAAATGCAGTAGGAGGAAACATCTTCTTCTCTGGTAGGAATATGTTTCTCCTTCATTTCCATCTTTATCTTCTCGAAATCTACATCGGCCGGATGACTTTCAAGATGAGGCTTCTGCCCGCGAAGAATAATTTTCTGCAGTTTTTCCGGGAATCCACCGTAGGGCGTGCCCAGTTTACCGTCAAAGAAGTCCACAACGGACTGCGGGAAGTCCAGAGAATCTCCTTTTTCATAGATATCTTCTTCCGTCAGATGGTTCTGTACCATGAAGAGGGTCATATCCCCTACTACTTTGGAAGAAGGTGTTACTTTGATAATATCGCCGAACATCATATTGACTTTGGCATACATGCGGCACACTTCCGGCCACTGTTCCCCAAGGCCTACCGCAGTAGCCTGCTGGCGAAGGTTGGAATATTGTCCGCCGGGCATTTCATGCTGGAAGAGCGTAGTATTCGGGCTCGCCATGCGGGAATCCACACCGGCATAGTATGGGCGGACACCCTGCCAGTAGCGGTCAATGGTTTCCAGCGCATCGATATCCAGTTTCGGCTGACGCGGATGATTCTGAAGCGCATAGTACATGGCAGTCATGGATGGCTGGCTGGTGCCATTGGAAAGAGCACCGGTTGCCACATCCAGAATATCTACACCTGCATCGACTGCTTTAGCATAAGAATAAAGTGTGCAGCCGCCGCCTTCATGGCTGTGCAGGTGAATCGGCAGATCCACTGCATCCTTCAGAGCAGAAATCAGCGCATAGGCAGCTTCCGGTTTCAGAAGCCCTGCCATATCCTTGATAGCGATGATATTGGCACCGGCCTTCTTCATTTCCTTAGCCAGGTCCGTGTAATATTTCAGAGAATATTTCTGTCTCTTTGGATCCATAATATCGCCGGTATAGCAGAAGCAGGCTTCAGCAATCTTGTTTTTCTTACGGACCTCATCAATAGAAACGGTCATGTGATTCAGCTGGTTCAGGCAGTCAAAGATACGGAATACATCAATGCCGTTATCTGCCGCCTGGTCAATGAAGTGACGGACCACATTTTCCGGATAGTTCGTATATCCTACCGTGTTGGCGCCGCGGGTCAGCATCTGGAAAAGGATATTGGGCGCAGCCTTGCGCATCTGACGAAGTCTGTCCCAGGGACTTTCATCCAGGAAGCGGTAAGCTACATCAAATGTGGCGCCGCCCCAGTTTTCAAAGGAAAAGAGCTGCGGTACATGGACAGCCGTATAATGAATGGCCTTCATGATATCATGGGTTCTTACACGGGTAGCCAGCAGAGACTGATGGGCATCACGGTAGGTGGTATCCATGAACATGACTTCCTTCTGGTCCAGTACCCACTGAGCAAACTTATCCGGTCCCAGTTCATCCAGAAGCTGTCTTGTTCCGCGGGGAGCTTCCTCTTTGGAAGCGTCCAGCACGGGAAGAGGAGCAAAATCAGGTTTTTCCTGATGGCCGGCACCGGCATAGCCGTTTACCGTCACATCCCCGATGTAGGAAAGAAGTTTGGTGCCCCGGTCGGAAATCAGATCCGGTTCCTGCAGGAGCCAGGGATTTCTGTCAATATAGTTGACATCGCATTTTCCTTCCTGAAAATCCCGTGTACGGAGCATATTCTGCAGGAAATAAATATTGGTCTTCACTCCGGAAATCCGGAATTCATCCAGGCAGCGGAGCATTTTGTGGATGGTATCTTTCGGATGCAGCGCATGGGCCGTTACCTTTACAAGGAGAGAATCATAATAGGGCGTAATAACAGCGCCGGCATAAGCAGTACCTGCATCCAGACGGATGCCCGGGCCGCCGCCGGAGCGATAGGCGATAATCTTGCCCGTATCAGGCATAAAATTATTCTGCGGATCTTCCGTTGTAATACGGCACTGGATGGCTACACCCTTGTACCAGATATCCTTCTGCTGGCCGATAGCAATTTCCGGACTGTCTACAGAATATCCTTCCGCAATGAGAATCTGGGTTTTTACAATATCCACATCGGTAATCATTTCCGTAACAGTATGTTCTACCTGTACGCGGGGATTGACTTCAATGAAATAGAAATGCTTTTCATCCTGATCCACCAGAAATTCTACCGTACCTGCATTCAGGTAATGGACATGCTTCATCAGTTTGACTGCCGCATTGCAGATATTCTGACGCAGTTCCACTGGCAGAGACCAGGCCGGAGCCATTTCTATAACCTTCTGGTGACGACGCTGGATAGAGCAGTCTCTTTCGAAGAGATGGATGACATTTCCCTGTTCATCACCAATAATCTGCACTTCAATGTGCTTCGGGTTCATGATGCATTTTTCTACATAAACATCTTCATCGCCAAAAGCCATCTTGGCTTCCGACTTAGCCCGGTTATAGGCTTCTTCCAGGTCTTCCATACGGTCGACATTGCGGATGCCTCGTCCGCCGCCGCCGTTGACAGCTTTGATCATGATGGGGAAACCGTTCTTTTCAGCGAATTCCTTAACTTCTTCAAAGCTCTTTACAGCTCCTTTGGAACCGGGAATCATAGGAATACCGGCTTTTTCCGCCTGGATACGGGAGTTGACCTTATCGCCGAACATCATCAGATGCTCTACCCTCGGCCCGATGAAAATAATGCCTTCTTCTTCGCACCGTTTAGCCAGTTTGGCATTTTCAGCTAAAAAGCCGTAGCCTGGATGGATAGCATCCACATCATGCTCTTTGCAGATACGGATAATATCTTCAATATCCAGATACGCATCAATCGGTTTGTCTCCTTCCCCTACCAGATAGGCTTCATCTGCCCGGTTGCGGTGCAGGGACAAAATATCTTCCTTAGAATAAATAGCTACGGTACGGATGCCCAGTTCACTGCAGGCACGGAAAACGCGGATAGCGATTTCACCCCTGTTGGCGACAAGGACCTTGCGAATGTGTCTCATACAATCCTCTCCTTAAAAATTGGTTTCCAGGTAAAAACCGGAACTGTTATCCAAGGCATATCCCGTTTCTTCAATCATAAACAGGATTTCCTTTTTTGTTATATGTAACATTGTACTAAGTGGATTTTCTAAAATCAATAGCCCTCTATAAATTAGTATCAATCTTCTTATCAATCCATGAAACAAATAAGTCTATAGATTTAAGATAAATATGAATTGATGGTTTTATCGGTACTTTTATCTATTATTCTAAATTTTAATAAGTTATAATATATAATATTATGACGTAAAAATTTTATTTTCAAATTTATTATATAAAATTTTCTATATATTTTTTCTATTCCGACAGTTTTCAATAAATTAAATTACCAATAGCTCTCTCCTGTGGTTTCTATGCTGCTGTAATCATTTCTTCTTTTCATAAAAAAAGGATGTCCTTCCTTACTGAAGAACATCCTTACGATTACCGAGGCAGGAACTGCTTGCCTCTTTCAATATTTCTGTGAATTGTCTGCACACATTCCCTGAACCGTTTCATCTCACTATCTGTCAGCCGGTATTCCATCACTTCTTCCACACCATTGATACCGATAACTGCCGGAACGCCGCAAAACACATCATGTTCGCCATATTCTCCGTCCAGTTCCACAGAACAGGGAAGAATCCGCTTTTCATCATGGAAAATCGTCCTGACCAGCGTCGCTGCTGCCGAAGCAATGCCATATTCCGTACATTGTTTGCCCTGATAGGTCACCCAGCCTCCTTTGATAGCCTTTTCCTCTACTTTGTCCTTATCAAATACAAACCGAGGATCCTTTTCCATCTGATTCAGGGTCTGTCCATAGAAATTCATCTGGGACCATGGCACCATCTGAGCACTGCCGTGTTCCCCCATCATAAAGGCAAAAAATCCTCTGGCATCCAGACCGGTCTGTTCAGACACAGCATGGATAAGCCGCGACGAGTCAAGAAGAGTACCCGTTCCTACCACCCGTCCCCTGGGCAGTCCGGAAAGCCTGGCTATCAGATGGGCAATCACATCACAGGGATTGGTAATGGTTACAAAAATCCCATCAAATCCGGCTGCCATGACCTTAGGTATATAATCTGCCACCTGACGCACACTGTTTCCCAGTTCATCATCACGGTTTCCCGTTGCACAGAGACTGACATCGCCCACTGCATTCACAATCACGTCGCAGTCTTTCAACCCGGCATAGTCCGTTACTTTATATACCGTATGATTAGGCATATACATGACCGCATCATTCAGATCCTGGCACTCACTGACTGCCTTCTGCTCTTTCACATCGCAAAGAAGGATTTCATCAGCAATCCCCATCATTCCCAGGCAAAACGCCACATGGGCTCCTACATGTCCAAGCCCTGCCACACCGACAATCCTTTTTTCAGCCATATGAAAGCCTCCTTCAAAAAACTCTATCTAAAAGATAGATAGTATTAGAGAGAATATATCATGGCTCCTATGAGAAAGTCAAGAGGGACGATGGGGCGCTACTTCAAATCATAACGGCGTCCGGGAGCCTGTAAAGAAAACGCAGGCTGATCCACCGCTATTCTCTGCTCTTGATTCTGCAGGCATGAACTGCTTCATAACCACTCCAGCCTTCTTTCATCTATCATCTGCTGTCAGGGCTATGGTATAATGAATATAGGTTTATGGCTCTGCCATTGTGCGTCCTGCCAGGAAGTGCAGGAGAACGGAGGACATAATGAAGAAGTATGTTTGCAAAATCTGCGGATGGATTTATGATGAAGCTTTAGGTGATCCGGATAACGGCATTGAGCCGGGCACCAAGTTTGAAGATCTTCCTGCCGATTATATCTGCCCTATGTGCGGCGCAGGAAAAGATGAATTTGAAGAATATGAAGGCTGAAATCTGACGCTTGCAGCAACAAAGGCCCGGCATCGAAAAGATGCCGGGCCTTTGTTAATGATTTATTATTGGTTTTCTGCCTGTTTTTCCTTTTCCTCTTCCTTTACCCGATCCGCATAGGTAAAGACCTGTTTCTTGATTTTAAGTTCCATGCTGTTTATGCCATAGGGTTTTCCATAGTTCATGCCGGTAACATCTGCAAATGCTTCGGCCGCCTTCCGCTCTGCCAGTATCTTTCCTTTTTTATCGTAATATACCACAGGGCTTGCTATAAAGCATTCCTTTTCCCCATAGTCTACGAGAAACAGGGAATAGGATACGTCATCCTCATCCACCAGTCCATGACTGCTTTCTGCTACAGCCTTGGCCCCGGCAGTGGTAAATTCATTTTTCATAGTAGCTGTCACATGGCGTTCTCCTGTGCGGATGGTATCTTTCATCGTATCCTGATCAAAATAAATGTTACCGCCCGAGCTCTTTGCTACGCCTACCCACTGCAGATTCTGCAGGGCGCCCATGGCATTCTTATAGCGGTTCTTTTTACTTGTCGTCGATACAGGTACTGTGGCCTTTCTTACTTCCGCTTTTCTGGAATGAGAAATACCGCTTGACAGGATGCGTCCCAGAATGCCTGCTCCACTGGAAGCCTCAGCCGTGGTGCCGAGAGAAAATGCGAAAGCTGCTGCCGCTATAATCGATATCCACTTTTGATTCATATATCCCACCGTCCCGTCAATGACATGTTTATCTTTATCTATATTATACTACGAAACAGGGTAAAGACGGATGCATAGACCGTCGGAGGCAGTAAAAAAAGGCAGCGTTTCTGCGCTGCCCTTTTTTGTTAATCAGCTCCGGAGTCCGTAATTCTTACGAATCCGCCGCCAAATTTTGTTTTACGGAGCCAGTTTCCCAGATTAAACACATGGGGCGTTCCTTCATCCCAGAGTGTGCAGTAGATGCCGTCATCCCGTTCTTCCATCTTTACCAGCGGCATCCAGTGCCAGTGATAAGGGATCGGTTCGCCTCCGCTGTGAAGATTGAGAAATCCGACAGGGCAGTCTGCTTCCAGACCTTCCCGAATGAAAGCGGCCACTTTAGGAAGTTTTGGCGCCAGAAGGCGAATGGAAGGTATAGGGAGAGCCTCCACTTTTCCTTTCAGCCCGTTTTCTTTCATATAGGCCTCCAGCCCATCCTTCAGCCAGCGGGTCTTATACAGACCGTGCATACGAGGCGTAGCATATTTCCATATATCCAGCATGATGGAAAGAGCGTCCCCGCGGGTTTCTACCTTTTTTCCCCACTGCCTCCGTTCTATGTAGGCAGCCATCATGCTCCCTGCCGTAGGACCGCAGCCTGCCAGTTTCTGCCTTTTTTCCGGATACCATTCCTGGTTGTATCCAAGCACCTTTCTTCCATTATCCTCAATCGTAATCCAGTCCGGATGACGGATTTCTACCATATTGTATGTTCCTTCCCTCAGGTAATATTAATTTCTTTCAGAAGACTGCGAATCACATAGCCCGCCATCATCATGCCGGATACCGGTGGAACAAAGGATGTGGATCCCGGTGCATGGCCTTCTCCTATAGGCTTATGGGGCAGTTCCTTGGAATATACTACAGTAAGATGGCGTACCCTGCGGTCTTTCAATTCCCGACGCATCTTCCTGGCCAGATGACATACAGAAGTTTTATTGATATCCGCAATCTGCAGCATTTCCGGCCGCAGGCGGTTGCCTGTACCCATGGAAGAAATTTCCGGTATCTTGAGCTTATAGCAGATTTCTGCAATGGATACCTTGGCCGGTACATCGTCAATCGCATCAATAATATAGTCGGCATGAAGGTTCCTGATGAACTCTTCATCTCCCGGTCTGTAATACACTGCCATTGCCCTGGCGTCGCAGGATGGATTGACCCGATGTGCCCGTTCTACCATTACATCTGCCTTATTCTTCCCTATGGTAGTACGGTCCGCCACCAGCTGACGGTTCAGGTTGGAATCTTCCACTGCGTCCTTATCAATGAAAATCAGATGACCTACACCGGCCCGAACCAGGGCTTCCGCTGCATAAGACCCCACACCGCCGATTCCAAAGACTGCGACTGTCTTTGTGGACAGAAAATCCACGCCCTTTTCACCAATAATGCGGGCAGTACGTACAAAAATCGGATCCATTACATTCCCTCCGGAATTATCTCAATCCAATATCCGTCAGGGTCATTAATGAAATAAATCCCCATAGCCGGATTCTCAAAGCAGATGCATCCCATCTTTTTATGTTTATCATGAGCCTTTTCCATGTCATCCACGTCAAAGGCCAGATGGAATTCATTGTCTCCCAGATTGTACGGTTCTTTCCGATCCCGCAGCCAGGTCAGTTCCAGGCGGTGCTTCGTGGAGCCATCTCCCAGATAAGCCAGAATAAAGGAGCCGTCCGGAGCTTTGTACTCACCTGTTACCTTGAGTCCCAGAGCTTCTTCATAAAAAGCGATACTTTTCTTTAAATCAAGTACGTTGAAATTGTTGTGATTAAACGCAAATTTCATAATTTCTCTCCTCATCAAATATAGAATCTTCAATACATAACATTATAGCCTATCTTGGTTAAATAATAAATAATAACGTTTTTAAATGTAAAAAAGAAAACGAATATAGAATAGAAAAGGAAAAGATCCCCTCATGCAGCAGCCGGCGGAAGCGGGATACCCTGCAGAAAGCAGGAAGGACTGCTGCCGTCTCTCTTCCGAAACCTATCATTCCACGCAAAAAGCTCTCCTGGCGGAGAGCTTTCTGCAGGTCCTTCTTATTTCACTTCCACAGAGAAATAATTTTTCTTTCCTTTTCTGATGATAATGAATTTCCCCTGTGTATTCGGATGGGCAGAAACGGAAGCTTCCACATCCTTTACCTGGACACCGTTTACACGGATAGCACCGTTCTTCACATCTTCTCTTGCCTGACGCTTGGATTTCTCCACACCGCTTTCCACCAGTGCATCAACGATATTGATAGGAGCTTCATGCACTACTCCGCCCTTGGTATTGCGGAAAGCGCCTTCAATTTCTTCGCCGGACAGTTCCTGAATATTGCCGGAGAAAAGGGCCTGCGTTACTTTTTCTGCCTGAGCCAGTCCTTCTTCTCCATGAACAAAGCGGGTTACTTCTTCCGCCAGTTTCCGCTGAGCGCTTCTATGTTCCGGATGTTCTTCCACTTCCCTGGCCAGAGCATCAATTTCCTCATGTGACAGGAAGGTGAAATACTTCAGATATTTTACTACATCCCGGTCATCCTGGTTGAACCAGAACTGATAGAATTCATAGGGCGATGTTTTCTTGGGATCCAGCCATACCGCGCCGCCGGCTGTTTTACCGAATTTCGTACCGTCAGCCTTAAGCATGAGCGGAATGGTGAGACCATAGGCATCATGCACATCTTCCGTCTTCCGGAGAAGGTCTACCCCGTTGGTAATATTGCCCCACTGATCGGCACCGCCGATCTGCAGCTGTACATTGTACTTATCGTAGAGCATTTTGAAGTCAATGGACTGAAGAATCTGGTAGGAAAATTCGGTAAAGGAAATGCCTGTTTCAAGGCGGGAAGCCACCACTTCCTTGGCCAGCATGGTATTGATATTAAAAAGCTTGCCGTAGTCACGAAGGAATTCCAGCAGGGAAATTTTGGAAAGCCAGTCATAGTTATTGACCATGGTGAAGCCGTCTTCCCCGAAGAGTTTTTTCATCTGGGCTGTCAGGCATTCCGCGTTATGCTGAATCGTTTCCTGAGACTGGAGCACCCTTTCCGTCTTCCGTCCGGAAGGATCCCCGATAGAGCCGGTACCGCCGCCGATAACAATGACCGGATGATGTCCTGCCAGCTGAAAACGTTTTAAGATCATGAAAGGAATCAGATGACCGATATGCATGCTGTCGCCGGTGGGATCAATGCCGCAGTAGAGGGAAATCGATTTTTCCCCTACCAGTTTGTACAATCCTTCCTCATCCGTCTGCTGATTGACAGCGCCACGCCATTTCAGTTCATCAATAATATTCATCGAACTCCGCCTTTCTTCATTCAATATCTGTCAGATTTGGTTTAATTAGTATCACTATAACACAATTATTGGCGGATAGATACATAGAACATAGTTTCCCATCCGGCAGCAGGACAGCACAGACGCCATCCTCATCAGATGTCATTCCGGATTGTCAGGCGTCCGCTTTAGAAAGTCTTCTACAGCTGCCATGTATCCTCATCTGTTTTTACAGCGATCCCATTTTCCATGCAGTAGTCATAAATATTGCTGTCCCTGCTGCATTCCACGGTGACCGGCGTATTCCTGAATACGTTCTTCCCTATCTCCCGGACATTGTCGGGAATGAAGATGGTTTTAAGATTCGGACAGTCGGCGAAGGCCTCGTCTTCCAGACGGTACAAGTACTTTCCCAGTTCCACATAGGTCAGTGCCTGACAGCCCTTAAAGGCGCCTGCCCACACTTCCCTGACCTTTTCACCGTAGAAAGCGATGAGCTCGGAGGCAGCGAAGGCATTTTCCCCAATGTATTCCACATTGGTACCGCCGTTTACGTAGAGGAGAGCCGCATGGAGATAGGTGTCGGTACAGATATAATTATGGAAGCTCATGGTCCATGGATAAATGAGAATATCCCTCTTTCCGTCTTCCGACATATACTCCGGACGGCGGGGATTATTCATGATGGCTTCTGCCATGGCCTTTCGGTCGTAGTCTCCGTTCTTTTCCGCCTGAATTCTTACGAAATAGATTCGTTTTCCATTGTCTTCGATTTCCTTTCCATCGCTGTCCACCGGGATGCCCCGGATGCTGCAGGTAGATGGCACCGTGCGCTTGAAGTCATCCAGGTAGTCACCGTAGAATTTCGAATCGTTATAAATATGCCAGTGATTTTGGGCCCAGTTTTTCAGCCTGTACTGCTGTTCTTTCACTTCCCTCGCAAGAGGTGAATTCTCTCCCTTGAGGAAATAGGGAATTTGATTTTCCCTGCAGTAGGCTTCCCAGGAGCTTTGCGGCAGACAGCAGACAGTGATCTCATCGCCTTCAAAGACCCCCTTCCCGATACGGCAGTCCTTCTGGAGAAGCTCTATGAAATGAAGATCCCGGCAGTGGGCAAAGGCATGATCTCCCACATAAGAAATGGAAGCAGGCAGCTCGGCTATGGAAAAGTAGAGAAGCCCCTCAAAGGCATGGGCGCCGATAGTTTCAAGACCTTCATCTGCTTTCAGCTGGTACAGGGTGGATTTCCGGAAACAGGATTCCCCGATTTCCCTGATGTCCCCCTTCAGATGCAGATAGCATACAGGCGCATTGGCGAAAGCGCCTTGGTCCAGCTTTGTATAGAAAACGGCATCTTCTACGTTCTCCGGGATATGAATAACCTCAGGAAAGCGGTCATCATCCTCCTCCATGAGCTTTGAAATATCCGGAAGGAGCCGCCGGTATTCCACCGGCAGGCCACACCGCTTCTTCCTGCTGATAATATCAGCTGCCCCCTCCTTCGTCAGTATGGTGGTATGGCTGTCCAGAAGGCTCCTTTCTTTCATATATTCATAAGCACTGCTGGAAAGAGGAATGTCCAGCCGTACTTCGGAGTCCCGGTCTTCATCATCTTCTACCATGGTTTCCGGTGAAAGTTCCACCACCATTTTCTCCTCTGCCGCAGAGAGGGGATATACCGATACAGAGGATGGAATGGAAAGCTTTTTCAGGGAAGGCAGCCGGTAAAAGGCATGTCTGCCGATGGTTCTAAGGCTCTTTGGCAGTCTGATTTCCCTAAGGTTTGTGCAATAGCAGAAGGCATAGTCGGAAATAGCGGTGACCCCTTCCGGCAGGATGATGGATTCCTCATCCCTGCGATAGAAATAGAAGGAGGGAATCGTGCTGCCGTCTCCCGCATCCTTTGCCTTAGCCTTTTGGATGACGATTTCTTCTGTTTCCTTTTTCAGCTCATCCATAAGGCCATAGGGAAATCTGATTTCCACGCCCTTAAGGGCAGCGGCGATTTCTCCTGTCTTTGAAAGAAGCTCCCGATCCATGATTTCATCAAGAGCCGTTCCTCCTTCATGCATTCGCCTGAGGAGTGCAGAAAGAGGCAGGCCGCTCCGTTTGCCATAGGCCTCCAGCACTGCCAAGGACAGCTCATATTTGACTTTTTCCAGTTCTCCCGCAAGGCCGAAAGCTTCGGCGATGCGGTCAGCTGTGCCGTCTCTGTCTCTGCCGAAGGCATAAAAGAGTCTATAGGAAAGGAGACTGCAGGGGTTGCTTGACAAAGCACAGGCTGCTCCCTCCTTCCAACGGCTCTTCTCCAGTTCTCCGTTCTGGATGGCGGAAAGAATCCTCTCCGGCACTCCGATATCCTTCTTATCCAGCGGCAGCAGATTCAGCCGATCCGATGTATCCAGCACCAGGCAGCCCGCCGCCTTCCGATAGGCATCCATAAAGGACTTCATAAGATCCTCCGACGCATAGAGATTCTCCAGCTCCCGTCTTTCCTGGCTGTTTGTAAAAGCATTGCCGATGGCATTGAAAAGGCTGTGGCCAGCACCGATAACCAGATTGGCAATACCGGCGGTAATCATGCCTTCAATGGCGCCGCCGATGCCGAAGCCGCCGCCCATAATCCGGCCCCTGTATTCCTTGCGGAGTTCCCGGTACTTTCTGGCCGCCTCTGCGCTGCCTGTAATTTCTCCTACCTTGCCAAGAAGGGACTCTATGAAATCCTGCCAGGCGTCCAATGCGGAAGGAGCACCTTCCTTTGTATCCCTGGTCATGAAATTCTGGAATTCCAGGCCGTAAATGCCGCGGCTCATAAGGAGAGAGGATTCCTTCTTCAGCAGACTGCCGAAGAGTTTCTTCACTGCCTTTTCATCGGAAACAAACTGAAGAAGTCCTTTTACATCTCCCTGTCCCAGATAAACACGCCTCAGCTCTTTCGGGGTCTTTGCCTCAGCTATCATAGTCTTAAACAGGCGGAAAAATCCTACCTGCCGCTCATCGTATTCAAAGTGACAGCCGTCCATGTCAAAGACATAGACGCCCCTTTCTCCGTCATGGAACGGACGGAGGGTTTCGCTGTCATCATCCGGAGAGCAGAAAAGGGGATAGATTTTCTCTTCCTTCTTCTCATTCACCTTTCTCAGCAGATCATCCAGAGAAGGCCCCTCTTCCGATGAGGGCCTTTTCTCCGAAGAAGGCACCGGCGTCCCGCAGTTAGGGCAGAATTTCGATCCATCAGGCAATGGTTTTCCGCAGTTCATACAAAACATAGCAATCCTCCTCTGTAATCATAAGCTCTTTGTATTTTATTCTACTACTCACAGCAGAAGATGTCACTGGAAGCGGAACGGCTGTGCACTGAAGATGTAGGCTTCCCTGCAGATACAGGGATTAACGAGCCTCAGGCCTGCAGGCAGTTCTATGAAATCAGTGCCTGCCGAACCCCTTTCCTGCCTTCACGAAACAGACCTGATCCTTTTTTGAATTCTCTGTCACGCACTTCCGACAGCTGTATCACCCTTCACATCACCAAGTCAGCTTAGGGATAACGCTGTCCTGCCCCAATGCAAAAAGACTTCCCACCAGTGAGAAGTCTTTTTCATGATATAGGGATTACGCTTTTGCAGCTTTCACCTTTTTCTCTTTGCTTGCATGCGGTTCATTTCTCTGGCTGCGCAGATGTTCATGCCAGGTCACCCAGATGCTGGATGCCACGCAAATGGAGGAATAAGCGCCGGAGATAAAACCGATAAGCATAACCAGAGCGAAGTTCTTTGTAGTATCCCCGCCGAAGAAGTAAAGGGAAGCTACGCAGAAGAGTGTAGTTGTCAGTGTGTAGAGAGAACGGCGGATGGTCTGGTGAATGGAATCATTGGCCAGAGTGGCAAAACTGTCGGTTCTTCTGTGCGTATGAAGGTTTTCACGAATACGGTCAAAAATAACAACGGATTCGTTCATGGAATAGCCAAGAACGGTAAGAATAGCAGCCAGGAAGGATGCATCTACTTCCAGATGGAAGAAAGCAAAGACTCCCAGTACCATGAGGATATCATGGCAGATAGCCACAATAGCGGATATGGCGATCCTGTGTTCAAAGCGGATGGACATATAGAGGATCATGGCGCCAAAGGAAATCAGCACGTTCAAAAGGGTGCTCTTTGTTACTTCCGAACCGATAACGGCGCCTACGGTTTCAATACGCTTGACTTCTGCGCCGCCCACTTTATCGTTCACATGTCCCACCACAGTCTGTGCTTCTTCAGAAGAGAGATTCCGGGTGCGGATAATCACATCGTCCCCTGATTCTCCAGAAATATTTCCGGAAAGCTGAATGGTGGATGTCTGCAGTCCATCTTCTCGAAGGCCGTCGCGCACCTGTTCTACGGTAACGGGCTGTGAAAATCCCAGTTCCAGAATGGTGCCGCCGGTAAAATCAATACCCCAGTTGAAGCGGAACAGAATGATGGAAATAATGGAGAGAATGATAAGAAGTCCTGAAAAAGTAAACCAGATCTTCTTATGACCGATAAAATCAAAATTTTTAAACATTATCTGTCATACCCCCTTTTCCCGCCAAACCACCAGGGGTTATGAATCCAGCTGGCATCAATAAGGAGCATAAGGAGTGTACGGCTTACGGTAATAGCGGTAAACATGGATACTGCTACGCCAAGCCCCAGGGAGAAGGCAAAGCCCTTCACCGTGGCGCTGCCCAGGAAGAAGAGGATGCAGGATGTGATGATGACTGTCATGTTCGCATCAAAAATGGTAACGAAGGCCCGCCTGAAACCGGCCTGCACGGCAAGTCTCAGAATCTTGCCCGCCGCAATTTCTTCCTTGAATCGTTCAAATATAAGGACATTGGCATCTACTGCCATGCCTACCGACAATATGACGCCGGCAATACTTGGAAGCGTCAGTGTAGCATGAAGCAGGTTCAATACCCCCAGCAGGATGAGCACATACACCAGCAGGGCGGTATCAGCTACAAATCCGGCCATGCGGTATACTGCCATCATGAAGAGCACAACCAGGGAAATACCGATGGTAAAAGCAACAATGGACTTATCTTTGGAATCCTGTCCCAGAGATGGTCCTACGGTTCTTACTTCCAGTACAGACACCTTAACCGGAAGAGCACCGCTTCTGAGGAGGATTGCCAGATCCTTGGCTTCTTCCAGTGTGCGCTGACCGGTAATGACGGCAGAACCGCCTGTAATGGCTTCATTTACCACAGGGTTGGTAAGAAGTTCACCATCCAGGTAAATACCGATATGGCGGCCGATATTGGCAGCAGTGAGATCACCGAATTTCTTGCCGCCTTCATCCGTAAACTGGAGAGCTACCAGAGGCTGCTTGTTCTGGCCCATTTCTTCCTTGGCATTCTTCAGATCTTCGCCGGTAAGCTTTACATTGCCTTCCTCATCCTTAAATTCAAGGACAGCCGTCTTACCGATTGTTTCAATCGCCTTTTGCGGATCTCTTTCACCAGGAAGCTCAATAATAATACGGTTGGCCCCTTCCCGCTGGATGATCGGCTCCGTGAGGCCCATTTCATTGACACGCTTCTGCATGATATTGATGACCTGGGTAATCGCTTCCGGAGTTACCTTGTTCTGGGGCGTATCTTCTGCCTGCATGACGATATGGGTGCCGCCCTGCAGATCCAGCCCCTGCCGGATATGTCCGGCCAGCGGTCCTACCACAGCGGCAAATACGCCGATAATGGCGAAAATCACCACCCAGAAACGGATAAGAGCTCCCTTCCGAAGGGGGCTTTTCCTTTTTGTTTCCAAAACTTCAACCTCTTTTCGTTACAATAATACCTTTGTCGGTAACGATTTTTGCCATCTTCCGGTCGAAAGGCTCGGAAGGAACAGCTTCTGCCACCTGGAAATCCCAAAGGGCAGCAATTCTTTTTTCATAGGGCACACGGGCAAGATAGCGGTCATAATACCCCGCTCCCATGCCGAGGCGATTTCCCTTCCTGTCGCAGGCCACACCAGGTACCAGCACCAGATCCAGTTCCTCCGGTTCACAGGTTTCGTAGCCCCGGGGAAGATCCCGGAGCCCCAGAGGGCCTTTGATGAAGTGATCCATGGATAAAAGACGGCCTGCTTCCATCCGGCGTTCCGGAAGACATACCGGCACGTAGACTTCCTTGCCGTCTGCCAATGCCCTTTCCATAAGTTCATCCAGGTTGGATTCACCTTTCATGGCCAGGAATGCCATGATTCGTTTTGCCTCCCGATATTCTGGAAGGGCAAGAATCCACCGAGTGAGGTTCTCTGCTCTTCTGCCGATCTCTTCATCAGAAAGAGCCCGCCGCAGGGCGAGCATCTTCCGGCGGATCTCCTTTTTCATTTCTGAAGAGGAACTATCCGTCTCTTTCATTTTTTTACCTCGTTTTTGGACTTATCGTCTTTGGAAGCTTCTGCCTTATCGTCATCCACTTCCACTTCTTCTTCGATGACTTCAGTGCCTGCATCCTTGGGATCGTCCACTTCTACTACTTCTTCCACCACCTGGGTTTCCGGTTCATCTTTCTTGGACTTCTTTTCCTGCGGCATCACTTCCGACACCGGAGCTTCACCTACAGCAGGTTTTCCTTCCAGATGCTGTATGGCAGATTTTTCAACCTTTACAACAATCTTCGGCGCAATTTCAAGCTCCACATATTTGTCGCGAAGTACTTTGATCGTACCATGTACACCGCCGGAGGTCACCACCCGGTCCCCCTTCTTCAGGGCCATGAGGAAACGACCTCTTTCTATCTTCATTTTCTTGGTAGGACGGTACATAAAGAAGTACATAATGGCCACCAGAATCAGAAAAGGCCATACCAGACTCAAAATATTCATTGCTTGTTCCACTTATTCCTTCACCTCCAACATATATAGATTCATTTTAGCATAAAATGAGAGGGATGTCTTTATCTTTTATAGTTCGCCATGAAATTTTCACGAAATTCCGTGAAATTTCCTTCAATAATAGCTTCACGCATATCCCGCATGAACTGCAGGAGGAAATACAGATTATGGATAGTCACCAGACGGAATGCCAGCAGTTCTTCCGACTTGTAAAGATGCCGAATGTACGCCCGGCTGTAATGGGTGCAGGTATAGCAGTGGCAGCCTTCTTCCAGAGGGGCCCAGTCCTTTTCATATTTTTTATTTTTCATGTTCATGCGGCCTGTATGTACCATGGCCATCCCGTTCCTTGCCACCCGGGTAGGGAAAACGCAGTCGAACATGTCAATGCCCCGGGCCACACCTTCCACCAGGCAGTCCGGTGTACCTACTCCCATGAGGTAGCGGGCTTTATGCACAGGAAGAAACTGCGTGGTATATTCCAGGATATCATACATGAGAGCGTGAGGCTCTCCCACGGAAAGCCCGCCGATAGCCATGCCGTCAAAGGGCATGGAAGAAATTTCCTCGGCGCTCCGCTTTCTCAAATCCTTATACATGCCGCCCTGGACAATACCGAACATTCCCCGATCTGTCCTTGTATGAGCCTTGATACACCGTTCTGCCCAGCGGGTCGTACGAGCCGTGGAGTGATCCGCATAATCGTAGTCTGCCGGATAAGGAATGCATTCATCAAAAGCCATAGCAATATCACTTCCCAAGTCCTCCTGGGCATGGATGGATACCTCCGGCGACAGGAACTGCTTTGAACCATCCAGAAAAGACCGGAAATGAACGCCTTCTTCTGTGATCTTCCGCATGGCTCCCAGGCTGAATACCTGAAATCCGCCGCTGTCTGTCAGAATTCCCTTATGCCAGTTCATGAAATCATGAAGACCGCCGGCTTCACGAATCAGCTCCGTGCCCGGGCGCAGAAAAAGATGATAGGTATTGGAAAGGATGATCTGGGCACCCATATCTTCCAGCTCCTCCGGCGTCACGGTTTTTACCGTGGCCTGGGTACCTACCGGCATGAACATGGGCGTTTTGAACGTGCCATGGGGTGTATGGAGAAGCCCGGCGCGGGCTCCGGTCTTCTTATCTTCTGCAATGAGTTCGTAGTTGATAACCATAGGAAATTCCTTATCTGATAAACATGGCATCGCCAAAGGAGAAGAATCGGTATTTTTCTTTCACTGCTTCCTTATAAGCAGCAAGAATATGTTCTCTTCCGGCAAAGGATGCCATCATCATGATGAGCGTGGATTCAGGAAGATGGAAATTGGTCACGATAGCATCCACCATATGCCACTGATAGCCGGGATAAATATAGAGCTGTGTCCAGCCGCTGCCGCTCTGAAGCACGCCGCTCTGTCCGGCAGATTCCAGTGTACGTACAGAGGTGGTGCCTACGGCAATGATACGCCGGCCTTCGCTTCTGGCCTTATTGATTTCATCAGCCACATCCTGATTTACCGTATACCATTCCTTGTGCATTTCATGGTCTTCAATATTTTCTTCGTTCACCGGACGGAAAGTACCGATACCTACATGAAGGGTGACAAAGAGAAGCTCTGCTCCCTTTTTCTTCATATCTTCCATGAGCTGCGGTGTGAAATGGAGGCCGGCAGTAGGTGCTGCAGCTGAGCCCTTGTACTTGGCATAAACGGTCTGGTACTCGTCTTTGTTTTCCAGCTTTTTATGAATATAGGGCGGTGTAGGCATTTCCCCCAGCTGATCCAGCAGGCTGTCAAAGTTGCCGTCATAGTGGAATTCCACCACCCGTCCGCCGAATTCGGTCTTGTCCAGCACTTTGCAGTAGCAGTTCTCGGAAAATTCAATTTCCGTTCCCGGAAGAGCTTTCCGTCCCGGATTCACCAGGACTTCCCACACATCATTGCCCTTAGGCGTAAGGAGAAGCATCTCCACCTTGCCGCCGGTATCCCGCTTTTTCCCATACAGGCGGGCAGGAATCACCTTTGTATTATTGAAGACAAACACATCTCCCGGACGGATTTCATCCAGAATATCCCGAAAATGGTGATGTTCCCATTCTCCTGTCTTTCTGTCCAGCATCATCAGCCGGCAGGAATCTCGGGGCTCTGCCGGTTCCTGGGCGATAAGCTCCTTTGGAAGGTCATAATTGAATTCTTCAAGTTTCATTGCTGCTTTATCTCCTGTCATGAAATTACATTGATTGAGGTTAACCTTTATATTATATTACACATAGATAGAGAGTTTCCAGTTTTGGTTTAAGAAAAGCATAAGAGCCTTCAGTCTGAAGGTTCGTCACACTTCTGCCCCGCTTCCGGAACGAAGAGAGCGCGTACTTTCTCTCAATACATTTTCTCCACTTTTGTCCCTGTATAGTAATGAGTCAGAATGGTTTTATAGTAATCCTTCCCATTTCCCTGCTTTTCGGCCATGGCCTCTGCCCCCCACTGGGAAAGTCCCAGTCCGTGCCCGTAGCCGTAGCCCGTGATAACAAGGTTCGTCCCTTTGACTGTCAGATCAAAGAGGGTGCTGTCCAGATTGTAAATGGAAGCAAGCTTATCACCGGAAATGGTTTTTGTGGTGCTTTTACCGATCAGCACTATTGTTTTCACCCGTCCGGAAATGCCTCGATCCTGCGCGCGGTGAGCCTCTCCAATATGAAGTCGAGACAATTTGATGCCTTTCAGCTGTCCCACATTATATCCATATCCTGCCATAGTACGGACAAAAGAGGAAAGGGGAACTGTCTTTGTCCAGGGATTACCTACATAATATTCCTTAACCCCGCGGAGATAAGGAATATTCGAACCCCATACATTTTCACTGTTTTCCGTATAGCCGCCGCCGCTGGAATGAAATACCGCATCAATAGGTTTGCCGCCGTAGGTCACGATTTCTCCAGCCGTTTCCCGTACGGCACGACTGGCCGCTTCTGTTTCTGAAGAGACGCCGCTGTACACCTGGGATCTGGTGTCATCGGTCACATCGTAGCCGGAAGAGCGGTATCCGTTCTTGTGGTAGGAAGCGTAAGTCCTTGCCGCCACGGCCTGGGCTTTCAGGGCATCCATTTTCCAGGAAGAAACAGCCTCGCTGGGTACAACACTCTGCAGATACAGCTCCATAGGTACAGCATTCACGACTGTCACACCGCTTCCCCAGGCAGAAGGAATAATCTTTATGTTTCCGCGATACCGGTTTCCTTTTACCGCAAAAGCAGGCGCAGTGTTTCCCGATGTCAGGTAGACCTTATCGCCTGCTTTCTTTCCATTCAGCAGAATCGTATTCCCCGAACGGGTAATGGAAAGCCGGGTGCCGTTTCCATATTTTCCCACTACTTTGCCTGCCGATTCTGCCTTGAAATCTGCAAGGCCCGTTATATTGACTTCTCCTGCCGTAAGAAGTCCCACTTCCACCTCAGGTCCCAGATCGGACGCCGTCCTGACAGATTTCCCATGATCTGCCCGGGAAGCCGCGCTTCTTCCGGCAGGGGCGGAGGCTGTGCTTTTATGAGCAATGACCGCTTTTCTCTGTATCGGAATGGATGCCGCCTGAGCAGGAAAAGCACTAAGGGAAAAGGCAAGTGGAAGCAGCAGGGCTGCCCATATTCTATGCTTCATATTAATTACCTTCTGAAAAAAATATTGAGAAGAATGGTGCCGATGACACTGACCAGGATACAGGATACCAGAGGAAAATAAAATTCCGTGTTTCCCTTCACAAAATGAATGTCCCCGGGCAGGTGCCCCAGAAAAGTCAGCTTTCCTCCCAGCAGAAAGAAAAGTCCTGCCAGGATAAAAAGTACACCTATAAGAATAAGCAGTTTACCTGTTCCCATGGCTGCCTTCGAAGAGGTTTCCTTCTGCCTCTTTCTTATTCCATGCTGCTCCTATGTGATCATAGGCAGCCTTTGTAGCAATACGGCCTCGTGGTGTACGGGAAAGGAAGCCGATCTGCATGAGGTACGGTTCGCACACATCTTCAATCGTAGCCCGTTCCTCACTGACTGCGGCAGAAATGGTATCAATGCCTACCGGACCGCCGCCGAATTTATATATGATGGCTTTCAGGATTTCATTATCCAGATCATCGAGTCCGATATTATCCACATGAAGAGCCTCCAGAGCCTCTGATGCGATATCAGCGGTAATGGCACTTCCCCTCACCTGGGCAAAATCCCGGATCCGCTTTAAAAGGCGGTTGGCGATACGGGGCGTACCCCGGGAACGGCGGGCGATTTCTTCCGCACCGCTTTCTTCAATGGCTATTCCCAGAATACGGGCAGCACGGATAATGATTTTTTTAAGTTCATCCGGTTCATAGAACTGCATATGATTGGTGATAAGGAAACGATCCCGGAGCGGCGCTGAAAGAGAGCCTGCTCTGGTAGTGGCGCCAATCAGGGTAAAGTGAGCCAGATCAATGCGGATGGAGCTGGCACCGGTTCCCTTCCCCATGACAATATCCAGTGCAAAGTCTTCCATGGCGGAATAGAGAATTTCCTCCACATTTCGATTCAGTCGATGGATTTCATCAATAAAAAGCACATCATGATCCTGAAGCGTGGTAAGAATAGAAGCCAGCTCTCCCGGTCTGGCAATGGCGGGACCGCTGGTCACCTTGAACTGGCTGCCCAGCTCATTGGCAATAATTTTGGCCATGGTAGTTTTTCCAAGGCCCGGCGGCCCGTAGAGAAGCACATGGTCCAGTGCTTCCTTTCTTGATTTGGCAGCAGCAATATAAACCTTAAGATTCTTCTTGAACGCCTCCTGCCCTATATAATCGTCCAGACGCTGAGGGCGGAGTGAATTCTGCCATTCGTCCTTCGGTGTTTCTTCCGTGGACACGATACGTCCCTTGCCCCCCAGCACCTCTTCTTCTTCCTGGCCTCCCAGGCTTTTTATATACTTATTATTCATAGATTACTCCCGATTTCTTGCAAATTCACGGAGCGCTGCACTTACCAGCCCGGATACACTGTCAAAGGAGCCGGAAAGTCTGGCCATGACCGGCGTAATTTCTTCCATTTCATACCCGAGACTTAAAAGGGCTTTCACAGCCTCACCGGTCATGGGATCCTCTGCAGCAGCCGGCGTCTCCGTTTCTTCCGGCATGGTTTCCACCGCAAAGGCTCCCATTTTGTCCTTCAGTTCCACCAGAAGTCTTTCAGCAGTCTTCTTCCCGATGCCCGGAAGTTTTGTAAGCTGCGACAGATTCTGCGTTTTCACTGCTCCCACAAAGGCCGGCGGTGTCATGGCTGAAAGGATGCCCATGGCTACCTTGGGACCGATTTTAGAAACAGAAATCAGCAGGAGAAAAAGCTGATATTCTTCTTCTCCCGGAAAACCATAGAGCAGGATTGCGTCCTCTCTCACTGCCATGTAGGTCAAAAGCCTGGCTTCCTCTCCGGTCGTCAGGCGCTGTCTTGTCTTATCGGAAATAAATATCCGATACCCGATGCCTCCTGCCTCCAGGAAACAGGAATCCTTAAATACAGCTGTTACTTTTCCTCTGATATATCCGATCATTTCTTTTCCTCGTATAACTGTCGATGTTCTACATGATATATGGCGGTCAGCCCAATGGCCAGCGCATCTGCTGCATCATCAGGGTCAATTTTTTTGGTAATTCCCATAAACCGCTTCACCATTTCAATGACCTGCTTCTTCCCGGCCCGTCCGTATCCGGTCATCTGCTGTTTTACCTGAAGCGGTGTCACGGGGACAATGGGGATATTCTGCCGATACCCTGCCAGAAGAATCACTCCCCTGGCCTGGGCCACCTTGATGCCGGTAGTAATATTCGTATTAAAATACAGTGTTTCCACTCCCATGAACTGGGGCCGGTAAGCAGCAATGAGTTCGCATACTCCTTCATACACAATATTCAGCCGTTCCAGATCACTCTGGTCCTTATAGGTTTCAATGACCCCGTAATTGACAGGAGTAATCACGGTGCCTGTTTTATCCACCACCCCGAAACCGCACCGTCCGGTTCCCGGATCGATTCCCAATACGCGCATCGCTTCCTCCTGTCATCATGGCTGAAAAGTTTGTTCTTACTGGTTTATTATACCATAGGTTGGCCGGAGCGCGGGCAGCCGGCTTCCCGCCCCGGTTACCGCAAAATCGCAAAAGCAAAAAAGCAGCCTTTTCGGCTGCTTTTTTCCCTGCCCATTACGGCAGACCATCGGTCATCAGGTGCGCATAATGCTCCTGGATCTTCTTTGTTACCGTTCCTACCTTGCCATCGCCGATAGGCTTTCCATCAATAGAAAGCACAGGGATGATGCCATCCTGGGTATTGGTGAGAAATACTTCTTCCGCCTCCATCATGTTATGCAGGCGTACCGGTTCCGCTCCGTCATCAATGGACGTGACGCCGGCGGTAGGTGCTACACGGGAAAGCACCAGCGAGCGGGTAATGCCGGGAATCATATACTCATTTTTAGCAGGAGTCCAGATGACGCCGGCCTTGACAATGCACACATTGGAATGGCTGGCTTCGGTAAGAAGGTCATCCTTGATAAAAATGGCATCATAGCAGCCCTTTTTCTGTGCCTCTGCTCTGGCCATCATATTATTCAGCTGGTTCAGGGAAAGAATGTCGCAGTGATGTCCCCGATCATCATTCATGGTTATGCACTTGACACCTTCCTGTACCTTGGCAATCCTGTCAAGATCAATGGGTTTCGCATACACAAGCACATTGGGCCGCAGAGCATTTCTGGAAGGAATGGTAAAATCATGATCTCCGCTGCCACGGGTCACGATAATCTTTACATAGCCTTCCTTTACTCCTGTTTCTTCAATAACTACTTCTACAATTTCTGTAAATTCATCAGGTGCAGTCACCGGACGGATGCCCAGAAGACGCATGGAGCGATACAGGCGGTCTACATGATAAGAAAGGGCAAAAGGATGTCCCCGGAAAACACGGATCCATTCATAGCAGCCGTCGCCAAACTGCAGTCCCCTGTCATCGGCACTGATAATCTTGGAGAAATCATAGTAGAAATTGTGATTGTAATATATGGTAGTTTTTGCTTCTGCCATACCGTTCACCTCCAAAAGGAAAAGGGTTTGCAGGAAATCCGATTCCTGCTTTTTCTAGGGAAAATCCGCCTCCTGCCATCAGATTTCACGTTCTCTGTCTACAGGGCAGATGAAAAGGCCGCTTTTAATGAGCCCCGATTCTGTGGCACAGGCAGTGCTTCCCTAAAGGTACTTCCATTTCATTATATCATTCTCAGGCCTGTTTTTCTGCCTTCCATTCCTTTATTTTTTCTATAAGAAGAGGCATGAATTCTTTCAGGTCTGCCACCACAGCATAATCAGCCATTTCCATAATAGGTGCCTTGGCATCCTTGTTCACAGCGATAACAATATCCGCATTTACAGCACACATATGCTGCATGGCACCGGAAATACCCAGTGCAATGTAGACACGGGGAGATACGCCTTTCCCTGTCTGACCGATCTGGCGGCTGTGAGGCTCCCATCCCAGTTCGGAAACAGGCCGGCTGCACCCTACAGCAGCGCCCAGAAGATCTGCCAGTTCATGCACTCTCTCCCATTCTTCCCGGTTGTGGAATCCGCGTCCGCCGGCTACAATAATCTTTGCCGTTTCCACTGGGTTCTCATCCTTTTCACCCCGGATAATGGATTTAAGAATCGTTCCCAGATCATCAGAAGAAAGGCTTACCGGCACTTCTTCCACAGTTCCCCTGCGGGAATCATCCGCTTCAGGATATTTGAAAATACCGGGGCGCACGGTTCCCACCTGAGGCCGATACAGCGGGCTGACAATATCGGCCATGATATTGCCGTCCATAGCCGGACGGGACCAGATGACCAGCCTTTTTTCCTGATCGGCGGAAAGCTCCGTCACATCAGCCGTCACGCCGCAAACCAGTTCTGCCGCCGTACGGGGTGCCAGATCCCTGCCGAAAGGCGTAGCTGCAAAAATAACCGTATCCGGCTTCTTCTCCTTCAAAAAGCGGGCCAGCACCTGCTGATAAGCCTTCCCGTCATAATGGGAAAGAAGTCTGTGAGTAAGGACATACACATGGTCTGCCCCGAGAGGAATCAGGGAATCGGCAGAGTCGGAAAGCTTTTCACCGATCAGCACCACATTCACTGTTTCCTTCAATGCATCTGCCAGCTGTCTGGCTTCTCCTGTCAGCTCCCCGGTTACCTTCTGAATTCTGCCGTCTACGAGAGCGCCAATTACATATATTCCCTTATATTCAGAAAAATCCATCATTGCCCTCCTACACCAGATTCAATTTCTGCATGGCACCAAAGAGTTCATCCACTGCTTCTGCTGCCGTTTTGCCTTCAATACGGAGATTCTCCTTCTTCGGAGGCACCACCGGACGAACCTGACGCACCTGGGTCGGAGATCCTTTCATGCCGATACGGCCTTCCTCTACATCCAGATCCCCTGCAGTGATATTATGAATTTCCACCTCATCCTTTTTCAGAATGCCTTTAATGCTGGGATACCTGGGCTTATTCATTTCCGCCGTGCAGGTCACCACTCCGGGAAGTTTCATATCCAGTACTTCCCTGTCTTCTCCCATCTGCCGCTCTACCGTAAGGAATCCTTCTTTTTCATAGGAAATGCCTGAAGCAGCGCTTACATCGGAAATGCCCAGTGCTGCCGCCAGCTCCGGTCCGATCTGGGCTGTATTGCTGTCAATGGACTCCTGTCCGCAGAAAATCAGGTCAAAGGGCCCGATCTTTTCAATGGCCTTGGACAAAGTATAGCTGGTAGCCAGCGTGTCAGCGCCGCCGAAGGCGCGGTCTGTTACCAGGTACACATCATCAGCGCCCATGGACACGGCTTCCTTCAGCACCGCTGCTGCCTGGGGCGGTCCCATGGTGATAACCGATACCTTGCCTCCGATCTGATCCTTCAGAGCCAGTGCGGCTTCCAGTGCATTCCTGTCCATAGGATTCAGGATACTGTTTGCATTATTTCTTTTTAATCTTCCTGTAGCAGGATCCACTTCCATTTTAGAAGTATCCACTACCTGCTTTACGCAAACCAAGAACTTCATAATAACCCCCTTTGAAACGACTGCAAGGCTTCCTGTTTTAGAAAAATTCATTCTTTTTTAGTATACCATACAGCGGCCTTCCGCGGCATACCCAGATTCATGAGATCCATATGCCATCAGCAGCCTGCTGCCATGCATCATTCACTTCCGCCCCTCCACGCAGGCATTTCCCAGAAGTCCCTTCAGGGCCTCCTCCGCTTCTTCTGAAAAGTCCAGATAAAATTTAGGAATCATCCGGATTTCCTGCCTTGTTCTCTGAAGATGAAGAAATACCGGTGTTTCTCCGTGATATTTAAGAAGAATGCGGCCCAGGGCATCGCTGACCATATTATTTTCGTGACGTTCATCCACATAGAGATGGACTGCGGACACCGGTGGACGTACCGTTTTATGGAAAGTGGAAAGTGGAATGATTTCATCCGCCAGAATCTTGACTTCCCTTTCATTGGACTGCACCCGGCCTCTTACACAGACCGCGGCGTCTTCTGTCAGAACCGGTCTCGCTTTCTCCCACACCGATGGGAATATCACCGCTTCCAGATCTCCGTCATAGTCCTCTATGGTGGCATATCCCATAGGTGCTCCTTTTTTTGTCATGGTTCCCTTCACCCTTGTCACGGTACCGCCGATAGTTACGGCTTTTCCGTCATACCGGGCGCTTTCGGAAACCAGTTTGTAAATAGGCGTGCAGTGGGCCATCTGCTCTTTGTAGGCGTCCAAGGGATGGCCGCTGACATAAAACCCCAGCAGCTTTCTTTCCCAGTCGATTTTTTCGCTCTGCGGCATATCCGGAAGAGATGGATAGGAGATGGCCTTTGTTTCTTCCTCTTCACCAAAAAGGCTCACCTGTCCCGACTCCCGGTCTTCCCTGACGGACTGGGCCTGGCTCATCGCTTCAGGCAGAACTGCCAGCATCTGGGAACGGTTAAGCCCCAAAGAGTCCAGTGCCCCGCAGCGGATAAGACTTTCACAGGCCCGGCTGTTCAGTCCCCGGCTGTCCACCCGTTCCAGAAAATCGCTGAGGCTCCTGAAGGGACCTCCTTTTTTTCTGGCTTCTATGATGCCTTCAACCGCATTTTCCCCTACGTTCTGGATACCGTCAAGGCCGAAAAGGATTTTATTGCCCTTTACTGAAAAATAGGCTTCCGACAGATTGACATCAGGAGCGGCAATTTCCACGCCTGCTCTTCTGGTATCGGAAATATAGCGGCTCACCTTATCACGGTCGCCGATATAGCAGGTCATCATGGCCGCCATAAATTCAGGGCGGTAGTGTGCTTTCAGGTATGCCGTCTGCCAGGCAATCCATCCGTAGCATACGCTGTGGGATTTGTTGAATCCATACCCTGCAAAATGAACCATCAGATCGAATACATAATTGGCAGTCTTACTGTCCACGCCGTTCTTTACGGCTCCTTCCACAAAGGTATCCCGGTTCTTCTGCAGGATTTCCGGTTCCTTATGTCCCATGGCCCGGCGGAGCATATCTGCCTGCCCAAGACTGAAGCCCCCCATGACAGAGGCAATCTGCATAACCTGTTCCTGATAGAGGATGACGCCGTAGGTTTCCTTCAGGATAGGCTCCAGGGAAGGATGGGGATATTCTACCGGGATTTCTCCGTGTTTTCTTTTAATGAAATCTTCTGCCATGCCGCTTCCCAAAGGCCCCGGACGATAGAGTGCCACCATAGGAATCAGGTCCTCAAAGCGGTCCGGATGGAGCTGCATGAGAAGAGAGGTAAATCCCGAGGATTCCGACTGGAATACACCAATGGTATCACCTTCGCAGAGCATGCGGCAGGTCGCTTCATCTTCCGTTGGAATGGCATTAATGTCCAGCGCAATGCCCCGATTCGTCCTGATCATTTCCAGAGCGTCATGAATCACCGTCAAGTTCCGGAGGCCCAGGAGGTCCATTTTCAAAAGGCCCAGCTGCTCTACCTGGTCTTTTTCATACTGCGTCTGAATAAAACCATCCTGGGTCAGCTGGATAGGCACATAGTCATCCACCGGCTGGGAGCAGATCACCACCCCTGCCGCATGGGTGCCTGAATTTCTGGACAGTCCCTCCAGGTCCAGACAGTGATCAATAAGACTGTGCACCTGAGGATTGGATTCATAAAGATCCTTGAATTCCCGGGAACCATCCAGCGTCTTCTTCAGTGTCACCCCGGGGCCGGAAGGCACCATCTTGGCAATTTTATCAACATCCCGAAGCGGCATGTTGGTCACCCGTCCTACATCGCGGATGACTGCCCGGGCGGCCAGGGTGCCGAAGGTGATGATCTGAGCCACCTGGTCCTTCCCGTATTTCCGAGCCAGATAATCAATCACCTCTCCCCGCCGGCGGTAGCAGAGATCCGTATCAATATCCGGCATGGACACCCGCTCCGGATTCAAGAAACGTTCAAAAAGCAGGTCAAAGCGCAGCGGGTCGATTTCTGTAATATGAAGAAGATAGGCCACAATACTGCCTGCCGCACTGCCGCGTCCCGGACCGATGGGAATGCCGTGGGATTTGGCATAATGGATGAAATCCATGACAATGAGGAAGTAATCGGAAAATCCCATGTGCTCAATAACGCCCAGCTCATAGTCCATGCGCTCCTTTTCTCTGCCTGTCGGATGGGGATACCGTTCCGGCAGTGCTTTTTCGCAGAGCTTTCTGAGATAGGACTTGGATGTCTCTCCTTCAGGCACATCAAAAGAAGGCAGCTTATGCTCTCCAAAAGTAAGCGTCACATTGCATCGATCCGCCACCTTCCTCGTATTTTCAATGGCACCGGGATACTGTCCCAAAATCTCTTCCATTTCTTTTCCGCTTTTGCAGTAAAATTCATTATTGGCAAAATGGAAATGGTATGGATCATCCAGCGTCTTTCCTGTAGAAATGCAGAGCTTGATTTCCTGGCTTCCTGCATCCTCTTTTTTTGTATAATGGAAATCATTGGTTGCCAGAAGCCCCAGCCCATATTCTTCCGCCAGTGCCGCCAGGGCCGGACGTACCGCCGCTTCTTCCGGAAGGCCGTGGTTCTGCAGCTCGATAAAATAATTGTCTTTCCCGAAGGTATCTATATAGAACCGGATAATTTTCCGTGCCCTGTCCATATCCCTGTTCAGAATCGCCTGAGGCAGCTCGCCCCCTACGCAGGCGGAAGTAGCTATGAGTCCCTCATGATATTCCTGCAGCAGCTCATGATCTACCCGGGGTTTGAAATAATATCCTTCCGTCCAGGCCTTGGAGCAGATCTTAATCAGGTTCCGATAGCCTTCATTATTTTCTGCCAGCAGAATCAAATGAGCCAGCTTTTCCTTCTCTCCACCCACCTTTTTCTCAAACCGGCTTCCACGGGTCACATATACTTCACAGCCGATAATGGGCTTAATGCCCTGAGCCATGCATTCCTTGTACAGATACACCGCCCCGTACATCACACCATGATCCGTGATGGCCACTGCTGTCTGTCCCATTTCCTTCACATGAGACACCAGCTCCTTGATCCGGCAGGTGCCGTCAAACAAACTGTATTCCGTATGCACATGAAGATGAACAAATGGATCCATGGTTCCTCCTGAATTCAATATTCTGTGAAAAATCAATTTTTTTTATTGTAACACAACTGTCCCGCCAAGAAAAAAGCCCCACCCTCCGATTCTCTCTTCTTCTCCTCAAAAGCATAAAAAATCCCGTCTGAATACGGACGGGATTTGGCTGAAATTTTATTTTCACAGACCGCAGGCGGACCAGCCGCATTCCTCGCAGGTGCTGCAGTGGCCTTCTATGTGGATGTGGTGGGAATGGCATTTGGGGCATTCAGGAGTGTTATCTGCAGGTCTCATTGTCATTGTGTCTGCCTTTTCCTGACTGTCCTCTTTCTTATCTTCCGTTTTTCTTTCTTTTTCGATTTCCTTTTTATCTTCCTTATCTATGCCCAGGATGTTTCCTCGGCGGCAGCCATCGCGGAAAACAGTGATGCCTTTGCAGCCGCTTTCCCAGGCAGCAAGGTAGATACGGTAGATGTCTTCAGGAGTGGCACTGTTCTTCAGGTTGACCGTACTGGAAATAGAATTATCCACATACTTCTGCATAACAGCCTGCATACGGACACGGTTCATGAAAGGCACTTCATGGCTTTCGATGACCCAGGGGAAGCGGGCCACGATTTCTTCGTCAGAAATGGTGAGTGGCAGATGGTGGTATTCCAAAAGGTCTCTGATGCTGTGGGCATAAACCCTGAAATGGCCGTGAGCTTCTTCCATTTTATGGGTGGTCCGTTCATAGGAAATCTTGTAGAGCGGTTCGCAGCCGCCGGAAAAGCTTCCCATAAGGAGAGAAATAGTACCGGTAGGTGCAATGGCAAGAAGCGTTCCGTTGCGAAGGCCATGCTGATGAATATCTTCATACAGAGCCGGATCCAGGTCTTTTACCATTTCCATGACAGGAGATTTTCTGGTGGCTTCCCAGCGGTAACGGCCGAAGGTTCCTTTCTCCTTCGCTCTGTCACAGGAGGATCGGAGGGCGGTGAGCAGCATGGTTTTCATCACATGTCCCATGAAGTCATTGGCTTCTTTGGTGCCGTAAGTGAGTTTCATGGCGATGAGGGCATCCGCTACGCCGAAGAGGCCAAGGCCCAGGGAGCGCCAGTCATCAATGCAGGTTCTGTTGGCATCCAGGGGCTGTGCTTCATAGCCGTAATCCACGATTTCGTCCAAAGCGGTGATACCGTCGTATACAGTCTTTTTGAACCGTTCTTCGTTGAATTTCGGATGGGCACTGAACTTGTCATCAACCATGGTGTACAGGTTCACGCTGCCCAGGTTGCAGGCATTGTAGGCGTTGCCGCCGAATTCGCCGCAGGGATTTGTGATTTCGATGTTGTATTCATCATAGCCTGCCAGGAGGTGGTTCTTGTTCATCCGGTCAATGAAGATGGCGCCGGGGTCGCCCCAGTCCCATTGTGTTTCACAGAATTCCCTGAAGAAATCCCTGGCTTTTATGGTTTTTTCGATTTTCTCCCCCGTGGCTTTCACGGTAAAGCGGAGGGTGTATTCTTTGTCGTCCCGTACAGCTTCCATGAATTCGTCAGTAAAAAGGATGCTGATGTTCATGGAGGACAGTTTTTCCTCGTTCTGTTTGATGTGGAGAAATTCATAAATATCGGGATGACTGCAGTTCAGCCCCACCATCATGGCGCCTCGGCGCCCGTTCTGGCTGATGACTTCGCCGGTGACATTGAAAATCTTGAGGAAAGACACGGCTCCCGTAGAAGTACGGGCTACATTGCGCACCTCGCTCCCCTTTGGACGGAGATTGGAAATATTGATACCTATGCCGCCGCCATAGGAAAAAATGCGGGCAATTTCATAGTTGGCACGGAAAATGGATTCCAGATTATCTTCCGGTGAAGGCAGAATATAGCAGTTTGACATGGAAACCTTGAATTTTCCTTTGGCTCCTGCTGCATAGAGTGTCCGGCCTGCCGGGCAGAAAGAAGTATCTTCCAGATATCCCCTCACCCTCTTTTTCAGTTCCGGATCAAAAATAGAGCTGACCCGGTCCATGAATTCCTCCGGGGTCTTTTCTCCCTTATGATAGTATTTTTCTTTCAGGATACCCTGACTGATTGTATTGTCATACCAGTGGTTCATACGAATCCCTCATTTCCCTTGATTGATATTAATCACATGGTATCATGTACAATCTATTGTGTCAAATATCATATAATCATACTATATATTGTGTTTATCATGGAATATCGAAATTCAGCAGTCCTCTTTCTCTGCCTGCATCCCGGTAAGCCTTTTCATGAATTCCGCCCTTAAACCGCCGGGAAAATCCACGATTTTCTCCATTGCATCAAAAAACGGCAAAGCCTTCATTCCGGCTTTGCCATTTTTTGATAAACGGGAAAAGTGTCTCGGGAAGGATCCTGCAGGAGATTCTTCCTTTTCGGTATTACTTTCCTTATTCTTCTTCTGTACTGTCATCCTCTTCAGAAAGAACATCAATGGAAGCGATGCGGTCGCCGTCTTCCAGTCTCTGAAGGATAACGCCCTGTCCGGCTTTGGCCTTCTTGCTGGTAATCTGGCTGGCCTTTGTCTTAATGGTGATTCCCTGTTCGGAAACACCTACCAGTTCATCGCTGTCATCAGCAGCTACCAGGGCTACCACTTCAAAGCCCTTCTTGAAGTTGCGGACGCCCATGCCGTTTCTGCCCTGAATGCGGTAGGCATCAGCCTTGTTTCTCTTGGCATTGCCGTCGGCAGAAATGGTAAAGATGTCCTTGTCTGCAGCAATAACTGCGCCTACCACTTCATCTTCCACGCCGTTGACCTGGGACAGACGGATACCGTGAACACCGGCAGCAGCTCTTCCCATAGCTCTCACTTCACTGTCATTGATGGAGAAACGGATGGCCATACCGAACCGGGTGCCCAGAATGACATCCTCATCCCCTTTGACCCGGAGAACTGTAACCAGCTCATCCCCCTCGTTGAGGCGAATGGCAATCAGGCCGTTTTTATTAATATTCCGGTATTCCGCGATTTCCGTTTTCTTCACATAGCCCCGCTTGGTTACCATGAGAAGGTACTTTGTGTCTTCTCCGGCTGCATCAATATCAAGAAGCTCCGTTACTCTTTCGCCCTTGGACAGGCTGGGGATGTAATTGATCAGGGCGCTTCCTCTTGCCGTTCTTCCCGACTTGGGCAGGTCAATGGCTGTCTTCATGTAAACCTTTCCGTAATTGGTGAAGAAGAGGATCCTGTTATGTGTAGAGGTATTCAGAATCTTCCAGACATAATCCTCATCCTTCATCTTCATGCCGGAAACGCCGCGGCCGCCCTTTCTCTGTACCCGGATATCAGCGGAATCCATGCGCTTGATATAATTCTGTTTGGTCAGCGTGATGGTCATCGGTTCATCAGGCACCAGGTCGGTAATAGTGAAATCTTCCTGTGCGTCGGTGATTTCCGTTCTTCTTTCATCGCCGAAATTCTTCTTTTCATCCTGCAGTTCTTCTTTGACCACGCTCATGATCTTGTCCCTGCTGGAAAGAAGATCTTCCAGATATGCGATCGTTTCTTTCACATCCTTATAGTCTGCCTCCAGTTTATCCCGTTCCAGTCCGGTAAGACGGCGCAGACGCATATCGAGGATAGCTGTCGACTGTTTATCCGACAGGTCAAAGCGGCTCATCAATGCATTCTTGGCAACTTCATCGGTTCTGGACTCACGAATGGTGCGGATCACTTCATCAATGTGATCCAGTGCAATCAGCAGACCTTCCAGAATATGGGCCTTGGCTTTCGCCTTATCCAGTTCAAAACGGCTTCTTCTTGTAATGACTTCTTCCTGATGCTTCAGATAATAATAGAGAATCTGCTTCAGGTTGAGAATACGGGGATGTCCATCCACCAGGGCCAGCATGATGGCACCGAAGTTAATCTGCATCTGGGTATGCTTGAACAGGTTGTTCAGCATGATTTCCGGACTGACATCCGCCCGGAGTTCGATGGCAATCCGCATGCCCGAGCGGTCTGATTCATCCCGCAGCATGGTAATGCCGTCCAGTACCTTCTGCCGCTGCAGATCTGCAATGGAAGCAATGAGGCGGGCCTTGTTTACCTGATAGGGAAGCTCCGTCACCACAATGCGGTGTTTTCCCTTCTGCATATCTTCAATGGAAGTTTTTGCCCTTACGGTAATGGAGCCCCGGCCCGTGCGGTATGTATCATCAATGCCTCTCCGGCCCATGATAATGCCGGCAGTCGGAAAATCAGGACCTTTGATATATTTCATAAGGCCGTCAATAGTAATATCAGGATCATCAATCATGGCGCAGAGACCGTCTACCACTTCCGAAAGATTGTGAGGCGGAATATTGGTGGCCATGCCTACGGCAATGCCGTAGGAGCCATTAACCAGAAGGTTTGGAATACGGGACGGAAGAACGACCGGTTCCTGCAGGGAGCCATCATAGTTGGGCATGAAGTCCACCGTGTTCTTATCAATATCCCGGAGCATTTCCAGTGTAATCCTGGACATGCGCATTTCCGTGTAACGCATAGCTGCCGGGGAATCTCCATCCACGGAGCCGAAATTACCATGACCGTCTACCAGGGGATAGCGGGTGGAGAAATCCTGGGCCATGCGGACTGCCGATTCATATACTGCCGAATCTCCATGGGGATGAAATTTACCAAGTACATCCCCTACGATACGGGCAGACTTTTTATAAGGTTTATTCGGAAGCATGCCGGCTTCACTCATCGCATAGAGAATGCGGCGGTGAACCGGCTTCAAGCCGTCCCGCACATCAGGCAGCGCACGGGTTACAATAACGGACATGGCATAATCAATGTAGGAATTCTTCATCTGCCCCTCCAGCGGGGTATTGATGATTTTACCTTCCTTCCATTCGATAGAATCCATAGTTCCTCCTTTACTGAGGCATAAAAATAAGGACCTCAGGAAGCCCTGTCAGTCCTTTGGGAACTTACTTTGCTTATCTGTATTATACCATAAAAGCCCTTCTAAAGCCATTTAAACGCATTTATAGACATTTTCTCTATTTTATTACACAATTTCACATATCCGTTTGAACGCCTGGCAGCCTGTTTTCTCTTATTTCTTAAAAATTTCTTCCTATTTCCTTTCTGAAAATCCATTTCTCAAAAAAATCTCTCTTTTTTTCATTCCTGTTTTTTTATATAATAAGGTATATACTCTTTTTTACCTGAAGGATGTGGAAGAATGAAAAAATACCTGGCAGCCATGGTGATTGCCATCGTACTGATAGCAGGAGGCGGATTCTTCGCCTATGTGCACTTTATCAGCGGCGGCCCCTGGCAGGGCACCTGGTGGGGCGTGCAGGATGCGGGAGTCAACTGGTCCGGCGATCACATACGCAACCTTGAGACAGTCACTTTCACCAAGAATGATGACAAAACCATTACTGTAGAGCATAAAGTGCAGCAGGGAAGCAAGGAAGTGAACGGCTCCCTTTCCGGTACCGGCACCGTAGACGGCGGGCGTCTTGTAATTACTCCTGCTAAAGGCGGAAAAGAAGCTGTCCTTTCCTACAACACCCTGTCCAAGTCCATAGAAACACCTCTGACCAATGCGGATAAGACGGCAGTTACACTGCAGTCCCTTACTCCGGACAATAATGATGAAATGGAACAGATCCGAAGTGAGATTGTCCAGATATCCCAGAAACCGGAAAACAAAATCGATACTACTCTTTCCTCTTCCAAGAGCTGAAAAAATCCTGCGGAATCATTCATCCGCAGGATTTTTTCAGCAGTTTTTTCTAATGATACCGGTTCAGGCCGGCTGTTTTCGATGAAGCGTAATAATCACCAGTTCGCGGGGGCAGCTGAACCGGAAGGGGAACCAGCTGGCATCGCCTCTGGAAACGTAGCCAACAGTCCTGCCATCACTGTAAAGCCCCCGGGTATAGGTAAAGGGCGTAATTATGGGCCTGCCAAACAGCCCGAACTGGGTACCGTGAGTGTGGCCGGTCAAAGTGACTGCCGCACCTTTGCGGAATCCCTCATCAATAAAAGCGGAATGATGAGCCAGAAAGATGACAGGAGCCCCCTGGGGAATCCCCTGCCAGGCCTCTTCCGTCATATCATCCATTTCCTTCTTCATGGCGTCCCCTCTGGCCCAGGGATAATCCACACCGGCCACATAAATGGATGATCCGCCGCGGGTAATGGCTGTGTGTTCATTAACCAGAAGCTTTACCGGCGTCTTCACCAGTTCACTTTCAATATAGTCTTTTCCCCGATAATATTCATGATTACCCCATACATAAATAATACCGTCAGGGAATTCCCCCTGCTTTTCTGCCAGTGTATGAGCTGCTTCTGGCATATGTCTGATATCATCAATAAGATCCCCTGTAAATAAAAGAACCTGCGCCCCTTCCTGCCGGGCCCTTTCTATTTCTCCCGGAAGGTCTCCGTAGCGGAAATAGGGTCCGATATGGGTATCGGTCATCTGGGCTGCCCGATATCCGTCAAAAGCAGCGGGAAGTCCGTCCACATATACATCAAGATGTTCCACTTTCTCACTGGTATTGCCGTCAATGGCTCCATACACTCCTATACCGGCTGCGAGGAACAAAACTGCCAGCGTCAGGGCACGGGTTCCCTTCTGCAGCTTTCGGGGAATGGAGAGAAGGGCGAGAAAAAACAGGCAGGGAAGTGCTATGATTTCCGCCACCATAAGCCCGCAGGCCAGATACCCCAGCCAGAGAGACCACAGGCCCAGTCCATCATACCCCCGGGCATACCAGAGGAAATAGCCAGCAGAAAGAAAGCTCAGAAGCCAGCTTCCGGCCAGATAAAAATAAAACCTTCTTCTCCGGAAAATAATGGCTCCAAAGATGCCGTTCAAAATTCCCAGGAAGGAAAAAATCATCAATATCATCCGTTCAAACATCATTCCACCTCCTTGGGACCGTTTTGCGGCCCGGGTTCAAAAGGATTCAGAGGAGCGCCCGGAAAGTACAAGTGTTTTAAAGATTGACAAGCCTTCGGTCTGGGAATTATGGCAGCGTCCTGTGGGGCGTAAGTTTTATAGTCAGCGTTACATACTGGTCTTCCCGCCCGACTCATGCATTCTGATCGTCAGCGAAGAATCTCCCTGCACGCTGCATATGAAGCAATCGCAATACATACCAGTCTTCGAAGAGATTTCTCCACTCCGCTTTGCTGCAGTCAAAATGACGATAAAGAAGAGTAACTGTATTCCCCAAAGGGTGCATGCCGATGGTGGCATCAACCAGCCACTATCCCTATCCCGCTAATCTACCAGTTTCTCCACGAAAGCGGCCAGCCTTGCGTGAGGGCCTGCCAAAGGAATTTCCCTGTATTCTTCCGGGGTAAACCAGCGGTACTCCCCGTCCGGCACCCGGGCCTCTTTCATCTGATACGCATTCATATGCCATATGCGATGGGTGAAGACATGGCGGTAATGCCACATGGAGTCCCCCGCCGTACCGAGAAGGAGCTTTTCCAGCCCCTGTCTTGCCTCTTCCGCAGAAGAAGCAAGAGCCATGGGAAATTCCCACATGGATGCCAGCATCCCCTTAGACGGTCTTTTATGGAGCAGCACGCGGCCTTCCCTGATCCACACGCCGCAGGCCGCCTGCTCTTCTTTCGGTGCCTTTTTGGCACTGCGAATCGGCAGTTCCTTTTCCCTGCCATGAAGAAGGGCACGGCATTCCGAAGAAAGAGGACAGCTTTCGCACCTCGGATTTCTGGGAATGCAGATTTCCGCTCCCAGATCCATAAGAGCTTCATTAAAGTCGCCGGCCCTTTCCGGCAGGGTGCTTTCCACCAGCTTTTCGATTTCTTTTCTACCACTGCTCTTCAGGATATCTTCCTCCACCTCATACAGGCGGGCATATACTCGAAGCACATTGCCATCTACAGCGCCTTCCTTTTTTCCATAAGCCATGGATAGAATGGCTCCGGCCGTATAGTTCCCTATGCCGGGCAGAGAAAGGACAGCTTCCTTCCGGTCCGGAAGAGTGCCTCCGTACTTTTCCTCTATTTCCCTGGCAGCTTTATGAATATTCCGGGCCCGGCTGTAATACCCAAGCCCCTGCCACTGATGCAGCACTTCTGACTCTTCTGCCCGGGCCAGATCATGAATGGTGGGAAACCGTTCCATCCAGCTGTTGAAATAGGGCTTCACTGCTTCTGTTCTTGTCTGCTGAAGCATGATTTCCGAAATCCATACATGATAGGGATTCCGCGGCTTGTCTTCCCGCCAGGGAAGCTCCCTTCCATTTCTGTCAAACCAGGAAAGAAGTGTCTTCGGCCAGTCTTTCCCCGGTATGTCCTTCTTCATCAGTTCATCTCCCGGAAATCATAATCATAAACAGTTTCCCCGTCTTCTGCGAAATAGATGGTTCCTCTGATTTTCCTTCCTGCCAGAATCATGGGCAGCCACACTTTATCCGCCATCCACATATTTTCATAGGGAAATTTTTCAGGACGGAACCACCGGGGCTCCATCTCGTCAGATAGATGAGGAATGCCGCTCCAGCCCCGGGCAAAATACACAATCCCCGCATGAGACCAGACAGGGTCCGAGGGCTGATGGAAATATAAATCAGCTGCCATATCCAGTTGATCCGGATCCATCACCAGACCGCATTCCTCAAAAAGCTCCCGACAGGCGCATTCACGCATGGTTTCGCCCGGTTCAATTTTCCCGCCGAACCCGTTCCATTTTCCATATCCCATGCCCCGTCTCTTGCGCCCCAGAAGGATGCTTCCGTCCTCCCTCACGGGGTATACCAGGGATGTATCTCTCACTTCTTTATTCCTTCATAAGTATCAAAATAAAGCTCCTGGAACATTCTCTTTCCCGATTCGGTCTTGTACAAACGGTGGTACAGGGCTTCATTCTGTTTCAGAGGTGCGCCGTCTTCGTACTGGTTTACCAGCATATCTGCCTCTGCCAGAATCTGGGCATCCGGGCCATCGATACTTCCATAAGAATGGTGATGGGCCACCAGCCAGCAGATACGTTCCACATCATCCCTGTCAAATCCCAGGGATTCCAGCATGGGCCGTGCCTCATCGGGCCCCAGTTCCTGCTGGATCTGCCCGTCATTTCTTCCAAAACGCCTTTCTCCCTCATGAATGCCGATATCGTGCACATAAGCCGCCGCCTCCAGCCGGAACAGGGTCCTCTCATCCAGCCCCTCTTCCCTGCCGATCTGGACGGCAAAGGCATGCACCTTCAGGAAATGGTGGATCCTGCGGGGATCCCCTTTATCATAGGTAATCATTGCTTTGCATAAAGCAGTCAGTTTATCCATCATAGACTCTCCTTTTTATAAAAAGTTTCCTGTTTCCGGTTTTCAGGCTCTGTGCTTCAGGTTCCGCCTGACGCTGCGTCAATGCTTTTCCCTGATCCACCGGTTTACCAGCCTGCCGGGGGAAGTGCTGATGCAATCCTTGTCTGTTTTCATTACTGAATTTTATGCAATGCAGGAAATGGAATGATGCGTACAGCAAGCTGTTTAAGGAATCCCATGACACAGCAGTGCATAAAAGATTATGAAAGCAGACTCTATAAAATAATCTGTGCTTCCCTAGTCCCATTATATCGGAATTGTCAAAATAAAAAAACGGTGTGATAGAAAACTATCACACCGTTTGGCTTCCGTCATTATTTAGCCAGTTTCTGGGCTACGGCAGAGGTTACATCTACACCGCCGTCAACGACAGCACCCTGTTCAAGAATGATATCCAGTCCTTTTTCCTGACGGACCTGCTGGATAGCTTTCATGATGTCGGAGAGAATCGGCTGCATAGCAGCTCTTTCCTTCTGATCCATTTCTTTCTGCAGTTCGGTAGCAATCTGCTGCTTTTCCTGGTCAGTCTTGCCGGCAGAACGGCTCTTGAAGCTTTCTTCTGCTTTCTGGGCAGCCGTTCTCATATCCAGCTGTGCCTTCTGCATCTTCGGATGAGCCTGGAGAAGAGCATTGGAATTAACAAAACCGATTCCTGCAGCGGAAACGGAAAACATAGCGCCAAATGCGATCATACCAGCAGCTGCAGCTGCTACTGCTTTATTCATTTTCATAGTGTCCTCCTAACTGTGCTCCCCAAAGGCGGGAGCCTCAAGTAAGCATAGCTTAATTTTAATCAAAGAATCGACATGTGTCAATGGCCTAACCGGTATTTTACAAAGGAATCCCGGAAAACTCACTGATTTCCCTTCGCCTCCAAAGCTGCTGTTTCCGCTTCTTCCGCCATGGCTTCCTTTGCTTCCTTCAAAGCTGCTTCCCGTACTTCTTCCTTCTTTTCCTTCTTCTTTGTGAAATGGGAAATGACTTCCGGCACCATATTGATTACCTTATCAATGGTATTGTTGGCTGCCGCATTCTTGATGGAGAAAAGCTCCACCCGTTCTCCCTTCAGAATAAGAACTGCCGTTGGTGTTACCTTTCCGCCTCCTGCGCCGCCGGCAGCACTGCTGCCGTGAGCACCGCTGCCGAAGCCGAAAGATATATCCACAAACGGAACGATGGTGGCATCTCCCAGGTAAATCGGTTCGCCTACCACTGATTCCGTAGTAATCATCTTTTTAAAATCCTCAAAAATCTGTTTTCTTACTTCATCATCCATTTTCATTTCCCCCTTGTCTGAAATGCCAGAACTCTCTTGCCGGTTTTGACAGGGCAAGAGTCAAAAGTATATAAAGCAGGTACAGGGGAATCAGCCGCCCTCCGGCTCTTCCGGAAAGCGTACATACCCTGTCCACATAATTCCATTGAATATCCTCAGCCGCCTTTGGGAAAAAGGTATAAACCAGCCCGCATAGAATACCGGTATGCATAGGTTCGCCAAGCCCCAGGTCTCCTTCTATATGATATCTGCCGGGAAAACCGTGAGCTGCTATTCGAAGCGCCCCTTTCAGACATCGTTCTGCCAGGCCGTTGTCCAGGGCAAAGCAGAGCTGTGCTGCATAGGAAGGATGGGTTCTCTCTTTTTTTAATGGCACTTTTCCGCTGTCATCGGCGGAAGGTAATTTTTCCTCTTCTTCTGCTGTCTCCTGCCTTTTGACTTCAGCTGCTTTTTTATCTTCATCATCCTTTTCTTTCGAAGACTGATTGTCTTCCCATTCATCCAGCACCCTGTTCAATTCCTCGCGGGCAGACTCTGAAGAAATGTTTTCTTTTTCTTCCTCTTTCTCCTCTTTCATCGTCTTTTCCTTATGGAAGGAGAAGGATTTTTTCTTTGACAGAAGCCCGCCCAGAGCAGAAACCCGAATTTCCAGCTTCCACGCCGCAAAGGAAATCCGGTAGGTTATCGGAAGAAGCAGTGCAAGAAAGAAAAGGCAGAGGATACATCCTGCGATTTCAAGAATCATCATGGTGCTCCATAGAGCCGGCACAGCTCATCTGCCGCCTCCTTGACCTCCTTTACCAGGTATGACGGCGCCGTCACTTTGACAAAAGGCGCATGCTCCAGAGCCCACGCTTTCATGGCAGACGGCGGAAGAGTCACCTCTACGGTTACCAGATTCTGGCGGGCAGATACCAGGTGGGCCGCCTTGCCGAAGTCATCCATAATATCGCTCATGAGATGCCAGTCCGCTTCAAAGCTGCAGGAAACAGGCTGTCCTGTATAAACCCCATGACGGGCAAAGAGGAAATCGGAAATTTTTTCTCCCTGTTCCATTCCCTCCAGGGATTTCTGCGGTCTCATCGGTTCCTCAAGCAGGGAAGCTCCAGCCATCATGTCCACCTTGAATACGGATATGCCTTCGCGATCCTCCTCATTGCAGAGGAGAAAATACCGGTCATCCGAAGCAATGATCTGATAGGGGCTGACCCGATACAGCCGGTCTTCTCCGGAAAGAGTCCGGCCATGATGCCGTTTTCCGTCCGCCTCATAATGGTCATAATAAAAGGAAATCTTCTTCTTCTGGCTGCAGGCACGGGAGATAACCGCCAGCGTTTCCTCCGGTTCCGAAGGTCTTCCGGGAGCCGGCAGATTCTTCACATTTTCCTTTCCTTCAGAAAAGGTACGGCTCTGCAGGTACTTCAGTTTCTCCGCCATCTGCCGTATCTGCTGGGCCGGCAGGTGAGAGAAATAAAGCAGGTCTATGAGCATTTTCAGCTCTTCCTGAGAGAGCACATGGTCCCAGTACCAGTCCAGAGACAGGGACGTTTCCTTCCCGTTGACCACCCGGGTCACTTCACGGCACATGACAGGAAGTCCCGCCTCCTTCAGACGGTTCAGATTTCTTCCGATGGACTTCCGGTTCACTGTCATGCCATACTTTTTCTCCATGAAATCAAGAATTTCCTGCTGTGTCAGCGGGTGTTCCCTGTCCGACTCACGAAGAAGCACCTGCACAATCCGCATGATTGACATTTTGCTTCCCGTATCACTGCGTTCCCCTGCCACATTGCTCACCGCCCTCTGATTTTCCGGACCGCTTCATCACTGATAAAGGAAAAAATGACGGTCAGGAAACGGAAAAACGGAGCCAGTGCTTCATGATTCAGCACACGGTGCACCAGCACTGCCACGGCAGTCCCTCCGAGAAGGTCGCTGGGATAATGGACTCCGGAAAAGAGCCGTGAAAAGGCAAGGATAAAAGCCATAACGGTCATAATCCCGGACCCCTTCCTGTGCATGGAAAGGAGCTGCAGAACCACCACTGCCCCGTTCATGGTATGATTGCTCGGGAAAGAAGCGTTGGCCTTGTGTCCCGTAAAATTCCAGATTCTGTAGTCCCTGGTAAAAGGCCGTTTCCTAAACCATATTTTTCCAATCACAAAGGAAATAATGGATGCCAGACAAACGCCAAAGAAAGCCAGAATACAGCAGCGCCGGTTTTCCTGCCGATCCTTTCCCGGGGAAAACCAGAGAAGCAGTCCATAAATTACAAAGGCCCAATGACCGTATCGGGTAATCAGATCCATCATCAGGTCAAAAGGGCGCACCCTTCCTGCCAGACTGTTAATTTTTCGTACTATATCCAAATCAGGATTCATGAAAAACACCTCTTCCCATGATTTCAGGCCATTCCGGCCCTGAAAGCTCCCTGGATGGAGTTTCCTGTTTATGATTTTAATTTTATCATAATCCCCTCTGTTTGACAAAAAGGCCTGAGGATTGTGGTATCGCCTAAGGGCGGTGAGTTTTACAGGCAGCAATAAATACCGGCAGGTGGGAATGAACCTGTCACTACGATACGGACCATTTCTCTCAAACCCATGGCTCCCCATGCTATAATGAAACCACAGAAAGGGATTTTCATGAAAAAAGTACTGATTACTATAGCCTCCCTCGCAGCAGTTATCGGCATTATCCTGCTCAACGCCCTCACCTTTTCAGGGCGCTATGCCCGGATAATGGAAACTTCCATTACCATAACCGCCGCCGACAGTTCATTTCTCGGACAAAAAATGAAAGAGTTCTTTGCCCGGGATGAATTGAAAGAGAAGCTGACCAATGAACTGGATGCGCTTCCTCTTTTCCCCGGCCATCATGACTGGCATGAGGAGCTTGCATCGCAGGCTGTTGCCGCCGGGCAGGAAGCTTCCCTGGAGCAGGTACGCTGTCAGGGGCGCCATTACTACGGAGGATACCGCATCCGCCTTTCCATTCCTGCCGATCAGGCACGGCTCTGGAAAGGAAGATGGAACAGCAGTCTGTCAGCAGACCGTCTGGAATCCATGACAAACAGCGAATCCTCGCACATTCGTCTCCGCCATTTTACAGGCTGGGAGGAAATATCTGATGAACACGGTATACCCTGCCGTCAGGGGACCGCCGATTTTCTCCTCACCGGAGGCGGAATGACCCAGCTTGTCTACATCACGGCCGTGGTGATGGAAAAAGAAGATACGACAGTGCTCACACTTTTCCTCTCTGACCATAAGCAGGATACAAAAGGAATCCCCTTTGCAGAAATGGCAGAAAAAGAGAGTACACAAGGCATGTGATATCCCACTGGCTGATATATGACAAAACCGCCCCCAAAGCGGTATGATACACCCAATATTATCCACGAAAAAAGAGCCCTCAGGGCTCTTTTTCATTTTTATCTTTCTCTTTTTCCTTCATTGCTTCCTCTCGCTGCGCATGGGCCCTGTCATAGGCACCGCTCCGCCTGAGTGCCATGGAAATGACTGCTACCACTGCGCAGAGGAGGATAAAGAGATTCACCGTGGTTACTCCTTCTCCAAAGCCAATACGGTAAATAGAATAAAAAAGAACCACTACCAGAAGAAAATCCTGAAATTTTGAAAACATGCTGCCTTTCCTCCGCTTTCCGAATATACCCTTACAATAGCGAAAATCAGAAGCTTCGTCAAGTGCGGGAATCCGGCATCCGAAGAAGCAGGGCATAGAGTCACAGTCCTTTCACTGTATCTGCGATTTCCGCCATCCCGTAAAGGGCTGCCTTCCCGGCCAGACGGATACGTTCTCCATCCGTATGCCCGTAAATCATCCCGCCCCGGGCAGAAGCCTGCCAGGCAATAATATCATTCTTTCCCAGCTTTTTAGCCCAGTAGGGGATGATATGGCAGTGGCCGCTTCCACATACCGGATCTTCATCTACCATCAGTTTCGGCGCAAAGGAACGGGATACACAGTCCGTATCCTGTCCCTTTGCCGTAATATGGAGAAGCAGTCCGTCCAGTGCCTTTACCTTTTCCAAATCAGGCTTTGCCTCTCTAACGGAAGATTCATCCGGCAGCACGCAGAGCAGATCCCGTCCCATCCATGCTTCCAGAGGCCTCGTGCCGATGGCCTCTTCCATGGCATCACTGACCGGCACAGGGGTAAGCCGGTACGCAGGGAAATCCATTACATAAAGATCCCCTCTTCTTTCCACCGTCAATGGGCCGCTCATGGTATCAAAAACCACCTGTCTCTTATCCTTTTCATAGAATCGGAAAAGAATATATCCTGAAGCCAGGGTTGCATGACCACAAAGGTCGATTTCCCCGCCGGGAGTAAACCAGCGCAGATGGTAGCGCCCTTCTTTTTCCTTCACCATGAAGGCCGTTTCGGAAAAATGATTTTCTTCCGCCACTGCCATCATGATTTCATCGGAAATCCATTTCTCCATGACACATACTGCAGCCTGGTTTCCCTTGAAAATTTCATCCGTAAATGCATCAGCCATATACTGTTTCATCGTCTTCCGTCCTTTCTTTTCCGCAAATATTCACTGTCATCTGCACAGTCTATCCATTGACAACATCATAACGCTGGCATATTATGAAGGCAATTTCAAAATTGTATGTATAACAATTTAATGGGAATACTGATTATGATTCCCTGCTGTAAAAGGAAAATGCCATGCCCGTTAATTCTTTTGATCACTATCCTCTCTCCTGGAAACCGAATTTATCAAAACTTTCAAGGCCCTATTACCTTTCTCTGACTCAGGACCTTGAGCAGAAAATTCTTGACGGAGAACTCCCGGAAGGAACCAGGCTCCCGCCGCAGCGTGAACTGGCAGACTATCTGGACCTGAACTATTCCACGATTACAAGAGTTTATAATTACTGCCGTCACAGGGGGCTGATCTACGGTGTCACAGGCCGTGGTACCTTCGTCTCACCCCATGCCGTGGCGTCTATTATGATTGAACACCCTTCCTCGCCAATGACCTGCATAGAAATGGGATTTATCAGCGGATTCCCGGAAATTACGGCGCCGGTAGAAACCGCTATGGAGAAAGTGCTTCATCAGGGCTATGTTCGAAATCTCCTGTCCTATGAACACCCCTTCGGATTCCCTCACCAGCGCCTGCAGGCGGCAGACTGGCTTTCCCTTCTCGGCGTTCATACCGACATGGAACATATCATCATATTTCAGGGAGCAGAAAATGCACTGACCACCGCCCTTTTCTCCCTTTTCCATCCGGGTGACCGTATTGCCGTTGATGTTTATACCTACTCCAACTTTATACTCCTTGCCAAAATGAAGGGACTGACACTCGTCCCTGTGGCCGGTGACAGAGAAGGTATGCTTGCAGATGAACTTGACCGGATCTGCAGGAAATTAAAAATTCAGGGTATTTATCTCATGCCCTCCTGTTCCAATCCATCCAATGTCATGATTTCTCCTGCCAGAAAAGAGGAACTGGCTTATGTGATAAAAAAGAATCATCTGACGCTGATCGAAGATGACCTGTATGCCTGGCTCCGGGCAGAGGAAGGGAAAGACATGATATCCCTTCATGACCTGGTGGGGTGCCGCTCCTTCTATATCGCCAGTCTGACCAAATGCCTCTGCCCCGGTCTCCGAATAGCCTACGGTGCTCTGACTGATGATATAAAAGATACCATGAAGGAAGGCTTTTCCAGCATCAGTATCAAGACATCCTCTCTGGATGCTGAAATCATAAATGAAATGCTCACGTCCGGTGCTGCCGCAAAGCTGCTGCATCAAAAGGCAGTCCTTGCCCAAAAGAGCTGTGCTCTGTTTGATTCCCTTTTCCCGCATGTATCTCCGCAGCCTTCCAGCTATTTCCGCTGGCTCCCTATTCCCGGCCATCGTTCTTTTGAGCAGGTAGAAAGTGAACTCCTTACGCAGGGCATCCACGTTTATCACTCCGGACGCTTCCTGACCGCATCTCATGAAGAAAGCAGTTTTCTTCGTGTATCTCTCTGTTCCGCCGGAAATTCTGCCCGACTGCGAAAGGGACTTTCAATCATCCGGAACTACATAAAATCATAATAAAAAGCACCGGTAGAATTATAAAATCAGATTCCATAATTCTACCGGTGCTTTCCTGCCATTTCCGGTCTTTGCGCGCATCCGGCGCTGTCCTGTCTGCCACGCCGGATGCAAAGGACAGAGCGTTTTCCGCTCAGCAGGTGTGGCAGTCTTCGTAAATGCCCTTCTCCTTCAGCAGCTGAATCACTGTTTCACCAATATCTGCCACTGTTCTGGCCACCGGAATCCCTACGGCGTTCAAGGCTGCAATCTTTTCTGCAGCCGTTCCCTTGCCGCCGGAAATAATGGCTCCCGCATGGCCCATACGCTTTCCGGGAGGTGCCATCCGTCCGGCAATGAAAGCAGCCACCGGCTTTTTCATATGTTCCTTGATCCATGCCGCCGCTCTTTCTTCTGCATTTCCTCCGATTTCACCGATCATAAGCACCGCTTCCGTTTCAGGATCCTCATTGAAAAGGGTAAGCGTATCAATGAAGTCCATGCCTTTGATAGGATCCCCGCCGATACCGATAGCCGTAGTCTGGCCGATGCCTGCCTGTGTAAGCTGGTAGGTGGCTTCATAGGTAAGAGTGCCTGACTTGGACACTACACCTACATGACCTTTTTTATAAATCTGGGAAGGAATGATACCGATATTGGCCTCATCAACGGAAATGATGCCCGGGCAGTTCGGCCCGATGAGCCGTGTCTTTTTCCCTTCCATGTATCGATGCACTTTTACCATATCTTCCACCGGAATATGTTCCGTAATGCAGACTACCAGATCCAGCCCTGCTTCTACTGCTTCCAGAATGGCATCAGCTGCAAAGGGTGCAGGAACGAAAATAACGGAAGCCGTAGCTCCGGTGACTGCCACTGCATCCCTCATGGTATTGAATACCGGCACACCGCAGCACACCTGGCCTGCTTTCCCAGGTGCCGTACCGCCGACGACTCTGGTACCGTAAGCCTGCATCTGCTCCGTATGGAAACGGGCTGCCCTGCCGGTAATGCCCTGTACAATGACCTTTGTATCTTTATGGATTAATATACTCATGACCAGCCCTCCTTATTTCTTTTCCCGCTGTTCTTTTGCCAGACGGATCACTTTCTTAGCGCCTTCATCCATGGAAGAAGCGGGGAAGAGATTGACAATATTTGCTTTATGCAGAATATCCCGTCCTCTTTCTACGTTCCTGCCTTCCAGACGTACCACTACCGGAATCGGGAATTCTTCCTTTCCGCCGGAAAGAAGTGCTGCCGCCTCCACAATGCCCTGGGCAATCACATCGCATTTATTGATGCCGCCGAAAATATTAATCAATATGCCATGAACCTGGTCATCTTCCAGCATGATTTTAAAGGCTGCCACGATTTTTTCCGGTGTGGAATCTCCTCCTACGTCCAGGAAATTGGCCGGTTCTCCGCCGTTTTCCTTGATAATATCCACCGTAGCCATAGCCAGGCCGGCTCCGTTTACCATGCAGGCCACATCGCCGCCCAGATTTACATAATTCAGTCCTTCTGCCGCAGCTTCCCTTTCCTTCTGGTCCTCCTCCGTAATATCACGAAGCGCCACGATTTCCGGATGCCGGGACAGGGTGCTGTCATCAAAATTCAGCTTTGCATCCAGTGCCAGCACTTCATTTTCTTCCGTCACCACCAGAGGGTTGCACTCCGCCAGAGAGCAGTCCTTATCCACAAAGAGCTTGTACAGATATTTCATAAAGGTCTTTGCCTTCGGTACCACTGCCTGTTCCATATGAAGGGCATAGGCCATGCGGACAGCCTGGAAATCAGCCAGACCGATGGCCGGATCGATATATTCCTTCAGGATAGCATCGGGATTTTCCGCAGCCACATCCTCGATAGACATACCACCGGACTCTGAAGCCATCATCACCACGCATCGGGACTCTCTGTCCACCACAAAGGAAATATAATATTCCTTTTTAATATGGGCTCCCGCTTCAATGAGAAGACGGTTCACTTTCTTTCCCTGAGGCCCGGTCTGACGGGTCACCAGGGTACTGCCAAGAAGCTCCTTTGCATATTTTCGAACTTCCTCCAGCGAATGAGCCAGTTTCACGCCCCCTGCTTCTCCGCGGCCGCCTGCGTGGATCTGGGCTTTCACCACTACCACCGGTGTGCCGATTCGTTTCGCAGCAGCCACTGCATCTTCCACTGTAAAAGCCGGATAGCCTTCCGGCACGTGAATGCCATATTCCTTCATAATGGCCTTGCTCTGATATTCATGTATATTCATACCCATCCCCCTTTTCAAAAGGAAAGAGCCGTTTTTGCAACGCTCCTGCAGTTCCATGATAAAATTACAACATCTATCATATCACTTTATGTATCCGCAAAAAAGATAGATAAGGCTGAATAATGTACTCTTTGCAAAATTAGCATAGCCTATATAGAGTATTGTGAGAAAAAGGGATAGTCCGACCATGATGCGGATACTGGAGCCAAGAAGAAGCAGCGGTTTCGTTTACCCGTACATACATCCATTTCTGAGACATCGTCTTCCGCTCCAGGACTATATAAACAGAGGCATTTCTTCCGTCATCACTTTCTTCGGAAATCCTGCCGGCGCCCATCCATGGAACAGGAGGGAGGAAAGATGCGACAGAATGCGGTGCTCCTGCTTCAGTGCACTGAAAAGCAAAAAGATGATACTTCGGTCAAAGGATGCAAACGGGTCCTGCATTCTTCCCATGTGAGCTGTATCTTTCTTTTTATGCAAAAAGGCTTCACAGACAGCTGTGAAGCCTTTTTGCCGTGGATGGATTCTTTATTTTCCGTGACTTTTCCTGTATCCCAGAACGCAGACGCCTGCCGCCAGAAAAGCCGGCAGGGCATATTCGATCCAGCTGCCGCAGGCACCGGTAATCACCGGTCCCAGCGCCTTATCATGAAGAAACATGGTGCCTGAAGTCCAGCCGATCATGGCTGCACCGGCATACATGAGAACCGGGAAGCGGTCCAGTACTTTTCCGATGAGCTGGCTTCCCATGACGATGATGGGGATACTCACCATGAGGCCGAAAACCACCAGCAGGAAATCTCCATTGGCTGCACCGGCCACAGAGAGGATATTGTCAATGGACATGAGGAAATCCGCCAGGATAATAGTTTTCACTGCAGTCCACAGGTTATCGGCAGCCTGAATATGAGGATTTTCATCTCCCGGTGCCAGAAGATGAACGGCAATAGGAATAAGGAGAATGCCGCCCAGGACCTGAAGGTAGGGAATGGTGAGGAGCCACACGGCCGCAAAGGTGAGAGCCATGCGAAGTCCGACCGCTCCGATGGTACCGATCAGAATGGCTTTCTTCCTTTCCCTGTGGGGAAGCCGGTTGGACGCCATGGCAATCACCACCGCATTGTCTCCTCCCAGAGATAAATCCATCAATATAATGGCCCCGACGCTGAGCCAGAACTGCAGTGTAAATATTTCCATCCTTTTTTAACCCCTTACAGAAAAGAAACGGCCATCATTGACCGCCGTTTCTTGCAACAAAATATATCAGTATATTATTATATCCGTTCTTCTTTTTGTGTCAAATCAGTAAGGTGATAGAAGTCAGACGCTGGCCATCAGACATCAAGCTTCATAAATTCCTTCTGCTTATCCGTCGTCATTCAGGCCGCCTTGAAAAATAACCAACCGGAAGCCTTATATACCGGAAATAAGTACCTCAAAAGGCAGAAGCTTTTCCCTTCCTCACATAATAGCCAGCTTGGAGTTCAGTATATCCGTGATGAACATGTGGCCCGGAGCATGGGTAATCATGATATCCGGCTTTACGGTCATAGCAGCTGCCTGAGGTGTGACGCCACAGGCCCAGAATACGGGAATTTCCCCTTCTTTGATTTCCGAGGGATCCCCGAAATCCGGTTTATCTATGTCTTTGATGCCGATGGCCGCCGGATCTCCCAGGTGGATGGGTGCTCCATGGACGAAGGGCATGCGGGTGGTAATCTGCACAGCACGGATGGCGTCAGCCGGTTTCATGGGGCGCATGGAAACCACCATGGGTCCGTGGAAGACGCCCGCCGGAACGCAGGGAATGTTGGTGATATACATGGGCACGTTGTGGTGATCGGTAATGTGCCGCACATCCAGACCGTCTTCAATCATGGGGCTTTCAAAGGAAAAGCTGCAGCCCAGAAGGAAAGCCACATAGTCATCCTTCCAGAAGCCCGAAAGGTCTGTCACTTCATCGGTAAGGACCCCCTTTTTATAGATACGGTACTTCGGTATGTCATATCGGATATCCGCTCCCGGCGCCGCCAGCTTCGGTTCCGGACTTCCTGCTTCCGTCACATCCAGCAGGGGACAGGGTTTCCTGTTTCTCTGGGTAAAGAGAAGAAAGTCGAAGGCCAAACTTTTGGGAAGAATGGCCAGATTAGCCTGGGCATAGCCGTTGCACATACCGCTGGTCTGTCCGGTAATCTTTCCTTCTCTGATTAATTTCCTGACATCTTTTGGTTTCCAGTTTCCGTAGTCCATGCTTTTTCCTTTCTATCCGTTTTCCGCGGATTGCAGCAATTCATCCAGATGCTTTTCCACATAGGTGGTATTGACCCGGCCTTCTGCAAAAGCTTTGGAAGATATTACCGCTTTCTGGAGCGGTATATTGGTAGACACGCCTTCAATATGAAAGGCATCCAGGGCTTCTTTCATTTTCAGCCTCGTCTTTTCTCTTGTCTCGTCATGGACAATAAGCTTGGCTATCATGGAATCATAGAACGGGGAAATTTCCGATCCCTGCCTCATTGCTGTATCAACCCGGATCCCTTTTCCCCGGGGTATTTCAAAGGTGAGAAGCCGTCCCGGAGAAGGGGCAAACCCGCGGAAGGGATTTTCCGCATTAATACGGCATTCCATGGTCCAGCCCCGAGGCAGAATGTCCTCTTTCCAGGGAAGTGTTTCTCCGTCGGCAATGCGTATCATGGTTTCCACCAGTTCCGTACCTGTTGCTTCCTCGGTCACACCATGTTCTACCTGGATTCTTGTGTTCATTTCCATGAAATAGAAATCTTTTTCCGGCGTCACAATAAATTCTACAGTACCGGCGCCGACATAATGGGAAGCAAGAGCTGCCTTTCTGGCTGCTTCTTCCATTTTTCGGCGGAGTGCTTCATCCATCAGCGGGGAAGGAGATTCCTCAATCATCTTCTGATGATTTCTCTGGGAAGAGCAGTCTCTTTCGCCCAGGGCTGCCACATGGCCATAGCGGTCAGTCATGATCTGGATTTCCACATGATGAACCTGTCGGAAGAAGCGCTCCAGATAAATATCTCCATTGCCAAAAGCCTTCAATGCTTCTGTGGAAGCTTCTTTCATGTTCTTTTTCAGTTCTTCCTCATTATCGGCTTCCCGCATGCCTTTTCCTCCACCGCCGGCGGAGGCTTTAATAAGGACAGGATAACCGATGCGGGCAGCGGCAGCTGTTCCTTCTTCCTCTGAATGAATAATACCGTCGCTTCCCGGTATCACCGGTACTCCGGCTGTTTTCATCAGCTCTCTGGCTCTGGCCTTATCCCCCATTTCCCATATGGATTCCGCCCGGGGCCCAATAAAGATGAGCCCTCTTTCCTCGCAGAGCCGGGCAAAGGTGCCGTTTTCCGAGAGGAAGCCGTAGCCTGGATGGATGCCGTCAGCCATGGTCAGGCGGGCAGCTGTCAAAAGGGCGGGAATGGACAGATAGCTCTGCTGTGCCGGCGGGGGCCCGATGCAGATGGATTCATCCGCTTCTTCCACGGGAATGGTATTCCTGTCAGCCTTGGAATAAGCCAGAATAGATGTTTTTCCCGTATTTCTGCAGGCTTTGATAATACGGAGAGCAATTTCCCCGCGGTTGGCTATCAAAACCCGGTTTACTCTTCTCAGCATTATTTCACGGTCCTGATTTTGAACAAGGGCTGGTCATATTCCACATAGTCACCGGAATGGACAAGAATTTCTTCCACCACGCCGGAAACTCCCGCCGGAATTTCTGTGAAAACCTTCATCGATTCAATGAGGCAGAGTGTACTGTTTTCCGACACCCTGTCCCCCAGGGACACATAAGGCGGATCATCGGGACTGGGAGAAGCATAGAAAACACCTACCAGCGGTGCCGTCACCGTGATGAGAGCGCCCGTTTCCTCCTTCATCTTTTCCTGTTTCTCAGGCAGGGCGGCCGGAATGGCAGGAGTCCCTTCCTTTTCCAGCTCCACCGACATTCCTTCCAGGGAAACCTTCATTTTGGAAAGTCCCCCTTCATTGAAGAGACGGATGATCTCTTCCAGTGATTTTAAGTGTTCTGTATCCATTCCTATTCCCCCCAGCCGGTTCTATAGGAAATCCCTTCTCTGATTTCCCTCATTTTTTTCTCCATAAAAATATATTCATCTTCTGCTTCTTCTCTGCTGATTTTCTTAAAGCAGAGCGTATCTTTCGGTCCTTTCTGGGCAATGCGTCCTATATCCACCAGAGCAGCCTGCCCGATTTCCGGGTAGCCGGCACAGCTCTGGTGTTCCGCCATAAGGATAATAGGATTCCCTTCCGGCGGAACCTGGATGGTTCCCAGGGCACACATTTCAGAAATCATTTCCAGCGGCGCCGTCAGCCCCAGCTTGGGTCCGCTTAAGCGGTATCCCATGCGGTCTGAATTGGCAGTAACAATAAAGTGTCCTTCCTCCAGAAGCTGGTGGCTCTTATCGGTAAAAGAGTCATACTGCAGTCCTTCCGTGTAGCGGACAGGTTCCCGCAGGCTTTTTTCATTCATGTAAAAGTTTCCTGCAAACCAGGAAGGCCAGGCGAATTTTTTCCCCTTTCCCAAAAGATTCTGCATATATTTTTTTACTTTTTCTGATGGCTTCCCTGTAGGAATGGAATCACCGGCCCGGATGGGCCTCCCTTCAAAGCCGCCAATGCCGGCTCTGGCATAGGAGCTTTGGCTTCCCATGACACAGGGCACGTCGAAACCTCCTGCGACTGCCATATATCCCCTCACTCCCAGACGGGGTCTTCCGAAGGAAAGTACGGTGCCTGCCTTCACTGCCACCGGCCGGTACATGGGAACCGGTATCCCATGAATATTGGGACTCAGATCTGCTCCAGTCAGGGACAGGAGTGTATCCTCCTCAAAAGTCATATCCGGACCTATCAGTGTCATTTCAATGGCCCCTGCATCTTCCCTGTTTCCCACCAGAAGATTGGCCGCCCTGAGGGACAGGGGATCCATGGCACCGGACACATTGATTCCATATTTCTGGTACCCGATTCTGCCCAGATCCTGGATAGTGGTGACCAGACTGTGGCTGGCTATATGAATCATGATTTCTCACCCCGAATCCGTTTGTATTCTTCCTCTGATACAGCGCGGAAACGGACATGGTCCCCGGCTTTCAAAAGGGTAGGTTCTTCCTGGTTATCCGGCCGGAACATGTCCACCGGCGTGCGCCCGATGAGCTGCCATCCGCCCGGTGTAGAAAGAGGATAGCCGCCGGTCTGCTCTCCGGCTATGCCTATGCTTCCCGCCGGTATAGCCAGCCGGGGAGAAGCGCGGCGAGGTGTAGCAATTCTCCTGTCCATACCGCCCATATAGGGAAATCCGGGACAGAAGCCCAGCATGTATACCAGGTACTCCGGCGCCGTGTGAATTTTCACCACTTCTTCCTGGGTCATATGATGGAACTCCGCCACATAGGAAAGATCCGGACCGTAAACACCGCCGTAGCATACGGGGATTTCCACCTGCCTCGGAGCAGAAGGACTGATCATTTCCGCCGAGTGGACATAGGAAGATATCAGTTCCCGCATGGTATCTCCCGGTCTCTTGTCAGGATAGGCCTCAAAGACCTTCCAGGGATTGTAATAAACTGTCAGGCCTGTATAAGACGCCACGCATTCTTCAAATCCATCAAAGGGATGTGCTTCTGTATATTCTTCCAGACTCTGTATCTTTCTCTGGATATCCGGGCTGATGGTATGACCGAAGACCACCAGCACCGCAGCTTCCCCTACATTTCTTATTTCATAGTCCATATCATCACCTGCATTTTATAAGGCAGCTATAATCTTCGGCAGGTTATTCACTACCGTCATGATTCCCATATAGGCCGTCATGACAACCACCACGACTCCAAGAATGGTCATCCAGTAGGGGTGATGATAATCGCCTACGATCTTTCTGTTATAAGCCCCCAGAAGGATAACACCTAGGGTAACCGGAAGGATGAGCCCGTTCAAGGTACCGACGATGACCAGCACTGCCACCGGTCTGCCGATAACAGCAAAGACAATCGTAGAGAAAACAATGAACGCAATAATGAATTTCTGGTAATTCATATCAATGGTATGGCTGAAGGAGCGGAGGAAGGACACAGAAGTATAGGCAGCCCCGATAACGGAGGTAATGCCCGCAAAGAAAAGGACAATACCGAAAATCTTATATCCTACCACCCCTGCCGCCAGCTGGAATACGGAAGCCGGAGGATTCTTGGGATCCAGTGCCAGGCCTGCCGCTACTACACCCAAAGTAGCCAGAAACAGGAGTACCCGCATGATACCGGTAACCAGGACACCGGTGGTAGCGCTTCTTGTAATCTGCCCCAGATTTTCCTTCCCTGTAATACCTGCGTCAATGAGACGGTGGCCGCCGGAAAAGGTAATGTATCCGCCTACGGTGCCGCCTACGATAGTAACAATAGCCATGAAATCTACAGTGGCGGGATCCACGGTACGAAGCACCGCTTCTCCTACCGGCGGATTCGAGGTGACTGCTACATAAAGAGTAAGGAGAATCATAACGCCTCCTGCCAGAGCAGTGAGCTTATCCATCACCTTTCCTGCTTCCTTCACCGTAAATACAATGACTGCAATAGCCGCACTGATAACGGCCCCCACCTTGGCATCCACGCCGAAAAGTACATTCAGCCCCAGCCCGGCCCCGGCCACATTGCCAATATTAAAAGCCAGGCCGCCGGCTACGATGAGAAGGGCTACCAGATATCCCAGGCCAGGGAAAACCATGTTTGCAATGTCCTGGCCCCGCTTGCCGGAAATCCCGATAATGCGCCATACATTCATCTGGGCGATCACATCCAGGATAATGGTAAACAGAATGACAAACCCGAAGCTGGCTCCCAGTTTCTGGGTAAATACAGTCGTCTGTGTCAGAAAGCCCGGTCCGATAGAAGATGTAGCCATCAGAAAGGCTGCGCCTAAAAGAACTTTCCACTGTGCTGATTTTTTGTCTCCCATAAGGATTCCCCTCCCCTGTGATAATTCTTTTTGAAGAAGCGCCCGTTACATCCGGCATCTAATCCTTCCGTACGCTCCTCGATACATACCTACTTCAAAGGGCCGATATCTATTCCCTCTTTTTCCAGTGTTTCCCTGATCCTGCTGGTAAAGGCCAGTGCTTTGGGACCGTCCCCGTGCACGCATATGGTTTCCGCCTTCACAGAGATTACACTGCCGTCCAAAGCTGTTACTTTTCCTTCTTTCACCATGGACAGCACCTGGGAAAGAGACTTATCTTCATCTGTAATCATGGCTCCCGGCTGGCTTCTGGGGGTCAGAGAACCATCAGGCTGATACGTTCTGTCTGCAAAGACTTCGCTGGCAGTAAGGAGTCCTTCTTTTTCTCCTGCCCTGATGATTTCACTGCCTGCCAGCCCGTAAAGGACCAGCCCTTTATCCACGTCATGAACAGCTTTGGCAATGGCTTCCGCCAGTGCCTTATCTTTAGCTGCCATATTATAGAGCGCTCCATGAGGTTTCACATGACAGAGCTTCATTCCCTGGGTACGGGCCATAGCCATGAGGGCTCCCAGCTGGTAAACCACCATGGTGTAAGCCTCCTCTGCCGTCACCGCCATCTTCCTTCGTCCAAATCCCACAAGATCCGGAAGCCCCGGATGGGCGCCGATGGATACGCCTCTTTCCTTTGCCAGCCGTACCGTTTTCAGCATCACCTTCGGATCTCCGGCGTGAAATCCGCAGGCCACATTGGCGGATGATACATATTTCAGTACCTCCTCATCACAGCCAATCGTATAGGCTCCAAAGCTTTCTCCCAAGTCACTGTTTAAATCAATTCTCATTCCCATCCCCCTCTTCCAAACACAAAAAGGCTTCCGAATGGAAGCCTTCTTTGTCCTGTGAGCACAAAAGGGCAGGGAACCTTTCTCCCTGCCGCTTCGTTGCTGTATATTTAATTGACTATTAGTATATATTATACATTCATTTTTGTCAATTCATATTTGCAAATCATTTTCCTTCTCCGGGATTCCTACTCCTGCAGTGTTTCCGGAGCCTTTCCTATGGTGCCCAGTTCTTCCAGCAGAGGAATATTGATAGGTGTATAGGTATCCGGATGTTTCCTTAAATAGTACTGCTCTTCCTCCGGTGCTTCGTAGAAATTGACAAGCGGTTTCATTTCTGTCCGGATTTTCGGACGGCGTCCGCCTTCTCCTTCAAATTCATTGAATACAATGGACGCATCGGTCATGCGTCGGGTCTGGCCCCGGTTCTGCAGGAAAATCAGGTAGTAGCTGATCTGCATCGTATCCTCATGACTGGTATAATAAACCCCGCTCCTGAACTGGGGGCCTACAGCCTTCCCCTGAATACCGTCGGTGTAGGGATTGATAATTGTAAAAAAGAGAGAAAGGAGACTGACAATATCGATTTTCTTGGGATTGTAAATAACCTGTATGCATTCCCTGCCTTCTGCCTTTCCGCTGTATATATCTTCCTTGGAAGGGTGAGCACTGCTGCAGTTGGCAAATCCCGCCCTTACCCGGGCTACACCTCTGATTCTGGAAAACACTTCCTGCAGTCCGTAGTAGGGGCCTCCCGCCAGATACAGTTCTTTCATGAAAGCTCCATCAATATACATGATTCCTCCTTGCAGGGCAGACCGGTAAAAACAAATCCGTTTCCCTGCTGCATTTCCATAAAATAAAAAGGGAGCTGCCACGGTAGAAGGCAGCCCCCTTTCTGATAATGACTATGTTTCCGATGGGTCCAGATGACGGGCGGCGGCCCGGTCGATATCAAAGGTTTTGATCAGTTCCGCCACAGCCTGGCTGGGTGATACCACTCCCGCCAGCACTGCTGCCCGCACTTCCGGGATCCTGCCCTTGATGACCGGATCCTCATAGAAGAGATTATGCAGGTGCTCATCAATCATGGTCTTGACCCAGGCAATGATCTGACGCTGACGCCGGTTTTCAAAAGCGCCGGATTTCTTCGTCACTTTTTCAAACTCGCGCATCACTGCCCACAGTTCAAGAAGCCCTGTTTTCTTTAAAGCGGAACAGCGGTAGGCATGGGTCTTCCAGCCTTCCGTAGCCGGCCGGATAAATTCCACCATCCGTTCGTATTCCCCCTGGGTGACTTTCGCCCTTTCCAGGTTATCGCCATCCGCTTTATTGACCACAATGGCATCCGCCAGTTCCATGATGCCTTTCTTGATACCCTGCAGATCATCGCCGGCACCGGTAAGGACCACAAGCATAAAGAAATCTACCATGGAACGAACCGTGGTTTCAGACTGCCCGACACCCACAGTTTCCACCAGAATCACATCACAGCCCGCTGCTTCGCAGAGCATCATGGTTTCACGGCTCTTCCTTGCTACACCGCCCAGCGTGCCGCCGGAGGGTGAAGGACGAATGAAGCAGTTCGGTTCACGGGACAGTTTCTGCATTCTGGTCTTATCCCCCAGGATGGATCCTCCTGTAATGGAACTGGTAGGATCCACTGCCAGTACTGCCACTTTGTAGCCCTGCTGACAGAGAAGCTGTCCAAAAGCTTCGATGAATGTACTTTTACCCGCCCCCGGAACACCGGTGATTCCGATGCGAAGGGAATGACCGGTTCTGGGGAGCAGTGCCTGCAATACGCGCTGGGCCTTTTCAAAATCCTTGGGAGCATTGCTTTCAATGAGAGTAATCGCTTTGGCCAGGATCATGCGGTCCCCCCGTTTTACGCCTTCCACGTATTCCTCCACCGTCATCTTCTTTCGAAGCGGTACCCGGCGGAGATTTTCCTTGGGGTAATATTTGGCATTGGTTACGCTGTTCACAGCGCTGTCAATTCCCCGCATAACGCTGCAGGCGAATTCAGGGTTCTTTTCTTTCGGTACCCAGCTGGGTCTTAAGTCATCATCCTTTTCAGGCATATGCGCATACCTTAACCTTCCTTGGCTTCAGCTTTAGCGCGGTCTACAAGAATCTGCAGAAGTTCGATGCAGCACTTTGGAATATTGGTGCCAGGTCCAAAGATGGCAGTTGCGCCATGATCATAGAGGAACTGATAGTCCTGTGGAGGAATAACGCCGCCGATGCAGACGAGGATATCATCACGGCCCCGTTTCTTAAGTTCTTCCACCAGTGCGGGGAGCAGTGTCTTGTGGCCTGCTGCCAAAGAGGAGAAACCAACAATATGAACATCGTTATCTACGGCATCCTGTGCTGCTTCTTCCGGTGTCTGGAAGAGGGGTCCCACATCTACATCCCAGCCCATATCGGCGAAGGAGGATGCCAGTACCTTCTGGCCTCTGTCGTGGCCATCCTGTCCCATCTTGCAGAAGAAGATACGGGGACGACGGCCTTCCAGCTGATCAAATTCCTCAATCAGCTTCTTAGCCTTTTCAAACTGACCGTTATCCTGGAATTCACTGGAATAAACACCGGATACGGTATGAATGGTGGCATTATAACGGCCGGATACTTTTTCTACTGCGTCGGAAATTTCACCGAGGGAGCAGCGGTCATGAGCTGCCTGTACAGCGGCATCCAGAAGGTTGCCGTTTTCGCGGCTTTCGGCACATTTGGTGATGTGCTCCAGATCACGGCGTACTTTTTCCGGATCGCGGATAGAACGGAGTTTTTCCAGACGTTTAATCTGTGCATTACGTACGGCCGTATTATCAATGGAGAGAACGTTCAGCGGATCTTCCTTGGCCAGACGATACTTATTCAGACCTACAATGGTTTCTCTGCCGGAATCGATATCTGCCTGACGACGGGCAGCGCATTCTTCAATACGCATCTTCGGAAGGCCCGTAGCAATAGCTTTGGCCATGCCGCCCAGAGATTCGACTTCCTGGATATGAGCCCAGGACCGTTTGATCATTTCATTGGTCAGGTATTCCAGATAATAAGAACCGCCCCACGGATCAATGATTTTGCAGACCTTGGTTTCATCCTGGATATACAGCTGTGTATTGCGGGCCAGGCGGGCGGAGAAGTCCGTAGGCAGTGCGATGGCTTCATCCAGCGCGTTGGTGTGAAGCGACTGGGTATGGCCGAGAGCAGCAGACATAGCTTCCATACAGGTCCTGGTAATGTTGTTGAACGGATCCTGTTCCGTAAGGGACCAGCCGGAGGTCTGGGAGTGGGTACGGAGAGCCATGGACTTCGGGTTCTTTGCGCCGAATCCTTTCAGGATCTTTGCCCACAGTACGCGGGCAGCTCTCATCTTTGCCACTTCCATGAAGTAGTTCTTGCCCTGGTCCCAGAAGAAGGACAGACGTTTTGCAAAGGCATCCACCGGAAGACCTGCTTTTTCGCCGCAGCGAATGTATTCCATGCCGTCTGCCAGAGTATAGCCCAGTTCCAGATCGCAGGTAGCACCGCATTCCTGGATATGATAGCCGGAAATGGAAATGGAGTTGAATTTCGGCATGTACTTGGTGGTATATTCGAAAATATCACCGATAATGCGCATAGACATGGCCGGCGGGTAAATGTAGGTATTACGGACCATGAATTCCTTCAGAATATCATTCTGAATGGTGCCCTGGAGAATCTTTCTGTCTACCCCCTGTTCAATGCCTGCACAGATGAAGAAGGCCAGAATCGGGAGAACGGCGCCGTTCATGGTCATGGATACGGACATCTGATCCAGCGGAATACCGTCAAAGAGGATGTTCATATCCAGCATGGAGCATACAGATACGCCTGCCTTACCAACATCGCCAACTACACGGGGGTTATCCGCATCATAGCCGCGGTGGGTCGGAAGGTCAAAGGCGATGGACAGCCCTTTCTGTCCAGCAGCCAGGTTTCTCTTATAGAAAGCATTGGATTCTTCGGCAGTGGAGAAACCGGCGTACTGACGAACGGTCCATGGACGGAATACATACATGGTGGAATACGGTCCTCTCAGGAATGGAGGAATGCCGCTCATGAAATCCAGGTGGTTGCATTCTTTATACACATCCTTGGTATAGAGAGGAGCTACAGGAATACGTTCCAGCGTAGTGTCATATAAATCATCGTAGGACTTGCCTGTCGTCTTTTCCAGTCCATCCTTCCAGGCATTGTAATCGCAGGATGGATGGGCATCCAGATTAAGTTTTGTGAAATCAGGATTCATTGCCATATTATTTTACCTCCTCTTCCGTAATCTTCATGCCTTTTGCTCTCTGAAGATCGCGGATGATCTCATAGCAGTTTGCTTTGACGCTGATGAAATCGTCAATACCGGCATCGCGGTAGGTCTGTTCCAGATCCTTGGGAGCTGCTCCGGCCAGGAACAGTTTTCCTTTGCCAAGAACTTCCTTCAGCCGGGGTGCCAGAGCCGGTACATCTTCCGGATACGTGTCATCCTTGGAGCAGATAACAGCGCAGTCATAAGGAGTTCCCTTGTCATCACAGCCCGCTTTCAATGCTTCCACGCATTTATCCCAGCGGGAGCCCGGTTTTCCTTCATCATCCTGGAAGCCGTTGTTCAAATGAACATTGAATTCGCCTACCTGCAGGAAGGAAGTGGAGAAATCAGCTCTTGCCTTATGCTGAGGAATACGTCCCATATTGGCCAGGAAGACTTCCACATTCTTTCCGGTTTCCTTCTTATAGTTTTCCGTATCAAAGCGGAGACGTTCAAACCGTTCTGTCCAGCGATGCTCTGTAATAATCCGTACCTTTTCCGATTCTCCGTCCGGAGTAATGGCTTTGTATACTTCATTCTGGGTAGCACCGGCAGAGAATGCAGCAATGGCTTTATCGATCTTTTCATCAGCAGGTGCTGCTTCCAGTTCTTCCAGTGTTTTGCCCAGATATTCTTTATCTATATCCTTCCTGTAATCTTCCATGGATTTAACAAGCTGCTTCTTTAAGGTTTCCGTATCCTCCGGTCTCGGTTCGATCAGCTCTTCTGCCATGTTCGGATACATGTTATTGCCTACCGCTCTGTCCTTACGGAAATCCAGTGCCTTAAAGCGCTGTTTCAGGATGGCAAGAATCTGTTCCTGCGGATATTCCGCTTCAAGTGCCTTGGTGAAGCCGCCCATGGATTCAATCTTCTGGAATTCTGCCCAGATTTTTTCTGCCATTTCTTTGGTCAGATGTTCCAATGCCCAGGAGCCGCCGGATGGATCAATGGGGCGGAGCATGCCGAATTCTTCCTGCAGAATGATATGCGCATTTCTGGCGATACGGCGGGAGAATTCATCCCCTTTTCTCACTGTTTCATCATAGGGTTCGTTTTCATAGGTATCAACACCGCCTACCACGGCAGAGAACATGGCAGTCGTGTTGCGGAGCATGTTAACGCCTGCATCAAAAATGGTGCGGTAGAAAAAGGCCGGGCGGGAATGGATGCGGCAGCTTCTGTCCGCTTCATCAGCGCCGAAGGCTTTCATAATGTTGGCCCATACTTCACGGGCAGCACGGAGTTTGGCAATTTCAATGAAGAAAATAGTACCTACGTTAAAGCCGAAATTGATGGACTTTGCAATATCATGAATGGAAATTCCTCGTTTTTCCATTTCACGGATATATTCCACTGCCATGGCAAAGGTGTAGGCTACTTCCTGCACCGCATTGGCACCGCCTCTGGAGAATACTTCACTTCTCGGCATAATAGTACGGAGTTCCGGTGCATTCTTTCTTGTCCAGCGGATGGTTTCTGCCATATCGTCATAGCAGGCGGAAAGAGGTTTCGGAAGGCTTCCGTTCTTAACCAGCTGAGCTAACGGATTGGCTCCGATAACGCCGTGAAGTTTGCTGGTATCTTTTCCCTTGGCTTTCAATGCAGCAGCTACCAGCGCAATCATACGGACGGAAGACGGACCGCAGTACATCATAAACGGATATTTTTCCAGATCCAGACCGTCAAGAAGCTGGGCCATATCCTCCAGAGTCGTTATCGATACCCCTGTGTCACCGGGCTTTTTGGCATCCTTCACATCGATTCCGTCAGTGGACGCGCTGTCAAGCCTAACATTGTACACAGTAGAACCTTTATCAATTTCATGTTTGAGAAGCTCATTATTCTCTTTCGGCAGAGTCTCATCACAGGCCTGAGCAATTCCCCAGGGAGCTTCCTTGTACCCATTCACCGTAGCACCGCGGAGATAGTCACCCATGCCCGGATAATCATCAGTGGGCAGATCTTTATCCATGGCTACGGGGCCTGTACGCAGGGTGTAAATCGGATCAAAAGTAATGCCTTCATAGGTTTTGGTATACATGAGTTTATCGAAAGGCTTGCCTTTCAGAAGAACGTTGCATGCTTCAACCCATTCGTCCCATGTGGGTGGTGTAAATTCATCAAATTTGACTGCCGGGAAATCAGTTTTTCCTTCAGATTTTTTAAGGATTGCTTCCAGCTCTTTATCAGTCAGCTGTTTTACTGGTTCCTGGGATTTCTGTTCATCCATGAAAATATCCTCCTTTGATAACTTTAGACAATTCCACGATTCGCAGGGGTTCACCTCCTTCAAAGGTCTGTTATGCATTAAAAAAGCCGGCACCTATTGATGGCAGCCGGTAAATGGGATCCAATGCCCCAAATCCCCTCCCCATCGCTCGCAGGTTTAACGGTGATTCATTGACAGATAGTTCTCCTGGCTTGGAATCCTCATTTCCGCTCGCCTTCCCAGGTTTCCCCAGTGACATTATGAGCAGAAACTCTTCCCTACAGTGGCGGGACCGCTCCGGCTTATACCGGATTCTCTTTTATGCTTACGCATCTGTCAGAAATATGAAATTGTCTAAAAGACTACATTCACAGTATAATTCATTATTTTCTAAGTGTCAATTATTCTTTTACTATTTTATATTAATTTATTTCATGTATTTTTGAATTTAAAATAAATACTTATTGGATAAAAAAGAATAAAAGAAGTATAATGAGTTAAGCATAAATAATTCATTGGATAAAAATAATATCTTTTCCTAAGGAGGAAACCCATGAATCGAAAACAGGAAGAGGAAAGACAGAAGTCCGTAGAAATGAGCCGTCAATTTGCTGAAAAAGAAGGCCGCCGTCCAAGAATGTACATAGCAGAAATGGAAGAAGACGGTTCCCAGGAAGAGCGAAAACTGGCGGCCACCACCTTTGCCGATGCAGGCTGGGATGTGGATGTGGGCTCTTTAGAATCGCCGGAAGATACAGCCCAGAGTGCCTCCGATAATGACGTACACTTTATTTTTTATACCTCGGACAGTCCGCAGAAAACGAAGCTTGTCATTGAATTGGAAAGAGCACTCACCCTGCTGGGACGGGATGACATCCTCATTGCCGTCCACCAGGGAGAAGAAAAAGAAAAAGAGCCTTTATTCCGTTATGGTGTAGCAGCCGTATTTCCCAGGGACTATCCACTGGATCAGGCCAGCCTTACCATGCTCGGTCTTCTCAATGCGGAAGAACAGAGTGAAGAAGAACAGTAAAATACGGATTCAGGTTTAAAATACTACCTCTGCCACTGAAGCTGCTGTTCTGATAAAGTGGAACCACTGAAAAATGAAGTTTACATAAATCCTTTCAGAATCCTCTTACAGACTGCAATGAATAGAAGAAAACACGTGAGATACATGACTTCTATTTTCATCGCTGATGGAATGAGACAGCATTGCAAATGAAACATAAAAAAAGACAGTGCCGAAGCACTGCCTTTTTTATGCGTAATTCAGGCTGGAATTAACCAACGGTGAACAGCGGATCGCCGCCCTGTACGCTCTGGCCTTCAGAAACCTGCATAGAGGTAACTTTGCCATCGCATGGAGCCATGATCGGGTTGCCCATCTTCATAGCTTCGAGAACCAGAACTTCATCGCCTGCTGCTACAGCATCGCCAACATGTTTTTCAATGCGGAGAACTTTACCAGGCATCGGAGCTTCTACGGATTCACCTGCACCTGCAGGAGCTGCTGCGGGAGCCGGAGCCGGAGCCGGTGCCGGAGCCGGTGCCGGAGCTGCTGCCGGAGCCGGAGCTGCTGCCGGAGCTGGAGCTGCTTTCGGAGCTGCTGCCGGAGCCGGAGCTGCTGCTGCAGCGCCGCCATCTTTAACTACTACATCGTAATCCTGGCCGTTAACTGTTACAGTAAATTTTCTCATTGTCTTTCCTCCTAAATGATTGTACTTTCAACTTTCAATTAGAACTGCTGGTTGCCGGAAACGCCTGCAATGCGGGCTGCGGTGGTCCAGCCAGGTCTAGCTGCCGGACGGATGGAGACGATTTCGCCGCCACCCATAGCAACGATAGCAGCAGCAATAGCTGCTACGACTGCACCATTGTCAGCGGCCTTAGGAGCTGCTGCTGGAGCTGCAGCTGCTCTCTTGGGAGCTGCGGCCGGTGCCGGTGCTGCGGACTGATTGAGAGATGAACGTACCTGCCAGATCATGATCAGGGCAATTACTGCAACAACAGCAGCAAATACCGCGATATACATAACTGTACTGTTATCCATCTGTACCCATCCTTTCAATTAGAGTATTTAAGCGGCAAATATTAGAGCGGAATGTTTCCGTGTTTCTTTGCCGGGTGTACTTCGTGCTTGGAAGCAAGCATCTTCAGAGCATTAATAATTGTTGGACGAGTATTATGCGGATCAATAACTGCATCTACATAGCCGCGTTCTGCAGCTTTGTAAGGAGTAGCGAATTCTTCCACATATTCCTTTGTACGCTGTTCTTTGTTCGGGTCTTTCTTGAAGATGATGTTAGCTGCGCCTGCAGGTCCCATAACAGCGATTTCAGCGGTCGGCCAAGCAAATACCTGGTCAGCGCCCTGTTCACGGGAGCACATAGCGATGTAGGAGCCGCCGTATGCTTTACGGAGAATCATGGTGATCTTCGGAACGGTAGCTTCGCAGTAAGCGAACAGCATCTTAGCACCGTGACGAATTACGCCGGCATATTCCTGCTGTTTGCCGGGCAGGAAGCCTGGTACGTCGACGATGTTAAGAACCGGAATGTTGAAGCAGTCGCAGAAACGAATGAAACGAGCTGCTTTATCAGATGCGTTGTAGTCAAGGCAGCCTGCCATGAATGCCGGCTGGTTAGCAATGATACCAACAGTCTGTCCGTCCATACGAGCGAAGCAGGTGATGATGTTCTTTGCAAATTCCTTAGCTACATCGTAGTATTCGCCGTTATCTACAATGGATTTAATAACATCGTACATGTTATATGGAGCATTGGAGCTTTCAGGCATAATGGTGTCGAGTGCCGGATCGGTTCTGGTGGGATCATCACCGGTTTCAACGATAGGAGCATCTTCCATGTTGTTGGACGGCAGGAAGGAAAGCAGGTAACGAATCTGTTTAATGCAGTCTTCGTCGTTTTCAGCTGCGAACTGAGCAACACCGGAAGTACGGTTATGGGTCATTGCGCCGCCGAGAGCTTCTGCTGTAATTTCTTCGCCGGTTACAGATTTAACTACAGCCGGGCCGGTCAGGAACATCTGGGATGTCTTCTTAACCATGTAAATGAAGTCGGTCAGAGCCGGGGAGTATACAGCGCCGCCTGCAGATGGTCCCATGATTGCGGAAATCTGAGGAATAACGCCGGATGCAATGGTGTTGCACCAGAAAATCTTGCCATAGCCGGAGAGGGCATCGACAGCTTCCTGAATACGAGCTCCGCCAGAATCGTTCAGGCCTACGCAAGGTGCACCGACTTTGAGAGCCAGTTCATTTACGTGAACGATTTTAGCTGCATGCATTTCACCAAGGGAGCCGCCTTCTACGGTGAAGTCCTGAGCGAATGCAAATACAAGTCTTCCATCAACAGTGCCGTAACCTGTTACTACACCTTCACCAGGGAGATCTTTCTTTTCCTGGCCGAAGTTGTGGCAGCGGGATTTTACAAGAGCATTGACTTCTACGAAAGTGCCTTCATCAAACAGAAGAGCAAGTCTTTCACGAGCAGTCAGTTTGCCTTTTGCATGCTGTTTTTCAACACGTTTTTCGCCACCCATAGCCTCTACATGAGCGAGGTTTTTATGGAGAAGTTCAATTCTTTCTTCAACAGTTGCCATTCTTACACCTCCAAAAATTTTAGGGTCCCCCACAGGGGGGATGACTTGCCCATCAGGGCAAGTCATATGCCATCGTTCAAATTATTTCTTGAAGGATGGGCCGCCGGGGCGTTCTGTCAGTTCAAGCAGAAGGCCAGTTGCCTTTGGATGCAAGAATGCAATATGACAGCCACCTGCACCAACACGGAACTTCTTGTCGATGAGCGGAACTTCTTTAGCCTGCAGATCAGCCAGAGCTGCTTCAATGTCATCAACACGGAGAGCAACATGCTGGAAGCCGTTCTTGCCGCCATTAGCTTTTTCAATGAAACGAGCAATCGGGCCGTCCGGAGTTGTGGAACCCAGGAATTCGAGTTCGCAAGCTTCGGTCTGAGCGGACGGTTTGAAGAAGCTTGTTGTTACATGCTGTTCTTCAACAGTTTCATCCGGCAGAGATGGTTCAAGTCCGAAAATGTCTTTCATCTGCTGTTTAATCTTTGCAAGATCTTTAACAGCTACGCCAACATGATCGACAGTTAAAACTTTGAATGCCATAATAACTCCTCCTTTAAAATTATTTGAATATTTTGCCCACAATGGAATCAACGACTGTAAACGGATCAGTTTTCCGTTCAAAGACCTGTTCCACGTAGTCACTAAATTCACCCGTCTTGGAGATATTTTCTTCAATATGACGGGAAATGCGGTCGTGAATCATCTCAAGCATTTCAGAACGAGCCCGGTCGCGTCTTCTTTCTTCAAGAACGCCGGATTCTTCCAAGTACTTGCGGTGATCGCCCAGAGCTGCTACTACATCATCTACACCCTGGTCCTTGTTCGCAATCGTCCGTTCAATCGGTGGACGCCAGTTCTGAGCTTCACCCAGATCAAGCATCATTTCGATTTCTACGTTCAGACGATCAGCGCCATCACGGTCACATTTGTTGATGACGAATACATCACCAATTTCAAGGATACCTGCTTTTATAGCCTGAATATCGTCACCAAGTCCAGGTACGAGCACAACAAGTGTTGTATCCGCATTTTTGACGATATCGACTTCTGACTGTCCTACGCCTACTGTTTCGATAAAAATCACATCGAGACCGAAAGCATCCATCAGTTTTACCGCATCAGCAGTTTTGCGGGAAAGTCCGCCAAGGCTGCCGCGCGTGCCCATACTACGGATATAAACACCCTTATCCAAGGTCAGATCATTCATTCTGATACGATCGCCAAGAATGGCGCCGCCGGAGAACGGACTGGTAGGATCGACTGCTACGATACCTACTGTTTTACCCTGTTCGCGATACTTCTTGATCAGGGCGTCTGACAGTGTGCTCTTACCCGCACCAGGTGCACCAGTGATACCGATGACCTGTGCACGACCGGTATGATGATAGATATCTTTCATGATATCTTCAAAGCCATCCCGTTCGTCTTCAACGATGGTAATTGCTCTCGCTAAGGCACGTCTGTTTCCATTCCAAAAATCTTTCATTGAGAATTCCATGGATAAACCGCCTTTTCGAAGAGTAAATAGAATAATATAGTTGCCGGGGCTGGGAATCCTCCCAGTCCCGTGCAGCTAAATTACACTAATGAACGTCAATAGTAATAGTCAGAGACCGATTATTTCTTAACGTTTTCTTTGATGTAGTCAATAACTTTCTTTGTTGGGGTGCCAGGTGTGAAGATAGCTTTTACGCCAGCTTTTTCGAGGCCAGGGATATCGTCTTCGGGGATTACGCCGCCGCCGATAACCAGAACATCGCCCATTCCTTTAGCTTTCAGTGCTTCTACAACTTCCGGGAAAAGGGTGTTGTGAGCGCCGGAGAGCAGGGACAGAGCTACTACATCAACGTCTTCTGCGTCTGCTGCTTCAACAATCTGTTCAACAGTCTGACGAAGACCGGTGTAAATAACTTCCATGCCTGCGTCGCGAAGTGCACGGGCAATAACTTTTGCACCACGATCGTGTCCATCAAGACCCGGTTTAGCTACGAGTACTCTGATACGTTTGTCTGCCATTGTAAATTACCTCCAGAAATATGTTGAGTAATGTAATATTCTCTTGCTTCAGGCTGCCCTAAAATTAAAGGGTGTTGTGCGGTTTGTATTCGCCGAATACTTTGCGGAGAACGCCGCAGATTTCGCCTTCGGTGCAGTAAGCACGTACGCAGTCGAGGATGACTGGCATAAGGTTAACATGGTCTGGGCCTTCAGCCGGAGTCTGAGCTGCTTTTTCAAGTTTAGCCAGTTCTTCAGCAACTTTAGCCTGGTCACGGTTTTCCTTATCTTTAGCGAGCTGAGCTTTCTTTCTTTCGCCAACGGAAGCATCAATCTTCAGCAGGCCGGTAACCGGCGGTTCTTCCATGGTGAACTTGTTGACGCCGACAATTGTCTTTTCGCCGGATTCAACAGCCATCTGCCAAGCATAAGCGGAATCCTGAATTTCTTTCTGGATATAGCCTTTATCAATAGCTTCTACAGCGCCGCCCATTTCATCAATCTTCTTGATGTACTGCATAACTTCTTCTTCGATAGCGTTGGTCAGAGCTTCAACATAGTAGGAGCCGCCGAGCGGGTCAACTACATCAGCCAGGCCGGATTCGTATGCAACGATCTGCTGGGTACGAAGAGCGATGGTTACGGATTCAGTGGTCGGAAGAGCCAGAGCTTCATCGCGGGAGTTGGTGTGCAGGGACTGGGTGCCGCCCATAACAGCTGCTGCGGTCTGCAGAGCAACACGAACGATGTTGTTGTTCGGCTGCTGAGCTGTCAGCATGGAGCCTGCGGTCTGGGTGTGGAAACGGAGTTTCATGGACTTCGGGTTTTCAGCATGGAATCTTTCTTTCAGGATTCTAGCCCAGATACGACGGGAAGCACGGAATTTAGCAACTTCTTCGAGTACGTTGTTGTGAGCGTTCCAGAAGAAGGACAGACGTGGAGCGAATTCATCAATCTTCATGCCTGCTTTCAGAGCTGCTTCGATGTAAGCAATACCATCAGCAATGGTGAATGCAACTTCCTGAGCAGCGGTGGAACCAGCTTCACGGATATGGTAGCCGGAAATGGAAATGGTGTTCCACTTCGGTACGTTTGCAGAGCAGTATTCGAAGATATCGGTAATCAGACGCATGGACGGTTTAACCGGGAAAATGTAGGTGCCGCGTGCTGCGTATTCCTTGAGGATATCGTTCTGAATGGTGCCGCGGAGAGCAGCTGCCGGAACGCCCTGTTTTTCAGCTACAGCGATGTACATAGCCAGCAGGATGGAAGCTGGTGCGTTGATGGTCATGGAAGTGGAAACCTTGCCAAGATCAATGCCATCGAACAGTCTTTCCATATCATAGAGGGAGTCAATAGCTACGCCTACTTTACCAACTTCGCCAGCGGACATTTTATCATCGGAGTCATAGCCGATCTGGGTCGGAAGGTCGAATGCAACGGACAGGCCGGTGCCGCCGTTAGCAATCAGGTATTTATAACGTTTGTTGGATTCTTCAGCGGTGGAGAAGCCAGCGTACATACGCATGGTCCAGAGACGGCCACGATACATGGTGGGCTGTACGCCACGGGTATATGGATATTCGCCCGGGAAACCGAGGTCTCTTTCATAATCGAAACCTTCAAGATCGAGTGGTGTGTACAGATTCTTGTGTTTCAGACCAACTCTTTCCGGATGTTTTGCAACCTGTTTTGCATATTCTGCATTGTAGGCATCAAGTTTAGCTTTCAGGGATTCGTTAGACATGAGTTCATCTTCCTCCTAAAAAAGTAAGTATGTAACTATCTGGAAGTTTGTCCTTTTTTCATGGGAACCGCGGCTTTGTGCTCTTCTTGTTCCATTACCAGGGAAAACTTCCGTCAGGGTTCCGCAAAGCCTTTCGCTGCTGCAGCGTTCTTTGAATCTTCTTGCAGCAGCTTTCGGACTCTTGCGAGACCCATGTATATGACACTGTCATTGACAGCTATCACCATAGGTAATTATACAATATTCAGATTATTTGTAAAGTATTAAAACACTTCTTGAAAAGTTAAATTATTTCTTGAAATGCATATCTCCGGTTTCAGCCAGGCTTTCATGGAACTTGAAAGCTTCTTTGAGGAGATGCGGGGTCTGGCTGTTGCCGCAGGCAGCGCATGCTCTTTCATAGTAATCCATGAGCTGATCTCTGTAGGACGGATGAGCAACGTTGTTGATAATAACCTTTGCTCTTTCCTTCGGGGTCAGGCCGCGGACATCTGCAACACCCTGTTCGGAAATGAATACATGGGTATCATGTTCGGTGTGGTCAACATGGGAGCACATTGGAACAACAGCAGAAATCTTGCCGCCCTTTGTGGTGCTGTGGCAGAAGAAGCAGGACAGGAATGCGTTGCGGGCGAAGTCGCCGGAACCGCCGATACCGTTCATCAGCTTGGTGCCTGTAATATGGGTGGAGTTTACATGGCCGTAAATATCCATTTCCAGAGCGGTGTTCATGCCGATAACGCCGATACGGCGAACAACTTCACCGTTGTTGGAAATTTCCTGCGGACGAAGAACGATCTTCTTGTTGTATTTCTGAATGTTAGCATAGAAGCGTTTCAGTCCATCCGGGGATGGGGACAGGGAAGTACCGGAAATCATGTCGATCTTGTCTTTATCAATCAGGTCGAACATGCCATCCTGAATAACTTCGGTGTATACGGAGAGGTTTCTGAAGTCGGATTCAACGAGGCCGTGAATAACAGCGTTTGCAACGTTGCCTACGCCGGACTGCAGAGGCAGCAGGTTTTCCGGAAGTCTGCCGTGTTTAACTTCGTTCTTCAGGAAGTCAACCAGGTTGTTGCCCATAGCTTCAGCATCATCATCCAGCGGAGCCAGTGTACGGGTTACATCAGGCATATCGCAGGGAACGATAGCAACGATCTTGGAGGGATCGCACGGAATGTACGGAGTACCTATGCGGTCGCCTGCGTGGAGAATCGGAATCGGTTCACAGAATGGCGGATTCTTACGCATGTAAATATCAGCCATGCCAACGAGATCCAGCGGCTGGGTGGTGTTGACTTCTACGATAACCTTCTTTGCGGTATCAACATATACCGGGGAGTTGCCGATGGCGGTTGTCGGATAAAGTTCGCCGTTAGGTCCGATCTTGCAGACTTCAACTACTGCAAAATCCGGGCCGGTTACGTGTTCACCCTTCACATTGGTGAAGAAGCCTGCACGTACCTGCTGAGCAACATGGGACAGGTGCAGATCGTAGTAGTTTACCTTGCCTGCATTGATAGCTTTTCTCAGGTTGGCATTGGTCTGGTAAGGCATACGGTTTCTAACGCCGTTGACTGCTACCAGTTCAGTATCGATCTGAGAGCCGGTGGATGCGCCGGTCCAGATATCAACCTGGAATGGAGTTTCTTTCATGCGTTCTGCGAGTTCATGCATTGTAATTTTCGGATAGCCGCAGGGCGTAAATCCGGAAATACCGATGATATCGCCAGGATTGAACATTTTAGCTGCAGTCTTGGCATCGCATACCTTGGAGAGAAGACCTTTGTCTTCAATTCTGCTAAGGAATTCACTATCATTGGTGTCGATCATTACTATCATCCTCCCAAAAATAAAAATAAATTATATAAAAGTCCGCAGCCGCAAAACCTGATTTCTCACTTCAGCATTGCCGCAGAACTTTTTACCCTCAAAAAAAACAGCCGCCTAATCTATGATGGTATGAGTTTATCTTTAGATTATGTATGTCCAGAAAGTGTAATACTATAATCACAAGACCAAACCCTCCAATCGTAAGATTTTGCTGACTGCATTTTGGCTCATTCAATCACCAGTATTATTATAACACACTTTCTCCTGTGAAAACCCCCTAAATAGGCTGATAGCCTTTCAAAATCCTTTTTACCTGTTATAGATAATTCCTATTAGACAAATTATGAATTACGTGACCCATAACCCTTTATTTACAAATGCCTTTATTAATTGACTGAAATTTTATTTCCTAAGGTCAGTTTATAGCCTTTCATAACCTGTATATAGAAATTTATGAATTCTGCTAAAATTCAGTCTGGTATATGAAAAGATTCTGCCGATTCATTTTTTTCCGCAGGACACACAGAGCGCTGCAAGGCTCCAGAAGCAGAAGGACACGGATCGGCTGAAAAGTACATGATCCCCCATGCTGATGACTGCCAGGGCCATCACCATGAGGACACCGCCCAGGCCCATGGACTGAGCAAAGCTGTCTTTCCCGCCGCGGTAAATTCTCCAGGACAGAACTCCCTGGGCAAAAAAAGCGCCCAGGAAAGCCAGGCCTCCGGGAATCCCCACTTCCGCCGGCATATTCAGGTACATGTTATGAGCATGGAAAATCAGCACACCCTCTTCCTGGATAAAGAAATTATAGTCAGGATATGCCAGGAAATAGGAACCCCAGCCCACTCCCAGAAGAGGATGCTCCTCAATCATGGCCAGGGTGCTTTCCCACAGGGCAAAGCGAAGGTCCACCGATGTATCCTCTCCGGAGAAAAGAGATAGAAATCTTTCCACAATCTGGCCGTGGTGCAGTGCCAGTATGACCGGTACCAGAAGAAATAAAAGGCCGAAACGTTTATCGTAAAACAGCGTGAGCCCCAGCACGATAGCTGCCAGGCTCACCCAGGCGCCGCGGGAGTAGGTAAGAGCCAGGCAGAGCAGAAGAGCCAGCAGAATAAAGGCAAAGGCAGTCTTCCGTTTCACCGCTTTTTCCCGCAGGAAGAAGGATGTCAGTATACTGATGATCATAAGAAGATAGGCGCCGAAAAGGTTCGGATTTTCCAGAGTGGAATACATTCTCCGCCGAAGCAGAGGAAAGCGCTCCGGATCCACCCAGCTCTGGGCTTCCATATCAGCGGCCATACCTGCTGCATTGGCATACTGAAAAAAGCCATAAGCTGCTGTCACCACAGCACCTGCCAGAAAGGCATACAAGGCCGTTTCCTTCTCTTTTTCAGAAGAAACGGTGGTATATATCAGAAGATATATCAAGGCATACATGCAGGGCTGCATAACCCAGTTCATGAGGGAAAATCCCGTTTTCGGTGATACGAAGGCCGATAGAAAAGAGCAGAAAAGAAAAACGGCTCCCAACTGCCACCAGGGCGGAAGCACAAAGGAAATTTCCTTTTTCCACCGGCAGTTGACTGCCCATGCAGCCACGGCAGGCGTCAAAGTCACATAAAAGAAAAAGGGATTTAAGGGCAGCAGAAAAAGAGTAAGATAAAGCAGATAGAGAATATGCTTTCTCGAACAGATACCATCTGTGGAACCGGACCCCATTTTATCCTCCCTGTGAAACTGCACAATGATAAAAACTTATTACATTTATTATATAGGAGCCGCTGTCCCGGGGCAATGGCAGCGGAAAGAAAGATTTTTATTCCCTTTCTATGATAAGATAAGGGAAGATAAGATTATTTACGGAATTTCCCCAAAGGAGGTTATTATGAACAGACGAATCCTTGTAGATGTGGGAATGCTTCTGTCCTTTCTGGTCCTTCTGGATTACCGCCTGGTGCGGAATACGGGACATGAAGCACTGGCGGTTGTTTTCTTTCTTCTTTTCCTTCTGCACACCTGGTTTAACAGGCAGTGGTATGCTTCCCTGCCTCGGGGACGGTGGAATACGGACAGGAAGCTTACCTTTCTTTCTGACATCCTGCTTCTGGGATCCTTTGGTGCCGTCATGGGAAGCGGCCTGCTCATTTCCCATACTCTTCCCACCGGCATGGAGAAAGCGCCCCTTCTGGCCCATCAGATTCATCACGTGGCAGGGTATGTCATGGTCATTGCTCTGGGCTTTCATCTGGGGCTTCACTGGAATGCCATACTTCCCCGTCTGGAAAGGGGAATTGGACTTCGGAAGATTCCCCATCTTTCCCTGCTGTACAAAATCCTTCTCTGCCTCCTGGCCGCCGGCGGTATTTACTTTTCCTTCTATTACAGTATCGGAAGCCGGCTCCTGCTTCTCCGCATTCCCAGCGCCAGAAGCATGCCGGTAACGCTTTGGACATTCACTTTCGGCCATCTTCTCATTATCTCCCTGTATGCTGCCGGCGCTTACTATGTACAGAAATTATTGCGTCCTTCAAAAAGAAAATCTTCCCGCACATAAAATTTTCCCATTGAAAAACAGGAGCGGATGTATCCGTTCCTGTTTTTTGATGGGAAAATCATTATTATTATTTTTTGTCCCCGTTCCAGTAAGAAGTCCTGATTCCCAGAACCTTTTCCGAATCAAAGGGCGCACTGCTGTCCCGGGAATAATGGGCAGCCGCTTTGATGACATATTTGAGGCCCAGATAAAGCATGGGCACGTTGCAGTATACCATAATGATATTGCCCAGATCGGAGAAAGCCCAGAGGTTGGAAAGATCATACCCTGCAATGTTGCAGGCAATGCCGAAAGCTGCCACGAAAATGCAGAGCCCGCGGATAAAGTTGATAAAGCCTTTGGAGGAAGAAATACGATTGGCCGAAATTTCCGAAAAGGAAACAAAACCGATGACACAGGTATAGGCAAACAGGCAGAAGCACAGGGAAACCATGATCTGCACCAGGACCTGCAGCATCTCCGGTGCCAGTCCATTGACGGAAAAAAGGAATTTGCTGTAGGTGCCGGCTGCCTTCCATGCCTCCGGATCAAGCGCCCATTCATGGGCCATAACAATGATAAATCCGGTCATCGTGCAGATGACATGGGTATCCAGGAATACGCCCAGAGCGGAAATAATTCCCTGTTCGCAGGGATGATTGGCTTCAGCTGAAGCGGCAGCCATGGTAATCGTGCCCTGGCCTGCCTCATTGGACATCAGTCCTCTCTTCACGCCCTGGAGGAGAGCCGTGCCCAGAAAACCGCCAAAGATGGCTTCCGGCTTAAAGGCACCTGTGAAAACAGCTTTAAAGAAATAGGGAACGCTGTCCAGGTTGAAAAGAATGAGCAGAATGGCGGTAACCACATAAATAACCGCCATCACCGGTACCAGGATATCCGCCCAGTGGGAAACACGGCGGATGCCGCCGAAGGCCATGAATGCCACCAGAAAGATAACCAGTACGGAAACTACATAATAGAAAGTAGACTGTACCGGAATCTGAATATTTTCAATCAGTCCGGCAATAGCCCCTACGGAAGTAACAACATTGAACCCCTGGGCGGGAAGGCACATGAGGGCGTAAACGATATACACCAGAGACAGAATCGTCCCCACCCATACTTTATTTCCACAGAGAATTCTTGCATAAAAGGGAAGGCCGCCTACAAATGTATTCCCTCTCTTTTCTTTAAAGAGCTGGGCCAGTGTCCCTTCAGTGAATGCGGTAGCCATACCGAAGAAGGCGGAAACCCACATCCAGAACAGGGCGCCCGGACCGCCGGCGGCAATCGCTCCCGTAACGCCGATCATATTCCCCGGCCCGACACGCATGGCCGTACTCAGCAGAAAGGCTGCCAGCGGCGATATTCCTGTTTTAATGCTCCTTTTGGACGCCAGTGTATGGACACCGGTGGCAAACATTCTCACCTGGATGAATCCCAGCCGAATGGTAAAATAGATGCCTGAACCGACCAGCACAATAATGGCCAGCGAAAACGACCCCAATACAGGAATATTTTTCCAGAAACCGAACATTTTCGGAAAATCCCAGAAGAAGTCAGAAACCGGAGTGACAAAGCTCAGTACTGCATTCAGCGCAGCAAATAAGTTTTCCATATTCCTCTCTCCCTTCCTTGTATACAACGGCCGGTCATGATAGATAAGACCATGGCCGGCCGTTGATGCTTATAAAATTTTACCCTTCGGCAGGACAGATGTTTCCGATTACTGCTTTGCCCCTGCTGCCTGGATAGCCAGTGCCAGCTTATGAGCCAGACCTTTCATTTTGGTCTTGGATACAGAGCACACAGCCAGACGGATTCCTTTCTTCAGCGGTACCAGGAATACATTCTGTTTTTCCAGGTCATCGCATACAGCCTGGGAGTTGGTTACCGGAATGGTAATGAAGAACCCGGAAATGTAAGGTACAAACTTTACGCCTTCTTCTTTTGCTTCTTTCATGAAGATAGCAGCTCTTTCCTGAATCAGCTTGAAATAGCGCGCTCTTTCCTCATCCAGCTGCCTGATCTTCTCCGGATCCTCACAAATGTGGATCATCACATTCTGGGCTGCACTGTTGCAGTTGGACCAGGTTGCACGGCTGCTGTACTGGTTGATATCCACAAATTCCTTAATAACGTCCTTATCGGAGGAAATACCGATCATGGCGCCCATGCGCTGGCCATACATGGTAAATCCCTTGGAAAGAGTGTAAGCACAGATAACCAGAATATTTTTCGGAAGGCCGCCAAATACCTTGAAGAATTTCCTGCATTCCTGTTTTTCACCGCTGTAGTCAAGGTAAGCCACATCAGGAACCAGAATGGCGTTCTTTTCTCTGCCGGATACAGCTTCCTTCAGTACATCCACAGCCATCTGCCATTCTGCTGGCGACATGCAGTAGCCCGTCGGATTGTTGGCAATGCCGTTCAGGATAATGACAATATTATCCTGTTTTTTCAGAATATCCGTCACTGCTTCCTTAAAGGCAGGAGCATTGAAATGGCCGTCTTCTGTAAGGAACGAAAAGCTTCTCACCCTGCGGTTGTTATCATCAATCAGGCTGTCATAGGCGCCCCAGTGCCAGTCTGTAATCAGCACTTCATCTCCCGGTTCCGAATAATTGTGAACCACATGATGAAGCACGCCGGTTCCCCCAGGTGTAGAGCAGGCATCCACATACCCTTCAGGACGGGATTCGCCAAAGCACTGGTCAATGCAGTCATCCAGAAATTTACGATATCCCTGAATAGGTGCATAGGCACAGATTTCCTTCGGGCTCAGTCTGGAAAATGCATCCTTCACCACATCCAGAACCACCAGATTGCCGTCCTCATCAAGAATAGAACCTACTGTTCCGTTCACTACTTTGTCATTGCCGATTTTATCAGCCAATGCAATGGCTCTGTTATTCGCTGCAAAAATATTATCTTCTGCACTTTTCCCTTTCGCATGAGGTGCTGCAATACTGAACATAAAAAATCCTCCCTTGAAACCGGAACAGGAATCCTCCTATGCTGATCCCCTTCCCTACAACTGAAAAACAGGACCGGTTGCACAAAAAGCCCACAGCAAAACTATGCTGCAGGCTTCGTTGCCCATTTTTCTATAAAATTGACGATACTATTATAATGCATGACTGAGAAAAAATAAAGCATTCCTCCCTGCCCTGAAAAGGCAGGGAAATGTTTTTATCTGCAGCCTCATCTGATTTCCGCATCTCCTCCGGCTGTCACGTCTGTGGAATCGCCCAGATGCCAGGTGCCTCCTGTGCGGACTCTGCCATCTACCCTGCCGTCGCTGCTGTAACGGATTCTTCCGTCGCCGGACATTTCCAGAATCGGCTTGCCCTCAGGAATCTTCTTCTCTTCCTTGTACCCCAGCGCCTCCAGCTCCCGGGCATATTCCTTTTTCAGTTTCATCAGGGCCGCATGGTCTGCGTCCCCCGTCTGATGATGTTCCAGCATATCCTTGATCACACTGGCCAGCTCATAGCGTGTCACGCTGCCTCGGGAAAAGAAATCGTTCGTATAGGAGGGTGCCTTTCCTTCGCGGCAGAGAGACTGCACGGTCTGATAGTCCCAGGATTTGGGATTCACGGGATCAAAAGAATTGGGGGCATACACATTGTAGGCAAATCCCGTCAGTGTCAGCGATGCAAAGCAGACGGTTAAAAACAGGGCTTTCTTCATATCAGTCACAGATCTTTCTTTCTAATACCTGAAGCAGTTCTTCCCTGCCCTCTCCCGTAAGGGAGGAATAGGCAATGGGCGGATAGTCTGCCGGGAAAAATTTTTCCAGCAGCTTTTTATTTTTGACCAGTTCATTCCGCTTCAGTTTATCCCCTTTGGTGCCGATGATCTGGAGCGAAGGGGCGATTCGGCGGAGCCACTCGTAAGCCTTCATGTCTATGGGAAGTCCGGGATGGCGCAGATCGATGAGAAGCCCGATCATCTGAAGACTTGGGGAATTTTCCAGATAGTCTCCGATAAACTGGGACCAGCTGTCCTTATTCTGCTGGCTGGTTTTGGCAAAGCCATATCCCGGAAGGTCCACCAGATACCAGTCCTGCCGTTTTTCTTCCTCCCCCTCCATCCTCCTGGACTGGATGGCATAGTAGTTAATGGTCCTGGTCTTTCCAGGCTCTCTGCTGACAAAGGCCAGCTTCTTCCTGCCGCAGAGGGAGTTGATGAGAGACGACTTTCCTACATTGGACCGGCCGATAAAGGCAATTTCCTTTTTACCGTCCTTCACATACTGGCTTCGGTTTACGGCAGCACTGAAATAGGCCGAGGAAAAAATATGAAATTCATCCATTTTTTTTATTTCTGACAAGGGGATACCTCCTTACCGCCGGACGGTCTCTCCATACCAGGACAGGGAAAATGCCGGTTCAGGCAGTCTCCTGCAGCTGATGAACAGATCCTGCTATTTCACCAGGGCATGGTTCAGTACATCGTCCACATTTTTCACATATACGAAATGAAGCTTTTCCCGCACCGACGCAGGCAGTTCTTCCAGATCCCGCTTGTTCTTTTCAGGAAGAAGAATCTGTTTGATGCCGAACTGGTTGGCCGCAAGAACTTTTTCTTTCACTCCGCCGATAGGAAGCACTTCGCCGGTCAGGGTAATTTCACCGGTCATGGCGGTATCGCCCCTCACCTTTCTTCCTGTGTAGGCAGAAGCCATAGCTGTCGCCATGGTCACACCGGCAGAAGGACCGTCCTTGGGCACAGCCCCTTCCGGCAGATGGATATGGGTATCCAGCGATTCATAGAAATCGTCTTTCAGCCCCAGCTCCTTGGCCCGGCTCCGGATATAGGTGTAGGCCGTTTCGGCGGACTCCTTCATCACGTCCCCCAGCTGACCTGTAAGGATAAGATGTCCCTTGCCCTTAATGGTCACGGCTTCCGTATCCAGCACTTCTCCGCCGGCCATGGTCCAGGCCAGTCCATTCACTCTCCCCACGGCATCGGGATGCTCTTCCGCCATAGGCATGAATTTGACCGGTCCCAGATATTTTTCCAGGGTCTTGGCGGAAAGAGCAGGAAGGCTTTCATCCTCCAGCACCTTTTTCTTTCCTACCTTGCGGCAGAGAGCGCCAATGGTTCTTTCCAGTTCCCTGACTCCTGCTTCCCGCGTATATCCCTCAATAATGCGCCGGATAAGAAGATCCGTGAAATGGATATCCTTCGCCTTCAGCCCGTTTCGTTCGATCTGACGAGGAATCAGATACTGTCTGGCAATTTTTACCTTCTCTTCTTCCGTATAACCGGTCAGTTCAATCAGTTCCATACGGTCCAGAAGTGCCGGTGGAATGGTAGATACTGTATTGGCCGTAGCCAGGAAGAAGACCCGCGAAAGGTCAAAGGGAATATCGATATAATTATCATGAAATGCTTTATTCTGTTCCGGATCCAGTGCTTCCAGCAGGGCAGAAGCGGGGTCTCCCCGGAAATCTGCGCCCACCTTATCGATTTCATCCAAAAGAATCAGCGGATTTTTTGTCTTGGCCTGTCCGATGGCTTCAATAAAGCGTCCCGGCATGGCGCCGATATAAGTACGGCGGTGCCCGCGGATTTCTGCTTCATCATGAATGCCGCCCAGAGAAATTCTGGCAAATTTTCTTCCCATGGCATTGGCAATGGACTGCGCCAGCGAAGTCTTGCCCACTCCTGGCGGTCCCACAAAACAGATAATCGGCGCTTTGGCATCCGGCGCCAGTACACGGACTGCCAGATACTCCAGAATCCGTTCCTTAATTTTCTCCAGACCATAGTGGTCATGATCCAGTACCTTTTTGGCTGCTTTCAGGTCCAGCTTGTCCTGGCTCTCCGTTGTCCAGGGAAGGCTGAAAATCCAGTCCAGATAGTTCCGGGCTACTGCCGTTTCCGCCATCATAGGCGGCATGGCTGCCAGGTGGTCGATTTCCTTTTCCAGCTTGGCCTTATATTCTTCCGGAATTCCGGATTCCTTCAGCTTCTGACGGTATTCGTCCGCTTCCTTCTCCTGGCTGACTGTATCTCCCAGCCGGTCATGGATACTCTTGATCTTCTGGCGCAGATAATAGTCCTGCTGCTCTTTATCCATTTTGGTGCGGACATCCCCATTGATTTCCGCTTCCAGCTTTCCGATCTGGATTTCCTGATCCAGCAGGCGGTGCACCAGCCTGAGCCGGTCCATGATGTCTGTTTCCTCCAGAACATCCTGACGGCGGCGGGGCGGTATCAGCAGCTGGGATGCCAGAAAATCTGCTGTTTCTCCGGCATCGGTTATCAGCTTCAGCTGTTCCATCTGATCATCAGGCAATCCCTGCTTGGTATTCCGGAGCCATTCAAAGAATTCCTTCAGGATGATCCTGCGGTAGGCTTCTGCTTTCATTTCATTTTCCGGCACTGTTTCTGCCAGGTCATCCACTTCCGCCATCAGGCATCGGCTGCCTTTATAAACAGAAAGGATTTTCACGCGGGATACCCCTTCCGCCAGCACGCGGATCAGTCCGCCGGGCAGCTGAAGCATCTGGCTGATTCTGACCACCGTGCCTACCGTGTATACATCATCCATGCTATTGGCTTCTACATTTGCTTTTTTCTGCATAACCGTAACGATGTAGCGGTCATCTTTACTTGCCATCCGTACTGCATCGGCCGATTCTTTTCTTCCTATATCAAGATTTACCGTCATTTTGGGGTAAATCGCAATGTCTCTCAGTGGTACCAGGGGAAGGGTAAGTCCACCGGTTTCTGTTTTCTGTTCAGTCATATATGATTCCTCCATACTAAATATTGTAACACATGGAAGAGTATGAATTCCTTATTTTCTAAAAGGAAAATGAGTTTTTTATTTTGATTTATCGGTCACAAAAGCCGGAGCTCTCAGGCTCCGGCTTTTACAGCTGAAAATCAGTTGGATGCTCTTGTAAGAATCGGTTCGGAATGATTCTTGACCACATCTTCTGTAACCGTACATTTAATGACGTCTTTCATGCTGGGGATTTCGTACATGACGTGCTGCATGATTTTCTCAATAATGGCACGAAGTCCTCTGGCTCCGGTATTTCTTTCAATCGCCTGACGGGCAATGGCATGAATGGCGCCGTCATCAAATTCCAGGTCCACGTGATCCATGGCCAGAAGTTTCTGGTACTGTCTCACAAGGGCATTCTTCGGTTCCGTAAGAATCTTGACGAGGGCTTCCTCATTCAGCGGATGCAGAGGAACGATAACGGGAAGACGTCCGATAAATTCGGGAATCAGCCCGAATTTCAGGAGATCCTCCGGCTGTACCTTCTGCAGAAGCTCTGCCATGTCCTTCTCATCCTTCTTTTCGATATCGGCTCCAAAGCCCATGACGCTCTTGGTGAGTCTCCGGTCAATGACCTTATCAATGCCGGCAAAAGCACCTCCGCAGATAAAGAGAATATTACTGGTATCGATCTGGATCATTTCCTGGTTCGGATGCTTTCTGCCTCCCTGCGGCGGTACACTGGCCACCGTACCTTCAAGGATTTTGAGAAGTGCCTGCTGAACGCCTTCACCGGATACATCCCTCGTTATAGAAGGATTTTCCGACTTTCTGGCAATCTTATCGATTTCATCGATATAAACGATGCCCCGTTCCGCCTTGTCAATATCATAGTCTGCTGCCTGAATCAGACGGAGAAGAATATTTTCCACATCTTCCCCTACATAGCCTGCTTCCGTAAGCGTAGTCGCATCGGAAATGGCAAAGGGAACATCAAGAAAACGGGCCAGGGTCTGGGCCAGAAGCGTTTTACCGCTGCCTGTGGGTCCCAGCATGATGATATTCGACTTCTGCAGTTCTACACCATCATCTTCCCCTTCATGCTCAATCCTCTTGTAATGATTGTACACTGCCACAGCCAGGGCCACTTTGGCTTCATCCTGCTCTATGACATACTGGTCCATATACTTTTTAATTTCTTCCGGAGTTGGAAGTTTGAAGTGGGGAACTGCCTTTTTCTTATCGGCCTTCAGTTCCTCCCGCAGTATATTGGAGCATACTTCGATGCATTCATTGCAGATATACACGCCCGGGCCGGCAATCAGTTTCTCCACTTCGTCCCCGGACCGGCCGCAGAAGCTGCAGACCGGAGTTCCTTCATTTTTTCTGTTCAATGGAAACCTCCTTTATTCAGCAGTCATTTTCTGCAAATCATTGCGGGTCAGGATTTTGTCGATAAGTCCATAATTCTTAGCCATTTCAGCAGTCATGAAATTATCTCTTTCCGTATCCTTTGCAATTGTTTCCAGAGGCTGCCCGCTGTGTTTGGAAAGAATGCCGTTCAGTTCTTCTCTCAGACGCAGAATTTCACGGGCATGGATTTCAATTTCTGTAGCCTGTCCCTGCACACCGCCCAGCGGCTGGTGAATCATAATATTGGAATGGGGCAGGGCATATCTCTTTCCGGCTGCGCCGGCAGTGAGAAGCACTGCCGCCATGCTGGCGCAGGAACCGATGCAGATGGTAGATACATCAGGCCGGATATACTGCATGGTATCATAAATAGCCAAACCTGCAGTGACTACACCGCCGGGGCTGTTGATATAAAGATGAATGTCTTTGGACGGATCTTCTGCTTCCAGGAAGAGAAGCTGGGCAATGATGACATTAGCCATATGGTCTTCAATCTGGCCGTCCAGAAAAATAATGCGGTCTTTCAGAAGGCGGGAGTAAATATCATAGGATCGTTCTCCCTGTGCTGTCTGTTCCACTACGATCGGTACATATGCCATATTGGTAACACCCTTTCTCGGATACATTCCGATTTCCAACGAAATCGGAAAAATCATGCCATTTGCTAGATGGTCGAAAGAGACGCCGGTTACCCCCGCGTCTCTTTTCTGCAAACCATCAGTTTCCTGATATTGAATTCACAAGCTTTTTCTGCATCCTGCAGACAGATTATTTGGATTCTGCCTTACGGATGGTTTCAATGATTTCAGCTTTTTTAGCTTTGGATTCCAGAGCAATTCCCTTTTCAGCAGCATAGGCCTTCAGGTCCTTTACTGTCATGGATTCAAAGCCGTCATCCTTTTTAGCTTCAGCTTCTTCAGCTGCTTTCGGAGCTTCTTCTGCCTTTTCTTCAGCCGGAGCTTCTTTCTTGTCTTCTTCTGCTTTCTTTGCAGCGCCATAAATGAATGCAGCTGCCTTCTTGCGGAGTACGGAGTTCACCAGCATGCCTACGCGGTTTTCATCCCGGATGATCTTCATGACATCCTTCGGATCTGCATTGAACTGGTGAGCCATGCTGTATACTTCCATGGAAAGATCATTGTTGGTTACATTGAGTCCTTCCTTATCTGCAATGGTTTCAAGAACCAGTCCCTGACGAACCTGGTCAGCTGCCATCTTTTCATAGTTCTTGCGGAGCTGTTCCATGGTCTGTCCGATGTTCTTCAGGTAGTCATCCATGGTGGAGTTTCTGGATTCCATATTCAGTTTGATTTCGTCAACGATTTCATCAATGCGCTGTTCGATCATTTCCTGGGGGATATCTACTTTTGCATTGGCTACAGCCTGGTTGACAAGTGCTTCATGATAAGCTTCTTCTGCCTGCTGAATAGCCTGCAGCTGCATCTGCTGTTTTACAGCAGCTTTCAGTTCATCCATGGTTTCAAACTGGCTGATGGATTTAGCAAAATCATCATTCAGTTCAGGAAGCTGTTTGCGTTTTACGTCACTGATATGAACCTTAAATTCAGCTTCTTTGCCTTTCAGGGCATCGACGAAATAGTTGTCCGGGAAAGTTACCTTAACCGTTACATCGTCTCCTGCCTTATGACCTTCCAGCTGATCTTCAAAGCCGGGGATGAAGCTCTGGGAACCAATTTCCAGAGGATAGGTCTTTCCTTCGCCGCCTTCAAAGGGTTTGCCGTCAACGGTGCCTTTGAAATCAATGACTGCGAAGTCACCTTTCTTCAGTTCAGCGCCGTCTTCTGCTTTTTCCAGTCTTGCATTCTGTTCAGCAGCGCCTTTGAGCTGTGCCATGACCTGGTCATCGGAAATTTCCGGATTTTCCCTTTTGGCTTCCAGATTTTTATATTCGCCCAGTTCTACTTCCGGACGTTTTACAAAAGTAGCGGTGAAAGCGGCACCTTCTGCTTCGGAGAATTTGTCTTCCTTGACATCAGGAGCAGTAACGGGAATCAGTTTTTCCTGGCTGAGAGCCTGTTCAACAGCTTCATTGATGACAATGTCCTTAGCTTCTGCTTCAATAGCTTCTTTGCCGAAATGCATTTCGAGGATCTTGCGGTTTGCCTTGCCTTTACGGAATCCAGGGATTCTTACCTGATTGGCAATCCGTGCTACCGCTCTTTTAAATCCTTTCTGTACAACTTCAGCCGGCAGTTCAATGCCCACAGAAACCTTGTGCTGATCCAGTGCCTCTACTTTTACGTTCATAAAAAATATTCCTCCTTAAGTCGGCTTACCGACAAATGATACCTGTTTTGGTTCTTTCAATGTACGATAAATCGCAAGTTATATTTTAGCATAAAAGGTCTAAAAAAACAAATTTCTCGATAAAGATTCTAAAAATAAAAGGCATAGTCTCCAAGACATAGGCTGTTTCTTTTTCCTCCTGTCCCTTTCTCAGTCCGGAGAAGCAGGATTTCCTGCAGGATGAAAGGGTACAGGCATGCTGCGTTTCGGATTTCCCTCAATTCCTTCTTGCATGAAAATGCAGAGATAAAAATCTGAAGAAGGGTGAGTCAGTACTTTTCCAGAGACTGCGCCAGCCGGAGAAAGAGGACTGCGCTCTGCGCCCTGCCTTCTCCTTTGCGGCAAGCCAGGTAAAGAGAAGATTTCAGTGCCTCTTCCTTCAATCTCCCCAGAGAAAGCTCTCTGCTCTTTGTCAGGACGGTCAGCGGCGCCAGCGCCGCTCCCAGACCGGCCTCCGCCAATTCCCTGCAGGTTCTGGCATCATCGGCCACACAGTAAATATCCGGACGGAATTTTTCCTTCTCACATTCGGCCAGTATGATTTTTTCCCATCTCCGATACAAAATTACTGGCACATGCATAAGATCTTTCAGACAAATATCCTTTACCCCGCACTGCGGAAATTCCTCTGCCAGGAATCCTGCTCCCATACATGTTTCCCCCAGGGAAACCAGGTCCA
>NZ_JBJEXP010000033.1:49591-52978 GCF_051885895.1 Dialister sp. | reverse complement strand
CCATTCTCCATTCCCCATTCTCCATTCCTCACTCTCCTCTTATACTTCCCTATAGAAAAATTTCATAGGTTTTCTTTTCTGCCCGGTGATTTTTCCAAATTCTTCTCTTTCCTGTCAGTATCTGCTCCTTTCGAATTTTATTACCGGCGAACGTAAAATTAGAATCATTGAATGACCAATTTTGTCTATTCCCTTTTCCTTCCACTTGGTGTATGATTAGTTCCGGCACAAGATATTGTGTCTTCATTTTTTGTTTCTAACAACATTTAGTAGAATTCATGAAATCATCGAAAAATACCATAATCGGTCGAAAACTTGAAATATCTATCATTGAGGGAGTGTCTGCAATGGAAAACAGGGATCATATGGACGTCATTCACGTCAAAACGAACGTAATCAAGAGAAACGGTCAGGAAGTATCTTTTGATATTTCCAAAATCATAAATGCCATTGGCAAGGCGAATAAGGAAGTGGAATCCATCCACCAGATGAATGAATTCCAGATCCGTGCCGTGGCAGACAATATTGCCAAAAAGATTGCCGCCTACCCCCATGCAGTGAATGTGGAAGATATCCAGGACATGGTGGAAACGGGCATCATGGAAATGCGCGGCTATGAAGTAGCCCAGAAATATGTGCGCTACCGCTACAAGAGAGAAATTTCCCGCAAGAGCAATACCACCGATGACGGCATCCTGTCCCTTATCGACCTGTCCAATGAAGAGGTCAAACAGGAAAACTCCAATAAGAATCCGGTCATCAATTCTACCCAGCGTGACTACATGGCCGGCGAAGTCTCCAAGGACCTCACCAAACGTCTGCTCCTTCCGGAAGACATTGTGAAGGCTCATGAAGAAGGCATCATCCATTTCCACGATGCCGATTATTTTGCCCAGAGGGAACACAACTGCGACCTCATCAATCTGGAAGATATGCTGCAGAACGGTACGGTCATCAGCCAGACCCTGATTGAAAAACCCCATTCCTTCTTCACCGCCTGCAACGTCACCACCCAGATCGTAGCCCAGGTTGCCTCCAACCAGTACGGCGGACAGTCCTTCACCCTGGCTCATCTGGCTCCCTTCGTGGATATCAGCCGTAAGAAGATCACGAAAGAAGTCATCGCCGAAAGAGAAGAAACCGGCGAATCCATGGACAAGAACATCATTGAAAAAATCGTGGAAAGACGGCTGAAGGAAGAAATCAAGTCCGGCATCCAGACCATCCAGTACCAGCTCATCACCCTGATGACCTGCAACGGACAGGCTCCTTTTGTCACCATGTTCATGTACCTGGATGAAGTACCTGAAGGTCAGACCAGAAAAGACCTGGCCATGATCATTGAAGAAGTGCTCCGTCAGAGAATGCAGGGCGTAAAGAACGAAAAGGGCGTATGGATCACCCCCGCCTTCCCGAAACTGATTTACGTGCTGGATGAAGACAACATCCATGACGATTCCCCTTACTACTACCTCACCAAGCTGGCTGCAGAATGCACCGCCAAGAGAATGGTACCGGATTACATTTCCGCCAAGATCATGAAAGAAATGAAGAACGGCGATGTATATCCCTGCATGGGCTGCCGCAGCTTCCTCACTCCGGATACGGAAGGTCTCGGACCCCATGGCGAGCACAAATACTACGGCCGTTTCAATCAGGGCGTAGTCACCATCAACCTGGTGGATGTAGCCTGCTCCTCCGGCGGCGACATGGATCAGTTCTGGAAAATCCTGGAAGACCGCCTCGAACTCTGTCATCGGGCTCTCCGCTGCCGTCATGAACGGCTCCTGGGCACCGTGTCCGATGTAGCACCGATTCTGTGGCAGTACGGCGCCCTGGCCAGACTGAAGAAGGGCGAAACCATCGACAAACTCCTCTTCAACAACTACAGCACCATTTCTCTGGGCTATGCAGGCCTCTATGAAATGTGCGTCCGCATGCTGGGCGTATCCCACACCACGGAAGAAGGACGCAAATTCGCCATGGCTGTCATGCAGAAGCTGAATGATAAATGCGCTGAATGGAGAAAAGCGGAAAACATTTCCTACTCCGTTTACGGCACACCCATGGAATCCACCACCTATAAATTCGCCAAATGCCTGCAGAAGCGCTTCGGCATTATCCCCGGCGTTACAGACAAGAACTATATCACCAACAGCTACCATGTTCATGTGGCAGAAAAAATTGATGCTTTCCATAAGCTGAAATTTGAATCCGATTTCCAGAAGCTCTCCCCGGGCGGCGCTATTTCCTACATCGAAGTGCCGAACATGCAGACCAATATTCCTGCCGTACTGACCGTGATGAAGTACATTTACGAAAACATCATGTACGCAGAACTGAACACCAAGAGCGACTACTGCATGGTCTGCGGCTATGACGGCGAAATCAAGATCGTAGAAGATGAAAACGGCAAGCTGGTATGGGAATGCCCGAACTGCGGCAACCGCGACCAGCACAAGATGAGCGTAGCCAGAAGAACCTGCGGCTACATCGGCACCCAGTTCTGGAACCAGGGCCGTACCCAGGAAATCAAGGACCGCGTGCTCCATCTGTAATCATCAGCCTGCCCAGGGCAGGCAGTACCCTTTAAACTTTTAACCGGGGCGCTCCGCGCCCCTTTCTATCATCATAAAAAGGCGGCAGCCGCCGCCTTTTTCCCTGTATGTAAGGAGTCCATCCATGAAATACGCCAATTTTAAAGAATATGATATTGCCAACGGCCCGGGCATCCGGTTCTCCCTCTTCGTCTCCGGCTGCACCCACCACTGCAAAGGCTGTTTCAATCCGGAGACCTGGGATTTCAACTATGGCAAGCCTTTCACCAAGGAAGTGGAAGACTATATCCTGAAGGAAACAGGCCATGAATTCTATGAAGGCCTCACCCTTCTGGGCGGCGAGCCTATGGAACCGGTCAATCAGAAGGGACTTCTTCCTCTGGTCAAACGGTTCAAGGAGCTCTATCCCCATAAAACCATCTGGTGCTTCACAGGCTACCTCTATGACCGGGACCTTTTAGGCCATTTTGCCAAGGTCATGCCGGAAACCATGGAACTTTTGAAGCGGATCGACGTCCTGGTGGACGGCGAATTCATGCTGGATAAAAAGGATGTGACCCTTCTTTTCAAAGGTTCCTCCAACCAGAGAACCATTGACGTGCCAAAGAGTCTGAAGAGCGGAAAAATCATTTCCTGGGACCCCGGCGACACCAGCATGTCCCCCAATTCCAAGATTTGAGGGCTGCCAAAGGCGGCCCGGGTTCAGAGGGTTCAAAAGGTTCTGCCCGCTTTCAGCGGGCGGGTTCAGAGGGTTGTGGTGCGGCGCCTTTGGGCGCCGCTTTTTTATGGGAATGCGGCACATTGCCAAGCGTCCATAGTCCCACCGCTT
>NZ_JBJEXP010000033.1:6654-49491 GCF_051885895.1 Dialister sp. | reverse complement strand
GCCGCTTTTTTATGGGAATGCGGCACATTGCCAAGCGTCCATAGTCCCACCGCTTCAGCGGGGGCACAACAACACGCAGAGAACCAATGAACTCATAAGCATCACAAAGCATAGCGCCGCTAAAACTTCCCCCTCCGGGGTGGCAAGGGAACTGGATTCGTAGGGAGACGCAGTCGACCAAGAATCCAGTGACATGCTTCCCTTTAGGATGCACAGCGAACACATTTTGAAGGAGCTCCAGCGACACGCAAAATGTAGTGAGTCGTTTCACCTTTAGGTGGAAGTGGTGCGCAGCACCAATAGGGGTGCATTTCCGACGGGCGCAGCCCGGTTGTACGGTTTTCATCCGCTACTGTTCCACACGCAAATGTACACCACTGCCCAGCATCCATAGTCCCACCGCTTTAGCGGGGTGGGAAGGTGGTGGCGCCAGCCGCCAAAGGGGGAGCCGCCGGAAAGGTAAGAACGATTTTAGCTGCGTTTCACCTCTTTGCTTACCATCCTGCTGAATCAGCCGCTCACACGGTCAGCCGACCAAAAGGAAGGCCCTTTTATGGGCAGGTTAAGGGCCAACTTCGGCTGACTTGGAGGTCCTATGCAGGACCTCCACAGCCACCCCTTATCCGGCTTCGCCGGACTTTTCCACGGGCAAGCGAACTTGGTTCTCAGGTCGCTTTGCTCCCCTACGAACCAAGTTCGCTTGCCACCCCCATTCGGGGGACAGAATAAACCTCTCTATACTTTCCTGTAGATTCATGTGGCACATTGCCCAGCACCCATAGTCCCACCTCGAAGAGGGGGGAAGGTGGTGGCGCAGCCACCAAAGGGGGAGCCGCCGGAAGGTAAGAAAGATTTTAGCTGCGTTTCTTCTCTTTGCTTACCATCGTCCACCCCTTCGCCACTTCGTGGCCCTCTTCCCCTAAAGGGGACGCAAGATAATTACCATTTTCCCCAACGCAAAAGGCGTTCTCTCGAAGGAGGGAGCGCCTTTTTTCAGCAGCGGGCCAGTCTTCCAAGGAGGATAGCACGCATGTCGTCTATATCTTTGATTTCACTGCCATAGGCCCAGGCGCCCTTGACGAAGAGGGTGCAGGGGCAGCCGTCTATGGAGCGGATGGTGCCGATGGCAGTAGAGAGCTGCTTCAGTTTTCTCCGGACGGTCTCTTTATCTTCTGCATTTTGAATGATGAGGAAGCTGTTGACTCCTACCCGTCCGATGACGGCGGTACCGCCGAAGGCTCTGCGGATGGTCCTGCCGATGGCCTGTACCAGTTTTCGCCGACTCCTGTCCCCATAGTCTCTGCCGAAGTCTTCAATGACCGGGATTTCCAGAAGGATGCCCTCATAGTCGGCGCCGGAGGTGCGTAGGGCATCAGCGTAGTGCTCTGCAGAAATGGTAATGCCCCGGTAGCTCAAAAAGCCCGATTCTTCATCGATAAAGCGGCGGGCATCATCTTTTCCCTTCAGCCTGGCTTCTTCATCCATATCCACAAACCAGCCCAGCAGACCTATGATTTCATTGCCTTTGTAAACAGGCACCTTGGCAGCGCGGATGGTGTGGAGCCGGCCCCGGATGATGCATTTTCCTCTTACGTAGCAGGATGTCTTTCCTTCCTGCAACACCTTTTCTTCTTCCTTCTTGTAGGTATTGTCACCCAGATGCCAGCCCATATCTTCGTCTGTCTTTCCGAGGATGGATGATTCATCAGGAAATCCGTAGTAGTCAAGGAAGGCCTGGCTGGCGCCAAGGAAACGGCGGTTTTTATCTTTCCAGAAAAATTTGAAATCCGATTTCTTCCGCAGGGTATTAGCAAAGAGGGCTTCTGCCGTCAATTTCGATTCGTCCTGCCAGGTCATGCCCCAGGGGGAAGCATAGCGGGTCATGATTTTTTCTCTTTCCCCCATGGTCAGAGGTGTAAGGTTTGTCTGCTTTATGCCTATCAGGACACGGCCCTCTGCCGGTTCTCCCAGCACAAGGGCAACCACTTCTTTCCATTCATACTGCCCGCTTCCGTTTTTGATGCGGAAATGGGCGGAAGCGGCCTGTCGGGATGAAGTTTCTGCATTTTTCCTGATAGAGTCGGTGTTTATAAATGCTGCAAACTCTTTTCTGTCTTCCGGATGCACGTATGTAATCAGCTGCTTCCACTGCTTTTTCGTGAGGGTGGAGCCGGGCTTCAGGATAGGCAGGGGCGTAAGAATGACTTCCACTTCCTGCTCTTTATCGTTCACTTCATAAATGGAGTCAAATATGCGCATCATCTGCCGGTAAAGGGTATTCAGCTTCTCCACCGGTGTATTTTTTCCCTGCACAGACATATTGTAAATGGACAGGGTGCCGCCGCAGAGGGTCTGGCTGCCGGCAGCCACCAGGGCCTCGCATTTCAGCATACAGCCGTTTCTCACAGCATTGGCGGTCTGTATTTTTCCGCTTTTCCTGCTTCCTTCGATGAGGGCCAGGAACCAGGGATAGACGGCATGGGTGTGGGGCAGCACATCCCCTTCAAAGAAGATATGGTCCCCCTGGTTCAGCGTAGCCGTTTCCCTGAGCATAGCTTCGTTTTTAAGGAGCACCACCAGCTTATCCTTCGTGTCCAGGAAAAGGCCTATGGGCTTATCGGTGAGTACATTCACCAGGCCCACCCTGTTCATCACCATGGCTTCCTGCCTTGTCTCCGGCACATAGGTGCCCTTGGAAATGAGTGCTGCCATGTCAGCAAAAGGCATGGGTCTGCCGTAGAAATATCCCTGAATCCGTTCGCAGCCCGATTCTTTCAGAAATTCCACCTGCTCCTTGGTTTCCGCTCCTTCCGCCAGGGTATGGATGGAAAGGGTTTTTGCCATGAGGATGATGGAGCGGATAATCTTGCGGCTCTCTTCGTTGAAATTTCTTAAAAAGGCCATGTCGATTTTCAGTTCGTCAAAGGGAAATTCCTGCAGCACGTTGAGGGTGGAGTAGCCGCTGCCGAAGTCGTCCAGCCACAGCTGGTAGCCTGCCTGTTTGAAACGGATAAGTTCCTTTTTCAGCAGGCTGCGGTCCAAGGTGAGGGCGGACTCCGTCACTTCGATGCGGAAGAAGCTGCGGGGCACCTGGTACATGGATACGATGCGCTCCAGAAAATCGAAGGGCTTCATCACGTCGAAATCCACCCGGGACAGGTTCACTGATACAGGGATAATGGGCCGGTGCTCTTCCTTCAGACGGCGGTAGAGCCTGGCAGTTTCCTCAATGACGTAGCAGTCCAGATGGTGGATGAGCTTCATCTTTTCCAATATGGGAATAAAGACTCCGGGATAAATCATGCCTTTCTCCGGGTCCTTCCACCGGGCCAGGGCTTCCATGCCGCAGAGTTTTCCTGTGAGGGCACGGATAACAGGCTGGTAGTACACCTTAATGGCGCCCTCTTCCAAAGCCCTTTCAAAATTCCGGATCACAAAGGTGGTATCCACCACCTTCTGTCCCATGTCCGGCGTATAGAAAGCCCAGGAGCGGCCGCTGTCATTCCTGATGGATTCCGCCGCCAGCCTGCCCATGTCCAGAGGTCCCTGCCAGTCAAGTTTCTGCAGCATTTCAAAAGACACATGGTCATCGTCAAATAGCACTACCCCTGCCTTGCACTGTACATAGGCGTCGCCGATAAGACCGTTTACATCCTTCAGCGCTTTCTCCAGTTTCTCCAATACATGATCCCTGGGCGCCAAAATGCAGAAATCGTCCATAGCCGGATGACCGATGACGGCGTCAGGGAAATAGGAGCGGAGGATGCCTCCGATTTTCTTCAGCAGCCGGCTGCCCGACTCCATACCATAACTGGCATTAAAAGTAGAAAAATGGACAAGAGTGATATACACGTTTGCTCGGCATCCGAACATGCCGGCCGCTTCATCCTCTTTCCTGATACGGACCGCCTCCTGGTAAAAGCCATATCTCCCAAGAAGCCCTGTATCCAGGTCCCGTTCCAGAGCCCTGTGGCGCGCATCACTCTTCACCAGTCCCAGCACCCACATAGGTCCCAGCTTTGCATCCTCCGCCGTTCCTATAATGCCTTCAATCCGCTGGAAATGACCGTCCCTGTCAAAGCTGGGGAAGCCGTAGAAATTATAATTTGCATTCCTTTCTTCTCCACCGTACATTTCCGCCACGGAATGGTAATCAGCCGCCGCCATAAGGCCGCGGAAATGACCGCCTGTAAAATGCAGGAAATCCTCCTCCGAATCACACCCGAAAATCCGGAGAAGCTCATCATTCACCGCCAGTATCCTTTCCTCCCTGTCTCTGGAAACAAGACAGACACCCCCTGGAAAATCGTCCAGATATTGCAGTACACCTTTACTCTGGTCCATAAGGTCCTCCCTGTAATCATTCCATATCTATCTCACCAGGAGAAGGTACCCCCCCGAAAAATTCAATCTTTGCCTTTATTGTACACTTTTTTCAGGTAATATCCAATAAATTATTTTACAATGGAAGAAATGCTGACAGGGTGCTGCCCGGGGATGGTATGGCTGTGGGACACGCCCTGAAGGGCATAAGGGTTCAAAAGGTTCAGAGGGGAAGGTTCTTAGGATTGACCAGCCTTTCAGACTGAGGGTGATGGTATCGCCCTGACGGGCGATGAATTTTTATAATTCCGCTTCGCGGCGGCAGCGATGCCGCCCCCTGAGCGTAAGCAAACACAACCCTTCTATACAACCTGCCGCAAAAGCGGCGCCTCCTTTGCGAACAGGAATGTTGCCTTCTGCTGTCTGATTGTCTCATAGCGGATAGCGGTCTCACTATCTCCCCTGTTTTCCCACGCAAAAAAGCAGCGGTTCCTTCCGGTTCCGCTGCTTTTATTGTTTTCATCTAATCTTCCATGTCATTCAGTCCGGAAGGAAATTCCGCTGCTTTTTCCAGCCTGGCTTGCTTCCGCTGATGGATAATGGTGCGGTAGCCTTCTACCGCCAGTTCCAGAGCCAGACCGATGAGAAGGATCCCGATGCCTGCCTGGGCATAGGGGCCCCAGTCGGAGGCGCCGTTCAGAATCATGAGGATCTGGTTTCTTACGATAATCACCAGGGAGCTCAGGGTAACAATCATCATGAAGGTCATGGGAATGAGGAACATTTTATTATTCTTTCCTGCATTGCCCAGCCAGGCTGCCACAGCCAGAAGGCCGATGCCTGCCAGGAGCTGGTTGGCCGCACCGAAGAGGCCCCAGATTTTCATGAAGCCGCCCATGCCCAGAAGGACACCCAGTACCACTGTAAGGATGGTGGCAAAGTAGGGATTGACCATGATTTTCTTGAAGGTTCCGTCAATATCCTTAGGCGTCTGTCCCGGTTCGAGCCAGAATTCCTGGAACATGAAGCGGGCCAGGCGGGTGGCCGTATCCAGAGAGGTCAGGCAGAAAGCGGAATAGGTGAGCACCAGCAGGGTGTACATGCTGCTTTCCATGGATTCCAGTCCGGGAATCGCAGCAATCATGGCAGCAATCCCGCCGGCAAAAATATCGGTGGCCCCTTTTACATGGCCTGTTTCTCTGGCATAGGCAATGGCGCAGAGGGTAATGATGGCAAGGACGCATTCCAGCAGCATGCCGCCGTAGGCGATGGGCTTTGCATCCGATTCCTTATCCAGCTGTTTGGATGTGGTGCCGGAGGAAACCAGGGAATGGAATCCGGAAATGGCGCCGCAGGCTACGGTGGTAAAGAGAATGGGGAACAGGTACTGGATACCGTTGCCGTTATCTACTGCAAATCCTGCATAGGCAGGGAACAGCTCCGGCTTAATATCCGGATGGGCGCCTACGATGCCTACCACTGCCACGATGAGCATGGCGTAAAGCAGGAAGGAGGACAGGTAGTCACGAGGCTGCAGGAGAATCCATACAGGAGTGACCGATGCAATGGTAATGTAGAGTCCGATGAGCCACATCCAGGTGTGGGTGGAGAAATAGAAAGGATGGAAATTCATGCCGATGGCCATGCAGAGTACAATGGCTCCCACGCCCAGGATGGTGGACATCACCATGCCGGTGTGGCGGCGGTATACTGCAAATCCGAAAATGATGGCTACTGCAATAAAGAGCAGGGAAACCATGGCTACGGAAGCCTGGGTGGCGCTCTTCGCTTCGTTCAGTACGCCGTTTTCATAGACAGCTCCAAAGGTGGATGCTACGATGGCTGCAAAGGCGGCTACCACCAGAATCAGGGTGAGGTAGGAAAAAATAATGAAAAGCTGCTTGGCCCGTTTGGACATATTGGCGGAAATGATTTCCCCGATGGACTGTCCGTTATGGCGCACCGATGCGAAAAGGGCGCCGAAGTCATGGACGCCGCCGAAGAATATACCGCCCACCAGCACCCACAGGGTCACCGGAAGCCAGCCGAACATGGCAGCGCCGATAGGTCCGGTAATAGGGCCGGCACCGGCAATGGATGAAAAATGATGGCCCATGAGGATAGGCGCTTTGGCGGGCACATAGTCCACACCGTCTTCCATGGTGTGCGCCGGGGTGGGAATGTCCCCCTGGCCTACGCCCCACTGCTTCACCAGCCATCGGCCATAGAAAATGTATCCGCATAAAAGAATGACTAAACAAACTGCCAGTAATACCAGAGTATTCATAAATGAGCCCCCTTTCGTGAGGGTTGAAACACCGGCTCTGCAGAGCCGGCAGAGAAATCAGGCCTCCGGCTTTTGTTCTGCCGGGAAAAGCGCTGATGCAGTCAATACTTGATTTTCTTCCCGGATCCCTTCAGGGAAACATAGGGATCATGAAATTCGATTCATGGATGAAACCGGTGTCCTTCCGGGAAGTGGATAATCGGATAATACTTTTTTCAGTCCCTTTTCCATGCACCTTCCTGCCCGGTTGAAATAAAACTGGCCGCTGCCAAGCTCCAATGCTCCTGCATGGTATTCCATCCAGCCATGGAAGGAAAAGCGGAATGTTTTATAGTAACGGCACCTGACCAGTGCCTTTCCTGCTTCCTCATCCATGGAATCACAGATGAAAACGGGAGAAATATAGGTGTACATATGACCGGGCCCGATATGGGCCATGTCCATGCCTGTGTGATAGGCATAATCCCGGAGTTCCTTGAACACCGCCATAGTCAGATGAGGCACCTTGAACAGAAAGACAAATTCTTCCTGTGCTGTAGACCAGAGCTGGGCGGAATGAAAGAGGAAATATTTCTCCCCCTGTTCATAGTACTCACACACCGCAGCCAGCGCTGCTTTTCCTGAAAAGAAAGGTTTTTGTATATGAGCCGCCTCCCGCAGCCCACGGGTCTCTTCCTCCCTTCCTCCATCAAAGCGGGTAATGGTATAGTACCGCCGGTAACCGGCCAGCAGACGTTCCACCGCTTTTTCCTTTTCTTCCATGAGCCCCTCCTTTCATAATAAAATGTAATTTGAAGTGCACATAATTAGATGGTGCTGGTTTAAATATACTATTCCTCTTTCTTTTTTCCTAATAAAACTTCCTTATAAGCAGTGCAAAGAAAAATAATATGCATTTGTAACAGCTGTCAAGGCTGTCTTTTTTCCTGCAGCTCGGAAACCGGTCATCCTGAAGAGGCAGGCCTGCAGAGCATACTTTTCGCAGAGTACGATTTTAGGCTATTCTATTATCATTTAGTACTCCCGAGGCACAATAAAAAACCTGTCGGCGGGGAAACCAACAGGTTTTTGGAGAGAGGGTAAATTATTATCAAGAAAATCCAAGGTAAAAATGATAAGAATCAACGCACCTCCTTTTCTTCGCACAGCATCGGTGTTTCCTTTTTTCATGGGGATTTGAATCCGGGGCATCCGTGTTATGCTTTTCAGTTGACCATCGGTCAACTTATGTACATATTATATCATCTTTTTTCAAAGTTGCAAGCTCTTTTTTCATTTTTTATTTTTAAATTTCTATAAACATTTTATCTATTAATGTTTTACTATACCTGTTTTACTTATCTTCCATAATAAAAAGAGCTGCTCATAGAGCAGCTCTTTTTATTCCATCCTGTTATTTCATCATATTTTCCAGCTGGCTGATGAATTCCTCCTGCGGAACAGCGCCAATCATACGGTTGACCTCTTCCCCGTCCTTGAAAAGGATAATGGTAGGAATGGACATAATATCAAACTGACCGGCCAGATCCTGCAGTTCGTCCACATCCACCTTGCAGAAATGAATCTTGTCTCCGAGAACCTTTTCCGCATTTTCCATAACCGGAGCCATCATGCGGCAGGGGCCGCACCAGGTAGCCCAGAAATCAATGAGGCTGTAGCCCTTGTGATTGGTAATTTCTGTATCAAACTGTTCGCTGCTGTGAATTTCTGTAATCATCTTCTGATCTCCTTTAATATAATTATATTTAATTAATTCGATATGTTTATTATAACACAACCCGTCAAATAAAAACAAGGGAATAGAAAACAGGGCTTTGCCTGGAAGCGCAGGAAATCAAAAAAGTTGAGAAATCCAAGGGAGGATATATGGTATCTCCATGAAATAAAAAAGGGTTCTGCTGCATCCTGAAGGAAACAGCAGAACCTTCTTTCATGTGATAAATGAGGGTGATTATTTTCCGGTGTACACGGTCTTCTTATGGCTGCCGTAAAGGTCCAGGAAGACGGCGTCCGGATCATAGCGGTTAAGGCGCACCGGCGCCTTGTCTGCATAGCCTACGGCAATAATGCAGAAGGGATCCAGTTCGTCCGGAATGTCCAGGATATGGCAGAGGTGGATTTTTCTGTCCTGATAGGGGTATACCTGCATCCACAGGGTGGACAGTCCCAGATGTTCCGCTTCAATCAGGATATTCTGGGCGGCGGCGGAGCAGTCGAAGGTCCATTCCTCAGGGAAGGAGATGCCTTCCTTCTTCCCTACGATGACGATGGCTGCCGATGCCTTTCTGGCAGGGCCGGCAATAATGCTGTTATGGGAAATGGCTTTCACCAGGTCTTCACGGGTGACAATGATGAAATCTCTTGACTTCTGGTTGCCTACAGCCCGGGCCTGCATGCCCGCCTTCACCAGGGTAAGAAGCTCCTCATCCGGCACCGGCGTTTTCTCCTTGAAATAACGGCAGGTTCCTCTTCTGAAAATTTCGTCCATGGTTCTTCCTCCTTTTGTTATTATTATGATTTCAGCTTATTCTTTCTTGCCTTTATTATACCATAGAATAGGGTAGAGAATTCAGAGGCCGCTCCCTCCCAGCCGGGAAGGGTTCTAACGTCTGACGGCGGCTTAGCTGCCGAAACGCCAGGCAGCGCCTTCCCCCTTTGCATTCACCTGCTTTGGGAAATGCTGCCGCCGCAGTCCCACCGGCTCACTGTTTCACCGTCTTTTTCATATTTTTCGTAAACCGGTCAATCGCCCGCCGGTAAAGGCTGAGGGGATTATTTTCTCCATTCCTCACACGGCTGTCTTCGCTGGAGGCCACCAGATTTCCCGTTTTAACATCATACCATTCAAAGGTTACATCCACCCGGGCACAGGGCACCCAGAGGTCCGGCACATATTCAGGATAGGTGACGGTGCGGTAGAATTCATGCCAGCGGCCGTCTCTGTCACGCCATCCTTCCCGGACTTCTCTGCTTCTCCATTCCGTATGGGCAGGGAGAAGATAGGAGTTGACACTGTACTGTTCCAGACGGGGCAGGATATAAATGTCCGCTTTGCCGGAGACTGCCTCTTCAGGTACAGCCGTTTCCGATCCTTCGATCATACTGTTCTCTTCCTGTGCCGAAAGAGCGGCTCTTCCCCGGGGCCCCGGCTGTTCCATCAGCAGAGAAAGACCCTTCACCCCGGACGTCCTTTTATAAAATTCTTCCTTCAGCTTCCATTTCATGGCGCTTCCCATTTCGGGAAAAGCGGACGTATCCATTTCTCCAATATAGAGAGTTTTCACTTTTGTAAAATCATAGGTGCTGTCTTTCCATTCGGTATAGTCTGCAGAAGCACTGCTTCCCGAAAGAAAGAGGAAAAATGCCATCAGCAGCACCAGCAGGTGGTACTTGACTGTCATAGGTATCTTCGTCTCCTTTCTTTTCCTTCATCTTACCATACGGAATCCATCCCTGCGAGCAGCAGGCCGGCTTTTCCAGAAGCCAAAGAGAGACAGCATGAAATCTGTCTCTCTTTGGCTGCTTTCGGTTCAACGGGATTTCCAGCCCGGTGCCAGTACGCTGTCGCTTCCCAGAGCGGTGAGCCCGGAGTTGTAGTCACCGGTTCCGCTGTCCCGTTTTCCGGTGGGATAGTAGATTTTCTTATCCGGATTTTTCCTGTCCTGATAAAAGAGGCGGTCTTCATTCTGTATCTGCTCCTCTGCCGGGACAAAGGGCCTGTTCAGAGGCAGTTTCTTCCTTGCCATTTCCGTCTTCCTTGTCTGGGAAAGAAGCCAGTCATAGCAGGCCGGCGTGCCGTGGCCGTAGAACCAGGCGGACATGTGGCTTACATTTCCTGTAAGCACTGCCTGATAAATGCCGGTTTTATTCTTTCGGGAAACCAGAGAACGAATGGTACTGCTCCGTTTTTCCGGAGTGGTGCTGCTGTCCAGCACCAGGTCCTCCGATGGAATGTCCACACCGGCCAGGTCATGGTAGAGAATCCGATATTCCACATTCTCTCCTTTTGTATTCAAATAGAGGATATTGTCATCGGAAATCATGTAGAACCAGTTGTTATAGTCGCAGGGGTTTCCATGGCTGTCCCTGTTCCATATGATGGTTCCGTCAGCCGGGGCATTATAACAGGTTTCTCCGTTAAAGGGATAGGACTTGTCATAATTATTTCCCCATTTGCAGCTCATGGGAAGGAGAGCGGCAAAATAGTTGTCTCTTTGCGCTGCCATGGCCATGACGGTCATGCCGCCCATGGACTGTCCGCTTCCGTAAATCCTGTCTTTATCGATGGAATAGGTGCGGGTCACCTGGTCCATCAGTTCCCATATGGCAGGGGCAGCGCAGCTCAGGGTCCAGTTGTCCCTGGCCATGCGGAGGCTGTATTCGGGATGCGCCTTATCCATGGGGTAGAATTCCGCAATGGCGGGACAGAGTACAATGACCCCGTCCAGTCCCTTTTCCTTTGCTTCCTCCTGGAACCGGTCGGAAGCATAGTTGGCAGCGGCCTGGGATTCTGTCAGTGTCAACATGGGATCGCTGTCCATGGATCCTGCATCATGGATGTGGAGCACCAGTCCGTATTTTCCGGAAGGATGGTAGTCTTTCGGCACGTAGATGGCATAGGGAAGGTCAAAGTCCCAGTATTTTCCATTGGCCTCATCAAAGCAGTGGTACGCATGAAAGGCATTTCCCTTTTTCAGGGTATGGAGTTCATAGCCTGACAGGCCGCTGATGGTATAGGTACCGTCCACGGCATAGTTGTATTCCTCCGGCGCCCTGTTTTTCCCTGTCTGGGGATCATAGCTGACATAGGTGAACGGAGTGTAGTTTTTCGTTCCATCTACAGAAGGCTGGATGGTCCCCCTGCCGGTGGAGACCGGCTTCACCTGTTTCACCAAAGCGGCCATGGTAATCCTGTAGGACCGGGGAAACCGACCTGTCTGGTAGTCCGTATTCACTTCAATCACCACATACCGTCCGGAGGCAGTGCCGCCTTTGGCAGAAGTCTCCGGCCGGTCATTGACGTATACCTTTGTGATGGTACCGGGACTGTTCCCCTGGGTCAGGTCCCTTTCCGTCAGTGTGGTTCCGTAGTCCGTCACCTGATAGGTATCTTTTGTCACGGATGCAGTGGGAATGTCCCTGTCATAGGAAAGCACCACCGCTTTCAGCTTTGAGCCGTCGGTATCCACAAAGCCCAATGCTTTCATGGAAGTGACCGCCTGGTCTGCGCCCAGGTCTGCCCCGGCAGAAGGCGAAGAGACCGTTCCTTCCGCCCGGGAGGAAAAACCTCCGCCAAAGCCCAGAAGAATCGAAAGGCCGGCAGCCGGAATCCATTGTTTCTTTATCTTCATAGAGTCTCCTTTGAAAGAAATCCGGAGCAGCGCACCTGGGAAGAATGAGCTTTTCTCCATTTCCGGTTTCTTCGGAAAGTACTGCTTCTCCTGTCATTTAGTTACCTATAGTATATACCATGAAGGAAAGAAAAACGGAGCAGACCGAACAGAAAGGAAAGCTTCTCTTTTTCATCGTCCCCTGCCTGCAGAAGGTTCCTGCAGAAATCATTTCCGAAAGGCCGGATAAAGCCCCTTTTATGGCAAGCAAAAAAGCTGCAGAAAATCTGCAGCTTTTTTGTTGGAATTAGAGACTTTTCGTTGCGGACAGACGGATGAGGGCACGCATGAGAGCCAGTTTTGCTCTTTCCACATCGAGGTCTTCGGTGCGGTGAGCCAGCCGGTCTTCGGCGCGCTTTTTAGCCGCCTGGGCACGGGCTACGTCAATGTTTTCTGCCAGTTCAGCCAGAGGAGCAATGACATTAACCCTGCTGTTTTTGGTTTCAAGGAATCCGCCAAATACAGCGATTCTTTCCTCCTGGTCTGCCTTTTTGATGCGCACAACGCACATGGTCAGGGCAGCAGCAAGGGGAAGATGGCGTTTCATTACGGCGAATTCGCCATCTTCTGCACGGGCAACCACCATGTCTACGCCGTCATCACTGTAGATGGCGCCGTCCGGACTGATGACTTCCACATGCATAGGATTAGTAAGGGTATCAGCCATGGCTTATTCCCCTTTCTTCATCTTTTCAGCCTTTTCGATTGCTTCATCAATGGTGCCCACCATGTAGAATGCACCTTCCGGCAGATCATCATGTTCGCCTGCAAGGATTTCCTTGAAGCCTCTGATGGTTTCTTTCAGCGGTACATATCTTCCCGGGGAACCGGTGAACTGTTCAGCTACGAAGAATGGCTGAGACAGGAATCTCTGAATCTTTCTGGCGCGGGCAACAATGACCTTGTCGTCGTCGGAAAGTTCTTCCATACCGAGGATGGCGATGATATCCTGCAGTTCCTTGTAACGCTGCAGAATAGCCTGTACGCCGCGGGCTACTTCGTAGTGTTCCTTGCCAAGGACGTTCGGATCAAGGATACGGGAAGTGGAGTCCAGCGGATCTACTGCCGGATAAATACCCAGTTCTGCAATGGAACGGTTCAATACGGTGGTAGCATCCAGGTGGGTGAATACGCCAGCCGGAGCCGGGTCGGTGAGGTCATCGGCCGGTACATAGACTGCCTGTACGGATGTAATGGAGCCTTCTTTGGTAGAAGTGATTCGTTCCTGCAGTTCGCCGATATCGGTAGCCAGTGTAGGCTGATAACCTACGGCTGAAGGCATACGGCCGAGAAGTGCGGATACTTCGGAACCTGCCTGTACGAAACGGAAAATGTTATCTACGAAGAGAAGTACGTCCTGGTGTTCTTTATCACGGAAGTATTCTGCCATGGTCAGGCCGGTCAGGGCAACTCTCATACGAGCTCCCGGCGGTTCGTTCATCTGGCCGTAAACAAGGGCAACCTTGTTCAATACGCCGGAGTCTTTCATTTCGCCCCAGAGGTCGTTGCCTTCACGGGTACGTTCGCCTACGCCGCAGAATACGGAGCAGCCGTTATGTTCGGATGCTACGTTGTGAATCAGTTCCTGAATCAGGACTGTCTTGCCTACGCCTGCACCGCCGAACAGACCAACCTTACCGCCTTTTGCGTAGGGGCAGATCAGGTCAACGACTTTGATGCCGGTTTCGAAAATTTCAGCTGCCGGGGACTGGTCTTTGAAGGCCGGTGCCTGACGGTGAATCGGCCAGTAGTCTTTTGCTGCCACCGGAGTGGGGTCTTTATCTACTGTCTGGCCTAATACGTTGAAAATACGTCCAAGGACGCCGTCGCCTACCGGGGTAGCGATTGCACGGCCGGTGTCGACAGCTTTCATTCCACGTACCATGCCATCTGTGGAGCTCATTGCAACGGTACGGACTACGCCGTCACCCAGATGCTGCATGGTTTCACAGATAACATCTACAGGAACGCTGCCTTTGTCGTCTTTTACATGGATTGCATTATAGATGGCAGGAAGTTCTTTGTCATCGTCGAAGGCAATATCGACAACTGCGCCGATGACCTGAACGACTTTACCTACCTGCATCTCCTGTTCATTTGCCATGAAGAAGCATTCCTCCTTAATCGATATAGGTTATTCCAGCGCAGCTGCGCCGCCGACAATTTCGGAAATTTCGTTGGTGACCTGAGCCTGACGGGCTTTGTTGTACGTAAGGTTGAGGTCGGCGATTCTTTCGGTTGCGTTGTCGGTAGCAGCGGACATGGCGGCCATACGGCTTCCCAGTTCGGAAGCGGCAGACTGGAGCATGGCGTTGTAAACCTGGACCTGTACATATTCAGGAAGCAGTTTGGAAAGGACGGAGGCTGCATCAGGAAGGAACATATAGGGTTCTTCCGCAGCGGGCTGTCCGTTTGCTTCCTTGTCTGCCTCATCAGCGGGGTTCTGTACCGGCAGAAGTTTTTCTACCCGCACCTGCTGACGGAGAGCAGTAATAAATCTGGTGTAAATAATATAAACTTCATCCACTTCTTCCTTGACGAAGTAGTCCACCATTTCCTTGGCTACATCGATGGAATCCTGGGCCTGAGGTTTATCTGAAAATCCGAAGTGGTAGGAGTCAAGATCATACCCGCGGAATTTAAGGTAGTTTCTACCCTGTTTGCCGCACACATAAAGTGCATAGGATGAGCGATCCTTACCGGAGATTTCGTGCATGGTCTGCTTCATAACATTGGAGTTATAAGCACCGGCAAGGCCTTTATCTGCGCTGATGACGAGATATCCGACCTTCTTTACTTTCCCTTCTCTAAGGAGCGGGCTGGTAAAACCGGGTGTTACCGAAGAAGCACGGCGCAGGAGCTCTCCGATTTTTTCAGCATAGGGACGGGAACCGTTTGCTTTTTCTTCTGCTTTGCGCAGACGGGCAGCGGCTACCATCTTCATTGCTTTTGTGATCTGCTGGATGTTGGTGACAGATTTAATGCGCCCTTTTATATCACGCGTACTTTCCAATCAGATCACCCCTCTACCTTGTCAGACTTTTCAGCTTTGTTAGCGTTGTAGCGTTCTTTGAATTCTGCAATAGCGGCCTTCAGTTTTTCTTCGTTGGCATCGGTCAGTTTCTTTGTCTTCACGATGTCTTCGCCGATTTCCGGATGGCTGCTGTGGAGGAATGCGAGAATCTGGTGTTCGAAGTCTACGACTTCATCTACACCGATATCATCGAGGTAGCCTTTAACAGCTACGTAGATGGCCTGTACCTGGTCTTCAACAGGATACGGGGTGTACTGCGGCTGTTTCAGCACTTCGGTGGTTCTCTGGCCGCGGTCGATCTGGGCTTTGGTGGCCGGATCAAGGTCGGAGCCGAACTGTGCGAAGGCTGCCAGTTCTCTGTACTGGGCAAGGTCCAGACGGAGGGTGCCGGCTACCTGTTTCATGGCTTTAATCTGTGCGGCGCCGCCTACACGGGATACGGAAAGGCCTACGTTGATTGCCGGACGAACGCCGGAGTAGAAGAGGCCGGTTTCCAGATAAATCTGGCCGTCGGTAATGGAAATTACGTTGGTCGGAATGTAAGCGCCTACGTCGCCTGCCAGAGTTTCAATGATCGGCAGTGCTGTAATGGAGCCGCCGCCCAGTGCATCGGAGAGGCGGGCTGCACGTTCCAGCAGTCTGGAATGCAGATAGAATACATCGCCCGGATATGCTTCACGTCCCGGTGGACGACGGAGCAGCAGGGACATTGCACGGTATGCTACAGCGTGTTTGGAGAGGTCATCATAAATGATGAGGACATCTTTGCCCTGGTGCATGAAGTGTTCTGCGATGGAGACACCGGAATATGGTGCCAGGTACTGCATCGGGGAGCCTTCGGATGCGCCTGCATGGACGATGATGGAATAATCCATAGCGCCGGCGGACTTCAGTTTTTCGTATACACGAACAACGTTGGAGTTCTTCTGGCCGATGGATACATAAATACAAATAACGTTCTGACCCTTCTGGTTCAGGATGGTATCAATGCCGATAGCGGTTTTACCGGTACCACGGTCGCCGATGATCAGTTCGCGCTGGCCGCGTCCGATCGGAACCATGGAGTCAATAGCTTTAAGACCTGTCTGCAGCGGAACGTTAACCGGCTGTCTGTCGGCAATTCCCGGTGCTTTGATTTCAATGTCGCGGTATTCGTCGGTTTTGATTTCCCCTTTGCCATCAATCGGCTGGCCCAGTGCGTTAACAACGCGGCCGATAACTGCGTTGCCTACCGGTACCTGCATCAGGTGACCTGTTCTCTTAACAGTGTCCCCTTCCTTAATGGTTTCAGAGTGGCCCAGAAGTACGGCACCTACGTTGCTTTCTTCCAGGTTCAGTGCCATGCCGTAAACGCCGTTCGGCAGTTCAAGGAGTTCGCCGGCCATGCAGTTCTGCAGGCCATATACATGGGCAATGCCGTCGCCGACTTCAAGGACTGTACCAACTTCATCGACATTGAGGTCTACTTTGTAGTTTTCAATCTGTTTTTTAATGACAGATGTGATTTCATCTGAACTGATTTTCATTTCCTATAAGTCACCTCAATTATTGCATCATTTTCGCTTTCAGTGTCTGCAGGGATCTGGCAACGGAACCATCGATCAGGCGGTCACCCACCTGGACGGTAAAGCCGCCGATCAGCGCTGCGTCCACTTTCTGCTTCAGGATAATCTTTCTGCCGGTAATGGCAGCAAGTTTTTCCTTCAGCGTTTCAGCCTGAGACTTGCTGAGCGGAAGAGCAGATGTAACCACTGCTTCTTCAACGCCCATGCCTTGATGAGCCATGGTCACGTAGTAGTCGACCATCATGGGGAATACCTCAAAACGGTCTCTGTCCATAACCACGTAGCAGAATTGCAGGACAACCGGCTGTACCTTGTCTGCAAAGAGTTTCTTTAACGTATCTTTCTTGACATCCCTGGCAAGCAGAGGATGATTCAGAAAATCCTTGAGGTTCTGATTTTTGCGGATAGCATCTGCAATCAGCACCAGATCTTCTTCTGTCTGTTTCAAGCTGTTCTGTTCAGCAGCGATCTCATAGATAGCACGTCCGTACTTTTTTGCAAGGATTACGTTCTTATCCATGATTATTTACCTGCTTTGCGGGCATCCAGCTTTGCGATGCTTTCCGCAATCAGCCGGTCATTTGCTTCCGGCGTCATATTTTTGCTGATGATCTTAGCTGCAATTTCGCAGGAAAGGCCGGCAACCTGGGATTTCAATTCTTCAAGAGCATCCTTGCGTTCTCTTTCAATCTGTTTGGTTGCGTTTTCCTTTTCCTTTTCAATAGCGGCATGAGCTTCTTTAATCTGGGCATCTGCCTGGACTTTGGCTTCTTTAACAGCCTTGTCCACAATTTCCTGGGCTTTTGCCTGTGCGTCGCGGAGCTGTTCTTCATAGGATTCCTTCAGCTTTTCAGCGTCTGCCTTGGAAGCAGCAGCGGAATCCAGGTCATTCTTAATGCGGTTCTTACGTTCATCAAGAACTTTCAGCACCGGTTTATAGCAGAAATGACCAAGAATTGCACACAGAATAACGAAGTTGATGATCTGAATCAGCAGTGTACCATTCAGTTCTACCAATTCGATCCCTCCTTAAGGTAATATTAGTGGGTAATATTATTTAAGGAATGGGTTAGCGAATACGAGAACCAGAGCGATAACGATAGCAATAATCGGGATAGATTCGATAAGGCCGATAGCAACCAGCATGTTGGTGAAGAGCTTGCCTGCCATTTCAGGCTGACGGGTCATGCCTTCGAGAGCATGGGAAGCTGCTTTGGAATCGGAGAAGGCAGCTGCAATAGATGCCAGGCCAGCGATGAAAGCTGCTGCGAGAAGAGAATACTGTGCGACGATTGTCTGATCCATAATAATAATTCCTCCTGAGAATCACATAAAATTTTTTCCGGATGCGGACGGTGCCGATGGACTGGGCCGTTTGGACGGACGGTGCCGTTCCGTTTATTATGCAGCGGTGCTGCGCTCCACCGGAATCAGAGGCTTTCCTTCATATACACGGAAGCCAGGGTGGTGAAAATGTATGCCTGAACTGCTCCGACAAACAAACTGAAAGCAATCCAGATCATAGGTACGAACCACGGGCAGAGGAAATACAGAATTTCCAGCAGGATTTCCCCGGCAAGAATGTTGCCGAATAGACGCATAGCCAGCGTAACCGGCCTTGCAATCTCTTCAATGAGGTTCATCAGTACGAAAACCGGGAACGGTTCAAAGAAGTGCTTCAGCCAATGTCCCACACCCTTATTCTTGATGAAATAGAAGTGGAGAAGCAGAGAGCTGGCAATAGCCAGACCCAGTGTGGTATTCACATCATTGGTAGGGGAAGCAGTCAGATGTTCCGTAGGCAGAAGGCCGATCTGGTTGGCCGTAAAAATGAACAGGAAAAAGGTCAGAAGGATGTTGACCACCTGGCGGTATTTATGTCCCAGATTGCTGTCAAACTGATTGCACAAACCTTCAATAAGCCATTCCACCATGTTCTGCCAGCCTCCGGGAACCAGTGATTTGCCCCGGGTTGCAGCAAAGACAAGGATGAAAACGATAAGGGCTGTAAGCCATGTAGTAAAAATGGTGTCCATGTTGACAGACATGCCGAAAAGCTGCTCTACAGCGTGTGTACCTGTGTGCAGATGCATAATCTCACCCCCTCTCTCTTACAAGGATGTCAAGAAAAGTTTCTATTCCTTAATTAAACCGACCACGCGCTCGGCCAGAGTCGCGACGGGCAGTGTAAGTAAGCCACCTAAAAAGGCAAGTATATCCAGCGGGCTGAATATCACCGCCAGGGCACATAGTATTTCCAGAATGAACCGCATTGTAGTAAACATGAATAGATGCTGTCCGATAAATTCCGGCTCCCTTTCAGCTTTAACCCACTGGTTAAACTTGACCACCATCAATCTATAGAAAATGATATGGAAAAGGGTCCCCAGGGCCCAGGCGACGCCATAGGTCCAGCCTTTCCACGCAAACAGTATAACCGTGCCGGCTGCCAGAAATACAAGAAGGTACTTTGTCATGCGGGATGCATACTTTGGAAATGTCAGATCAAAATTCATGCTATTTCTTTCCCAAAATCTGTTTAATCACCGAATACATACCGGACATAGCTCCCAGGATGGACAGGAGGATGACTCCCAGGGGAGATGTCCCCAGGTACTCGTCACACTTCAATCCCAGCCAGAGCCCTACGCCGATGGAAACAAGAATGGTCAGGCCTGCCCCTGATGCCACCGCAATGCTGTGCAGCGGATCAAAATCATCGGGCCCTTTTTTCCTGTCTTTCCTTCTTTCCATATCCTCTCCACCGTGACCGGCTGAGCCGGATTTGCATTTACAAAAACAGGCACGTTAAACACAAAATTGCATTTATACTGTCTCAGTATACCATAACCATTGTCACTTGGCTATAAATTTAGTAGGTTTTTTGTCACTAATTCCTTCTATCCATAAAAGGGCGTCCACGATACGTTCTGCGGAATGTCCATCGCCGTAGGGATTCACCGCTTCGGCCATGGATTTGTATTCCTTTTCGTCGGTCAGAAGTCTGTAGGCTGTATCAAATACCTTTTCTTCATCTGTACCGACCAGGCGGACCGTACCGGCTTCTACCGCTTCCGGTCTTTCCGTGGTATCCCTGAGCACCAGCACCGGCTTGCCCAGGCTGGGCGCTTCTTCCTGGATTCCGCCGGAATCGGTGAGAACGATAGCGCTTCTTGCCATGAGGTTGGTAAAGGGTTCATATTCCATGGGTTCTACCAGATGGATGCCGGGCACGCCTTCCAGTTCTTCGGAAACGGCCTCGCGGACAAGGGGATTCCGGTGCACCGGGAATACCACCTCCGTATCCGGCACCGCTTCCACCAGGCGGCGGAGGGCACGGTACACGTGATGCATGGGGTCTCCCAGGTTTTCACGGCGGTGGGTGGTGACAAGAATCACCCGCTTATGTTCTTCAATGGCTTCAATTTCCGGATCTTCAAAGTGGTAATCCTTTTTGACGGTATTCAGAAGGGCATCAATCACCGTATTGCCCACAACGAATATGGAGCTGTCCTTTTTGTTTTCCTTCAGCAGGTTCTGGCGGGCTGTTTCCGTAGGTGCGAAATTGACATTGGCCAGGACGCCGGTGAGCTGACGGTTTGCTTCTTCCGGATAGGGAGAAAGGAGGTTGCCGGTGCGGAGACCTGCTTCCACATGGCCGACCTTGATCTGCTGGTAAAAGGCTGCCAGCGCTGCGGTAAAGGTTGTTGTAGTATCGCCGTGCACCAGTACATAGTCCGGCTTTTCCCGCTTCAGCACTTCTTCCAGTCCCCGAAGCACCCGGGCGGTGATATCATAGAGGGTCTGTCCGCTCTTCATGATATCCAGGTCATAATCCACAGGAAGATCGAAAAGCTCGACCACCTGATCCAGCATTTCACGATGCTGGGCAGTGAGGCATACTTTTGTTTCGATTTCCTTATGCTTTAAAAGTTCCTTGACAACAGGTGCCATCTTGATGGCTTCCGGCCTTGTGCCGAAAATAGTCATTACTTTCATGATATACCCTCTTTAAAAATCAACAGCTGCTTCTCTTCCCTGAAAAGCGAAGCAGCAATGAACAGTCTTATCTTATTTTTTCTTGTCTTTTTCTTTTTTGCTATGCTCCAGCTGGTAGGGAGAAGGAACAATTTCTTTCATAACCCCCAGCTTTCTGGCCCACAGAATGAAAAGGATAAGTGCAATGACGACAATGGCAATGCCCAGAAGGGTGCGGAGATGAATCACCAGCAGCGCCACAAAGGAGAAAAAGGCGGTGAGCGCATACATAATAAGCACTACCTGCTTCTGAGTCAGCCCCTTGGCTAAAAGGCGGTGATGGAGATGATTCTTATCCGGCGAAAAAATCGGTACGCCGCTGCTTTTTCTGCGGATAATGGCAAGGAAGGTATCCGTAATGGGCACAGCCAGGGCCACCAGCGGAACCACGAGCACCGCTGCCGCTGCCGTCTTCATGGAGCCCATCACCGATACGGCGGCAATGATATAGCCCAGGAACATGGAGCCTGTATCGCCCATGAAGATCTTGGCAGGATTAAAATTATACTGGAGAAAGGCAAGGCATGCGCCGGTCATGGCTACCATGGCAGCCGCTGCCGTCCACTGTCCCATCTGGAATGCCAGAAGGGCAATGGCAATGGAGGCGATGGTGGCAATGCCTGCAGCCAGGCCGTCCAGGCCGTCAATCAGATTCACCGTATTGACAAAGCCGATAATCCAGAAAATGGTGAGAGGCAGGGATATGATTTCCGGCAGGTAAATAATTCCCAGACGGGGAATATGAATCCAGTCAATGTTAATATTGAAGATAACCACCGGAATGGCAGCTGCAATAATCTGCCCCAAAAGCTTGACCTTCGGCGGCAGGGATACCACATCGTCCGCAATGCCTACAATGATAAGGAATGTAGCTCCCAGCATGATTCCCACCATTTCATAGGTAAAGCCGATGGTTGCCACTGCAGATACCATGAAGCCGGCGTAAATGGCAAGGCCTCCCAGCCGCGGAATCAGTCCGTGATGGACCTTCCTGGCATCCGGCTTGTCTACTGCGCCGATACGGATGGCCAGATTCTTCACCAGCGGTGTCAGTACAAAGGTGACCACCAGGGCCGTCAGAAACGTGAACGCGTAGGCGAACAACGTAACACCTCCTAAAAAAGACAATACTTCTAAGTTATTTTATCACATGGGCCGCTATTTGTGAAAGAAAAGCGGCCCCGTTCTGCGGGTTCTGCGCTCTTTCTTCGGGTATACAGGAATGCGGCTTCGCCGCGGAATCGCCTGAGCAGGCGTCCCTGCCGGAATGCAGCCCCCGTCCGGCAGCAGGCGGTAAGCGGACAGCCCTCTCACTATTTCCGCTATCTTACTTGCATTCCCTGCCTCCCTGTCTCACTTATGATATGATTGCTATAATAATAGTTAAAATATTTTTCCCAAAAGGAGGAATTCATCTTGAATAAACCAATCGTTGCAGTGACTGCCGATACACTTCTGGCCGATATGAAACCCATCAATCAGCGGATGGCCGACTATGCGCCCCGCCCCCTGCTGGATTCACTGGGAAAAGCCGGCCTTCTGCCCATTATTCTGGCCTATGATACCTATGCGGATCCGGAGGAATTTGTCGAAACCTTTGATGCCCTCGTCCTTCCCGGCGGCCCCAATCCGTCTCCCCGGTTTTACGGGGAAGAGCCGCTCTGGTGCATCGGGCCTACCTACGAAAAGCGGGATATCTTTGAAATCGGCCTGATCAGGGCCTGCCTGAAAATGGGAAAGCCCATTCTCGGCATCTGCCGGGGACTGCAGATTCTGAATGTAGCCCTGGGCGGCACCCTGTGGCAGGACATGCCCACCCAGAACCCCAAGGCCTTTATCCAGCATATGCAGAAAGCGCCGGGACAGGTCGCCACCCATTACGTGGAAATCGAGAAGGGAAGCCGTCTTCATGATATTCTTGGCGACGGCCTTTACGTCAATTCCAGGCACCGGGAAGGAATCAAAAAGCTGGCTCCCTCTCTGAAGGAAACCGCCCATGCCCGGGACGGCGTCATTGAAGCGGTGGAAAGCCGGGACAACGAGCTCATCACCGCCGTGCAGTGGCATCCGGAAAATATGGATGACGCAGTGATGGCCCCCTTCTTCCGTGCCTTTGCCGACCGGATCATACGGATGAAATAAAAGAAGGCTGCGGGCCCGGAAGCTGCTGCGGCTCTGCCGCAGCTTGAAAAGCCCAGTCAAAGCGCGCAAAAGAGGTGCCTGCTTCCCCGGCAACTCGAACGCCTGCACCTTCCTGCATACAGCAGCCATACATGGCACAAAAAAAGAACTGTGAGCCCTTCCTCTCACAGTTCTTTTCATTGCATGAAAATCAATCAGCCCATGTCCAGGTTCTTCATGATACGGCTCAGAACGCCCTTGAATACCTGCATGTCGCTTTCCGGAATTCCTTCATAGAAGGATTCATCCAGATCTTTGGATGCTTCCCGGCTGGCCTGTTCCACCTGCTTTGCTTTATCTGTCATGAAAAGACGATACTTCCGGGCATCATCCGGCACCCGTTCCTTACGGATCAGACCTTTTTCAATCATGGATTTCACCATGACGGTAATGGTGGGATTGGTCAGATGGAGGTGTTCTTCCAGAGTCTTCTGGGTTACCACTTCTTTTTTATGGGTAGACAAATAGGCAATAATCAGGGACTGCCGCGCAGTCAGGCCGAACTTCTTCATAATGCCTGATTGACGGAGAAGCATCATCTTGTGTGCCTGACCCAGGTTGTAGGTCAGCCCCAGCTTATCGCTTCCTTTTAAATCATCCGGTTTTAAGTGAATCTGTCTTTTCATAACTCTCACCTTACTCTAAGACGCCAATGAAATTCTTTTTCATTTATCTCACAACATATAATTTCACATAGCATACAGTCTGCTATTTAGTCCGACTTTTAAATTTATTATACACCAAATCCCTACATATCGTCAAAAGGGTAGATGCAATATTCTTCATCCCGAGAAAGAAAGTATTCCTCAGACTTCTGTTTTCAAAATTTTATCGGAAAAATCTTCTTTTTCTTCCTTCAGCTCCCATCGGTCATCTCTGGTAATATCTCCACGATACCGGTGTTCTCCCATGGTAATGAGGAAATAGACCTGTCCATTGCTCTCTCTGCGGGCTACGGAGAAAGCATTATCCTTTACATGGCAGCTGCCTTTCCATACAATTCTCATATTCTGCCGGATTGTCAGGGTCATGACCTGGTTTTCCGATACCATATCAAACTCTGTCATCCGTCCGAATCCATCATTAAAGAATAAGGTCGATTCAGATTCCCCGGCGGTTCCTTCAGAAGAAAAGGCGGAAGAGAACTGCATTGTGCTGTTTTCATTCCTATCTGGAAGAGATGTCCCCTGTCCGCCGTCCACCGCTCCTGCAGCCGCAGGAAGCAGACAAAGCATAAGGGCAAGGCCTCCTATCATAGGGTGTTTCATAAATCTAACCCCCGTTTATGAATTGGAATCCATAGCAAATTCTATATGTATTAATTATAATGCAAATGCCTCCGGAAAGAAAGACGCCGCCGCCCTTGACGCCAAATCGGAGAAATATACTATACTATCTATATTGAGGTACTTTTCTTTTCACCACTTATAGATAGATTCTATAGTGAATTCTTCTCTGTGCCGCTTGCGGCTTTTCAGAAAGTAAGCCGCATCTGGTACCACACCACATGGCCATGGGTGGAATCGGAAACGCCTTCGTTGACAAAGCCGAAGGATGCATAATAATGAACCAGCCGCTCCTTGCAGGTGAGGACGATGCCCTTTTTCCCTTCTTCCCTGGCCTGTTTCTTGAATGCCTCAATCAGCCGTCCCGCACAGCCCTGCCGGCGGAAGGCAGGAATGGTATTCAGCCCGAAAATCATCTGCCAGGCGCCCTTTTCATTATGGAGGGATGCTTTTTCGTACATTTCGTCCCGGAGATCCTTTTCTTCGGTGGTCATGCCGTCAATGAAGCCCACCAGCTTTCCTTCTCTGAAAAGAAGAAGAAAATGGTTGGGATATACGGCCAGTCTTTCCCTGATTTCTTCTGCCGTTGCCGCTTCTGCCGCAGGAAAGCACTCCGCTTCCACTGCCGCCAGCGCTTCTGCATCTTCCAGTCTGCCCTGTCTGATGGTATATGATGTCATATGTTTCCTTCCTTATGGATAATATTTTTGTATTCCTGATGGAACCTTTTTATTATACCATTTCCTTTTTCTTTGCAAAGCGGATGGCATGCACCCTGGGCTCCAGAAGAAGATGAAATCCCGCAATCCGTCCGGCATCATCGGCATAAAAGGTCAGAGGCACCGTATACAGATCCGTATCCTCCTTCACCCTGTCCACCCGAAAGGTATCGTAGTACAGATGGGTCATGGGACGATCCCTGACCTCCCTTTCCTGCAGATAAAAGCGTCCTTCCTTTTCCGTCACCCTGAAGGTGCCGTAGCCCGGATGGAAATAGGTGCCTTCATATTCCTTCCTGTCATGGGACAGGGGACCCTTTGCGCTGCTTTCGGGAAGACAGTCAAATTCCAGATGATGGTACATATCCTCCGGCGCATGATTTCTGCCGGGTTCCGTATACATGCCGTACCAGTCCTCTTCCGGCCTTTCCAGAAAAGCGTCCAGCAGGAAGCCCTGCAGGGCAAAAATCAGCGGATTGTCCGGTGCGTGGAGATTCTGCAGGAAAACAGCGCCGCAGGACAGGGAAGGCACATAGAACTGAAAGGCGCTGTACCCTTCTATTTTTCCCGTATGCTGCTGCACCACCGCGCCATGGTATTCCATGATCCGCCAGCCGAAGCCATACCCCAGGCTCCTTCCCCCTTTCACATGGGGATAATCCATGAGAATCTGGGGTCTGTGCATTTCCAGAAAATCCGAAGGCGTCAGGAGATAGGCCTCTTCTTCCCTTCCTCCATGGATATGGAAGGCCAGCCATTTTACCATATCTTCCGCCGTACTCATTACAGAGCCGCAGGGGCCGGCCTGGTCAATATTCCAGCGGCTGATTTCCCGGAGGCCATGGTTCCACCGGAAGGGCATGGCGCAGTTCGGATCCGCCGCCGCTTCATCCATGAGACAGCAGGTACGGTCCATTCCCAGAGGCTCAAAGATTTCCTCCTTCAAAAGGGTTTCCCACTTCTTTCCGCTCACTGCCTCCATGATGCCGCCTACGGCCGCATACATGACATTGCTGTACTGGGCCAGCGTACGGAACGGTGCATTGGGCTCCAGATATTTCAGCCGTTTCAGATACTCCACCCGGGAAATGGAATTATCCGGCCAGGCGCCGTCATGGCCGCCTACGCCGGTCCTGTGGCAGAGCATGTCCCGAAGCGTCACCTGGAGAGAAGCCTTTTCATCCCAGAGGGCAAAGCCGGGGATATAGGAAGCAACAGGCGCATCAATATCCAGAAGCCCCTTCTCCATTAATTTCATCACTGCCATGGCCGTCATGGACTTGCTGCAGGAACCGATACCGCTGATGGTATCGGTTCCGAAGGGATGCCCTTCTTTATCCCGGATGCCGAAGCTGTCCAGATGCACCTCATCCCTGTCTATGACCCCTATGGCCATGCCGGGGATGCTGTAATAGTCCATCATCTTCCCGATGAGGGCAGAAAGTTTTTCATAGTCAATGCGCATGAATGGCACCTCCCTTTTGAAAAAAGGTTCCGCGCCCTTTGGGTGCGAAGGGGTACGGCTTCTCTGCCAGCGGCGCAGAAGGCTGCGGCCGGCGGCAGGCAGACAGCGGACAATCGCCGGCAGCTCACAGGAAACCGGAAATTATCTCACTGTCCCACTATCTCACTCCCCGTCATCCCAGTTCCGTAATCCTTGCAGGCGGGACGAAGGGCTTCCCTATCATGGGAACCGCTGCGATGAGTTCTTTGGTATAGGGATCCTTCGGATGGCTCAGAATCTCGTCGGAAGCCCCCATTTCTACAATCCTTCCTTTCTGCATGACGGCGGTGCGGTCGGAAATATAGCGCACCACCGCCAGGTTGTGAGAAATGAAAAGGTAGGTCAGATGCAGCTTTTCCCGAAGGTCCATGAGAATATTCAGCACCTGTGCCTGGACGGACACATCCAGCGCCGAGGTCGGCTCGTCCAGGATCAGAATTTCCGGATTGGTCATGAGCGCCCGGGCGATGGATATGCGCTGCCGCTGCCCGCCGGAAAATTCATGGGGATAGCGGTCCATGACGCTTTTCCGAAGACCCACCATTTCCAGAAGCATTTCCGCCCGTTCCTTCCGATGATCCTCGGAAAATTCTCCCATCACCCGGGCCGGCTCCATCAGAATATCGCCAATCTTCATGCGGGGAGACAGGGAGGAATAGGGATCCTGGAAAACAATCTGTATCTTTTTGCGGATTTCCTTTACTTCTCTTTCTTTAGCATGGGAAATATCCTTTCCATAAAGAAGGATTTCCCCGTCAGTGGGTTCCGAGAGATGGATAATAAGACCTGCCAGGGTTGATTTCCCGCAGCCCGACTCCCCTACAATGCCCAGAGATTCTCCTTTGGCAAGGGTCAGGGAAACGCCGTTCAGCGCATGCACTTCCCTGGACTTTCCCCAGAAACTGCGGGTATGGAATGTTTTCGTCACGTTTCTGATTTCCAGTATATCCATGTCACACCTCCTCAGGATGGCAGCAGTACACCTTATGGCCGGGCCGGACTTCCAGCGAAGGAGGCAGTGCTTCCCGGCAGGCGGCACTGGCCCTGGGACAGCGGGGCGCAAAGCGGCAGCCTGCCATTTTCTCCGAAGGATCCGGCACCATGCCGGGAATGGCGGTGAGGCGCTCATGGGTATTCTCCCCCGTAAATTTGGGAAGGGCCCCGATCAATGCCCGTGTATAGGGATGGAGAGGATGGGTAAGAACGGAAGCCGTGTCACCGGTCTCTACAATATGGCCGGAATACATGACGGAAATCGAGTCGCAGATTTCCGATATGACCCCCAGGTCATGGGAAATGAAAAGCACTGCCGTCCGAAGATTCCGGCAGGCCTCCCTGATCAGGTACAGGATCTGGGCCTGGACTGTCACATCCAGCGCTGTCGTAGGCTCATCGGCAATGAGAAGCTTCGGTTTGCAGGAAAGAGCAATGGCAATCATCACCCGCTGCCGCATGCCGCCGGACAGTTCATAGGGATAGCAGCGGATCACATCCTCCGCATTTCGTATGTGCACCTCTTCCAGCATGGAAAGAGCCTTCTTTTCCGCTTCCGCCTTTGAAATCTTTTCGTGAGTTCTGATGACATCGGTCATCTGGGTGCCTATGGTAAAGACCGGATTCAGACAGGTCATAGGCTCCTGGAAAATCATGGATACATCCCGTCCCCGCACTTCCTCCATGCTCTTTCGGTTAATGCCGAGAAGCTGCCTTCCGCAGAGCCGGATGGAACCATCCAGTTCCGCCCTGCCTCCACCGGGGAGAAGCCGGGTCACCGCGAAGGCGGTCATGGACTTCCCGCTGCCTGATTCTCCTACCAGTCCCATGATTTTTCCTTCTCCCACCTTCAGATTCACATCGTGCAGAATGGGGATCATCCCTTTTTTAGACGGAAGGGACAGGGACAGATGTTCAATTTCAAGTACATTTTCCATAGCAGTCACTCTCCGCTTCTGGGATCAAGAATATCTCTGAGGCCGTCGCCCAGCAGATTGAATCCCATAACCGTCACCAGGATAAAGAGGCCCGGGAAGGCCGCATACCACCACTGATCAATGGCATAGACCCGGGCGGTGGAAATCATGGCGCCCCACTCCGGCATGGGCGGCTGAGCGCCAAGGCCGATAAAGCTCATGGAAGATGCAATCAGAATGGCATCTCCTATGCCCAGCGTCATCTGCACCATGAGCGGCGACAGGCAGTTGGGCACAATATGATGAAGCACGATCCAGAAGGGAGAAGCGCCGAAGGTTTTGGATGCTTTTACATAGGGCTCCTCCTTCAGGGAAAGCACCTGCCCCCGCATGAGGCGGACATAGAGAGGAATCCTTACAATACATACCGCCAGCATGGTATTGAACAGCCCCACGCCAAGGGCGGCCGTCAGTGCCAGAGCCAGCACCATGGAAGGGAAAGACAGGATCATATCGGTGACCGCCATAATGATTCTGTCCACCCGGCCGCCGCAGTAGCCCGATACGCTTCCGATGGCCACGCCGATGACGGCGGCAATGATGACAATAGAAAGCCCTACGGTTATGGAAATGCGGGCGCCGTAGAGAATCCGTGAAAAAATATCTCTTCCCATTTCATCGGTACCGAAGAAATGATGGATAGACGGCGCCTGGAGCCGTCCGGCCACATTCATGAGATTGGGGTCCCAGGGGCTGATGAGAGGCGCCAGAATTCCCAGCAGGACGATGAGAAGCACAATGACCATGCCGGCCAGGGTCAGTTTGTTTTTCAGAAGGATATCCAGGGATTTATGAAGGAAGGACTCCCGCTCTTCCCTGATTTCCTCCGCCTTTACACCGGTCATTTGCCATCACCTCCGCTGATCTGGGGATTCAGGATATTGTAAATCATATCCACCACCATATTGATCACCACATAGCCAACGGAGACCACCAGGGTAAATCCCATAATGGCCGGAAAGTCCAGATAGGCAATGGAGTCCATGACATACTTGCCCATGCCGGGCCAGCCGAAGATGGTTTCCGTAATCACGGCGCCGCCCAGAAGCTCGCCGATGGTCAGGCCGGTAATGGTGACCGTCGGAATCAGGGCATTCTTCAGAGCGTAGCGGTAAATGATCCGATGCCGCGGAATGCCGCAGGCCCGTGCCGTGCGGATATAGTCCTGCTCCAGCACATCCACCATGCCGCTCCTCACCTGCCGGGCGATAATGGCCAGCTGGGCATAGGCCAGACAGAGCGCCGGAAGCAGGAGATGATGAATGGCGGAAATCACTACATCCATATTTCCTGCAATCAGCCCGTCAATGACATAGAGCCCGGTCACCTGCGGCGGCGGCGTAAGAAACGTATCCAGCCTGCCGGAAGCAGGGAACAGGGGAATCACCTTGTAAAACAGGATAAGGCACACCACGCCGGACCAGAACAGAGGAATGGATACACCCACCATGGAAATCACCCGGCTCACATGATCAATCCAGCTGTCCCGATGAACGGCGGAAAGCACGCCCAGGAATATGCCGAAAAGTACGGCAATCACCATAGCTGCCAGGGTGAGCTCCAGAGTGGCGGGGAAATACCGGGCCAGCTCTCCCGATACCGGCATCTGGGTGCGGATGGATATGCCCATATCCCCATGGGCCAGTCCTTCCATATACAGGACATACTGGGTCAGCACCGGCTTATCCAGTCCCAGAGACTGACGGGCCGCTTCCAGCGTTTCAGGAGACGCATGGGGTCCCACCAGCATACGGGCCGGATCCCCGGGGATGACATGGGAAATGCAGAACGTGACAATGGAAACGCCAATAAAAACAAGGATCAGATGCATGAGTTTCTGAAATATAAATCGCCATGAAATCATAAGCCCTCCTTGTATGATAAATGGACAGTAGTGACACTTACGGCGGCCGGCTGTAAGTTCGAAAACATGAGAAAAGGTTCTCCCTTTTGACAGCCCCTACGGGCTGGGGGTTAAGGCGTCAGCCATCACCCGCGTCAGCCTGCGGAAGTACAGACCGGCGCCCACAGTGACACTCCCACTAGAAAAAGGGCTTTACGGGAAAGTCCTTTTTCTAAGAAAATTCGGTTTCAAAGAAAGAGCCAATTATTCTTTGGAAAGGTGTTCGAAATCAAACATGCTGTCCAGCATGGGGTTATAGGTAAATCCTTTGATATTGGCTCTCATGGGTGTCAGTACCTTGGTCTGGAAGAGGAAGAGGTAGGGAGCGTCATCAAAGGCAATCTGCTGTACCTTCTTGTAAATGTCCGTTCTGCCGTCTTTATCGGTCATGACCTCGGCCTCCCGGAGAAGGCTGTCTACTTCATCATTCTTATAGAAGGAACGGTTCCCCGGCAGTCCCCAGTAGGAGGAATCCAGCCAGTAGGAGAGGAAGAACTGGGGATCACTGTAGTCCGGACTCCAGGTGCCCAGAGCCATCTGGAAATCTCCCTTGTCCGCTCTCTGGCGGAAGGTAGCCCAGGCCACCTTTTCCAGGTTCACCTTGATGCCCAGCTGCTGCAGATTGTTCTGGATAATCAGGGCTTCCGCCTCATCAAAGGCTGCATGGCCGGAGTAGAGGAGGTTGATTTCCGTCACATTTTCACCGGACTTTGCCAGCAGCTCTTTAGCCTTGTCCAGATTGTAGGAGTAGCCCTTGATGGATTCGTCCTTGCCCCACATGCCTTCCGGCACGGCGCTGGTGAGCTGCTGGCCCCTGCCTTTCACGGCGCCGTCAATGATGGCATTGTAGTCAATGGCATAGGAAAGAGCCTGGCGGAATACTTTGTTGCTGGTGGGGAGCTTCTGGTTATTCAGATACACAATAGAGCAGAGAAGGGACGGATCTTCATAAATATGAATGGCCTTATTGTCCTTCAGCTGGTCGATCTGATCCATGGGAATGCCTTCGGCAATATCAATATCTCCTTTTTCCAGCTGCAGACGCTGTGCGGAGGGATCCTTGATGCTGTTGAAAAGAATATGCTTGATGGCAGGCGCCTTGCCGGAGTAGTTCTTCTGCGCATCCAGCTTGATGGACTGGCTGGGCGTGTAGGAAGTGATTTCATAAGCGCCGGAGCCCATGGTGTGAGTAGCCAGATAGGAGGATCCCATATCATTATCCTTGGCCTGGTCCATAACCTTCGGGTTCACAATGGAAGAACCATTCACCGCCAGGGTATAGAGGAAGGGAGCAAACGGCTTATCCAGCTGGAAAACGACGGTCTTGTCATCCGGTGTTTCTATGGATTTTACTACTTTGAAATAATCGGAAGGCCCTTTCTTCATTTTCTGCACTCGTTCAATGGAGAATTTCACTGCCTTGGCGTCCACGGGAGAGCCGTCCGCAAATTTATGGCCTTCATCCAGGGTGAATGTCCATGTCAGTCCATCGTCACTGACAGTCCAGGACTTGGCGAGAGAAGGCTCCACTTCCGTAGTGGCCTTGCCGTCTACCACTTTGTATTTCACCAGCCGTTCATAGGCGGGATAGGTAATCTGCCATCCTTTATTGTCCATGGTGACAGCCGGGTCCAGGGTCTCCGGATCCACCGACATGCCTACTACGATGGTATCCTTCGGCACGGAAGCGCCGCCGGAAGAACTTCCGGACTGTCCTCCGCCGCAGCCGGCAAACCCGAGAACCGTAAGTCCCAGCAGTGAACCTGTAAGCACAGCTTTCAGAAGTTTTTTCATAGTCTCTCCCCCTTACTGAAAAAGGCCGCAGTCATCCGGGATGAGTGCAGCCTCTTTGCCATGAAAGACACAAAAGCCCTTCTTACCGATGCGGTAAAAAGGGCTCCGTTGTCTTTATATCAATATGTATACAGTATAGCGGATAAGTATGAAGTTGTAAATAGGAAATTGAAAAGGGCTCAGCAGAGAAAAAAGCGTCCGAAATGCCGCCGGTTACAACCCTGCCTCTATCTCAGCACATTTTCCAGGTACTGTTCTCCGTTCCACCAGAAGATTTTTTCGATTTCCGCTTCCCTGAATCCGCCCTTTTCCAGGGCCTCTGCCAGCCGGCCCATTTCAGAGGCGTCCTTCAGTTCCAGCTTCGGCTCAATGCCGTCGAAATCGCTTCCCAGGGCCAGCACATCGATGCCGCCCACATCACGGATATGGCGTGCATGGCGGACAATGCCCTCCAGGGTGGTCACCTCCTCCGGTCCCACAAAATGATTGGCAAAGTTCAGCCCGATCAGTCCCCCTTTATCGCCGAAAAGGCGGATCAGGCTGTCCGGCAGATTCCGCCGGTGCGGCATGACAGCCCGGGCATCGGAGTGGGATGCTACCGGCGGCACATGGGAAGTCATGAGGATTTCCCTGGTGCCTTCATCATTGAGATGACTGGTGTCCACAATCATATGGAGGCTTTCCATGGCTTCTATGATTTCCCATCCTTTGGGAGTAATGCCCCGGTCTTTTCCTTCCATGCCGTTAGGAAATCCGATTTCATTGGGATAATTCCAGGTCAGTGTCATCAGCCGCACGCCGTCCCTGTACATGGTCTCCAGCTTTTCCACGCTGCCGCCGGCTGCTTCTCCGCCCTCCACGGAAAGGAGCACCCCGATTTTCCCCTCCTCTTCCGCTTCCCGTATATCCTCCCGGCAGAGGATAGGGCAGACCTGCTGACGACAGGTGTCTATTTCCTTTTGAAATGTAGACAGCAGATCCTTGTACCGCTGCCAGGCATGAGGCGTTTTGGCCTTATCGATCCACAGGGCAAAGTCCTGGATGAAACATCCTCCTTTTTTCAGTTTTTCCAGGTCGATATAGAGGGAATTCTGCCGGAGGGACCCTTTTCCCGGATGATCATGGAGTTCTGTAATCGTATCGCAATGGAAATCAATGTATTTCATAGTACCGCCCCCGCAAGGGAAGTACTGATTCAATGGTTATCAAATTTTATTTTTGCATTTTTATCCGATGCAATGAATAAGCTGACGAGAATAGCAGTCTATTTAAGGAAGCTTATGACGCAGCATTGGATAAAAATGTATATGAAATTTGATTCTGCCATTGAATCGGTGCTTTCCTTAAAACAAAAAGAGGCCCTTATCCGAAGACAGGTACCTCTTTGTATGTATGATGAAACTGTATGTATCATACCATGGTTTGCATCAATTGAACAGTCTTTATCCGGCAGACGGGAGCCATTACTTTACGGCGTCCTTCCATTTTTCCGCCACCCGGTCTACCATGGCACCGCAGGACCCCAGGTAGTTTTCCGGCTTCAGCAGTTCTTCAATTTCCTTCCTGCTCAGTTTGTCTGTTACCCGTTTGTCTTCCAGAAGCACCGTTTCCAGCGGCCTTTTTTCTTTGAAAGCAATGGTGCAGGCGCTGTGGAGGATATCATGGGCAGTGAGCCGGCCCAGGGTCTTGCCCAGCTCCAGCATGCACCGTTCCGCCATGATGAGGCCGTGGGTGCTGTACAGATTTTCTTTGACCCTGTCTTCGTGGATCACCATGGAGAGGAAAACCCGTTTCATCATATCCATGGTGCCAGCCAGAAGGATGCACATTTCCGGGAGGTAGACCCATTCGGACTGCCAGAAGGTCATGTCTCTTTCGTGCTCCTGGATCATGGCCTGCAGTGCCAGGGAAGCGTCATTCTGGATGACCCGTACGTTGGCCACCATGTTTTCGCAGGTCATGGGGTTCCGCTTCTGGGGCATGGTGGAGGAGCCGATTCGTCCTTTTGCATCGCTTTCTTCGATTTCCCCGATTTCCGTCCGTTCCAGGTTGATGATTTCATTGCCGATTTTTCCAATGGTGCCTGCCAGAATAGCCAGGTCAGAAGCCAGTTCTCCGTAGCCGTCCCGTTCTACATGCCAGGTAATGGTGGGCTGTGCTAAACCCAGAATCCGGCAGAACCGCTTCTGTACTTCCAAACCTTGATCTCCCAGAGAAGCCAGGCTCCCTGCCGCTCCGGAAAGCTGTCCCATAAGGAACCGGTCTTTCCCTTCCGTCAGCCTTTCCAGAGACCGGCCAAATTCATCAGCCCAGATGGCGAATTTGTATCCCATGGTAATAGGTACCGCATGCTGTCCGTGGGTACGGCCTGCCATAGGAAGGTTTCTGTAGATTTTTGCCTTTTCCAGTGCTTCCTTCAAAAGGACCCTCGCATCCCGCAGGATGATGTCATAGGCTTTTTTCAGGGAAAGTACCACACCTGTATCCATAATGTCCTGGGTAGTAGCGCCCCAGTGAATCCAGCCGCCCGCCTTGGGACCGCAGACACGGGTAAATTCTTCAATCTGCGCCATGAGCGGATGATCCACCACTTTCATCTGCTTTCTCACCGCATCAAAATCCATTTCTTCATAATGAGCATGGGCGCGGATCACCTCTGCCGCTTCCTTCGGCACGATGCCCACTTCCGCCTCCGCTTCCGCCAGAGCCGCCCAGCTGTCCAGCCAGTTCTGCATCATCTGCTCATCGGAAAATACAGCGCGCATCTCTTCGGTACCCACCTGGTCTTTGAAAAGAGTGGAATCAATGATAAAAGAATTCATGTAGTGCCTCCTGTGGACTCAACGTTCTATATTTATATTATTTATATTACATATTATATGCTTTATAGTAGAAATGGTAAATGGCAAGCGTCTTTATATGCAGGTCAGGCGCAAATATTGGCCCTAGCCTGCCCAATAAGAGGCCTTGCTATTGTTGGCTGACCGATTCGAAATGACGAAGAACCGCCCGAAAAAGCTATAATTGCCAACTGCTATCATCTCTAAGTTAACCCCGTAACGCTAATATCAAAACTCCGGCTCCTTTCAAACATTTAAGGAGCCGCACCACAATTCTCCCTTCTTAATTCTTAATTCACTTCATCCCACGAAAAAAGAGCCGTGAAACATCATTTTCACAGCTCTTTTTTGATTACGCTATATTATTCTCCCATTTCTTCCAGTACATGGGCGCAGCGTGCGCATACATGCGGATGTTTAGCGTCCTGTCCTACATCGGGGGTGCGTTTCCAGCAGCGTTCGCACTTTTCAAGGGTGCAGACAGCTACGGAGCACTTAACAGTACCTTCTTCATTGGAAGCTGCCGTTTCCGGTGCAGAGGCGGTGCCTTCTACAATCTTTGCCTGGGATACGAGGCAGAAATCAGCCAGTTCTTTTTCCATTTCCTTCAGCACTTTGAATGCATCGCCATCAGCATAGACAGTGACTTCTGCATCCAGCGGATGGCCGATAGTCTTAGCCTGTCTTGCTTCTTCCAGTGCTTTGGTGACTACGCTTCTCACAGCCAGCCGTTTCTTCCATTTTTCATCCAGTGCCTTGTCCAGGTACTTTTCATTGGCCTTCGGCATATCTGCCATATGGACGGACCATTCTCTTTCTTCCTTGTTCGGAAGAGCCTGCCATACTTCTTCGGAAGTGAAGCAGAGCACCGGAGCCACCAGACGCACCAGGGTGGTCAGGATTTCATACATGGCGGTCTGGGCGCTTCTTCTGAGCTTGCCATCTGCCTTTTCCGTATACAGACGGTCCTTCAGGATGTCCAGATAAATGGAGGACAGATCCACGGTGCAGAAATTGTGAACTGCATGGTACATGACATGGAACTGATAGTCTTCATAGGCCTTGAGCACCGTTTCCTTCACCTGTTCCATCCGGAGCAGTGCCCAGCGGTCCAGTTCTTCCATATCTTCATAGGCTACGCTGTCCTTCTTCGGGTCAAAGTCATAGAGGTTGCCCAGGAGGTAGCGGAAGGTATTTCTGATTTTTCTGTACACATCGCTCATGGACTTGATGATCTTATCGGAAAGACGGACATCTCCCTGATAGTCCACGGAGGAAATCCACAGACGCATGACATCGGCGCCGTATTTGTTGATGACGTCCTGCGGAGCCACTACGTTGCCTACGGACTTACTCATCTTCCGTCCTTCACCGTCCATGGTGAAACCATGGGTCAGCACAGCCTTATAGGGGGCATGGCCGTTGACGGCTACGGAGCAGAGCAGGGAGGAATGGAACCAGCCGCGGTGCTGGTCGGAGCCTTCCAGATACAGGTCGCAGGGATACTTTACGCCTTCCCATTCCTTGTGAGGATAGCGGAGAACGCCGTTCCAGGTGGAGCCGGAATCAAACCATACGTCCATGATGTCCTTTTCCTTGTGGAAATGGGTGCCGCCGCAGTGAGGGCACTTGAAGCCTTCCGGAAGAAGTTCTTCCGCACTGTGAGACCACCATGCGTCGGTGCCTTCTTTTTCTACGATTTCTTCTACCTTCTTCATGGTTTCCGGTGTGATGACCCATTTGCCGCAGTCATCGCAGTAGAAAGCAGGAATCGGCACGCCCCAGGAACGCTGGCGGGAAATGCACCAGTCCTGACGGTCGCGGATCATGTTGTACAGGCGGTCATGGCCCCAGGAAGGAATGAAGCGGGTATCATCCACTGCCTGCAGCGCTTTGTCGCGGAAATCATTAATGGATGCAAACCACTGCTCCGTAGCTCTGTAGATAATGGGGTTCTTGCAGCGCCAGCAGTGAGCGTACTGATGATGCAGGGATTTCTTTCCAAGGAGCATGCCGGCATGAGCCAGAGCGGAAATCACCGGGCCTTCTGCTTCCCAGATGGTCTTTCCTTCCAGGCCGAGGCCTGCTTCCGCCGTCATTCTGCCTTTTTCATCCACCGGGCAGATGATGGGCAGATCCAGCTTGCCCTTATTCCGGTAATCCTGGCAGACTTCAAAGTCGTCGACGCCATGTCCCGGAGCTGTATGTACGCAGCCGGTACCGGCATCCAGAGTAACGTGATTACCTTCCAGCACATAGGAAAGACGATCCAGGAGCGGATGATGGAAGGTAGCCAGTTCCAGGTCAGCGCCGGTCATTTCACGGCCTGCAAATTCATAATCCTCCACCTTGCATTCTTCCAGGGCCTTCGGTGCCAGTTCCTTGTTCATGAGGTAGTATTCATCGGCTGCCTTATTGTGAACCCATACATAGGTGAATTTCGGATTTACGCAGATGGCTTCATTGGCCGGAATGGTCCAGGGGGTGGTGGTCCAGATAACGGCAAAGAGCTTTTCCTTCGGTACGCCTTCCGGAGCAAGGCCCTTCACGTCCACTGCCGGGAATTTTACATAAATGGAAGGAGACTTTCTGTCCTTGTATTCGATTTCTGCTTCAGCCAGTGCCGTTTCGCAGTGAGGGCACCAGTATACAGCCTTCTTGCCTTTATAGATATAGCCTTTATTGGCCATTTCGCCAAAGACTTCCAGTTCCTTGGCTTCCAGATGGGGATCAAAGGTGAGATAGGGATGATCAAAGTCGCCGACTACGCCCATGCGGATGAAATCAGCCTTCTGGATGGCAATCCATTTCTTGGCATAAGCCAGGCACTTTCTTCTGAGTTCCAGCGGTGTCATATTGGCTCTGTCTTCACCGGAATCCTTCAGTACCGCATATTCAATAGGCAGTCCGTGGGTATCCCAGCCGGGAATATAGTTGGCTTCATAACCTGCCATATGCTTGTATCTGAGGATGATATCCTTCAGGGTCTTGTTCAGCGCATGGCCGATATGAATCTTGCCGTTGGCATAGGGAGGTCCGTCATGAAGGACGAAAGAAGGAGCACCGTCCTTTCTCCTCTTTTCCAGTCTGGCATGATACAGGTCATGTTCTTTCCAGAATTCAACAAAGCCCGGTTCCTTCTTCGGAAGGTTGCCGCGCATGGGGAAATCTGTCTCAGGCAGATGTAAAGTCTTGCTGTAATCCATTCTTATTCCTCCTATGGAAATCAGAGATTTCCAAAATAAAAAATTCCCGCCCGCAAGGGGCGAGAATCAATTTCCCGTGGTACCACCCTCATGACCTTTCGGCCACTTGGTACAGTTAACGATGTCCCGTCAGGGCTTTTCTTCCCTGAAGCTCCGAAGTGATCCTTCCGCGCGCTGAACGCTTCCTTTCACCGGATGGAAGCTCTCTTTGGAATCAGCCTGCGCAGAACGTCTTCATCCACGCCTGTCAGTATTTTTATATTTTACTTTTCAACGCACAGTAAGTCAAGGGGATATTTGGAATGAGACTGCTGCGCGGTCCCGGACCCGGAAGATTCACCGCACCCGGCCTCCCGGAGGCACTCCGTTTCCTCACTCATCGTCGTCCTGGTTAATGACCCTGTGCTTTGTTTTCATGAAATTCGGAGCCACCAGCACCACCAGCACCAGGGCCATGACGCCGTAAATGCCGAAGGTTCCCAGGAAGTGATAGGCCATGGACAGGACCATGCCTACCACATTGAAGTCAAAATCGCCGAAGGTGGTATTTTTAAAGCCCAGTCCTTCAAAAACAGGAATCAGAAGGGCTGCCGCAAAGGTAATGAGAAGGCCGTTGGTAAAGGCTCCGGCTGCCGCGCCCCGTCTTCCGCCGGTGGCATTGCCGAAGATGCCGGCTGCCGCACCGCAGAAGAAATGAGCTACCAGTCCCGGAACGATGAGCACACCGCCGGCAAAGCCCAGAATCAGCATGCCCAGCACGCCGCCGATGAATGAGGATACAAAGCCCAGCACCACGGCTGTAGGAGCATAGTTGAAGAAGGCCACGCAGTCCACCGCCGGCACCGCATTGGGAATGACCTTTTCAGAAACGCCCTTGAAGGCGGGAATCAGATCGCCCAGCATCATATTGATACCGGCGCTGACCACTGCCACGCCCACCGCAAATTCCAGGCCCGCCATCACTGCGAAAATGACAGGAGACATGCCGTGGGAAATGGTGGATACAAAGTCAGAGCCTGCCGCAAAGGCTGCCAGCAGGAAAAACACAATCATGGTCAGGGCGGTGGAAACGGTGGTATCCTTCAGGAATGCCCACTTCTCCGGAATTTCCAGGGTTTCGATGTTATCTTCCGCTTTTCCTACCCGAGAGCCCACCCAGGCGGAAATATAGTAGGCCAGGCTGCCGAAATGGCCCAGGGCAATATGATCTCCGTGGGTGACGCGGTTCGTATACTTCTGTCCGATGGCGGGAGAAATGGAGCTCCAGGCGCCGAGCAGGAATCCGCCGGCCAGCACCAGTTCAATGCCCGAAAGGCCGATGGTGCCCAGCACCGCCGAAAGCAGGCAGGCCATAAAGAAGCTGTGATGCACAGTGAGGAAGACATATTTGAACTTTGTCAGCCGGGCAATAACCAGGTTCATCATCAGACCAGCCACCAGAATGAACATGGTTTCCGTGCCCAGAAGGCGGGAGGCAGAAGCCACAATGGCCTCGTTGCTCGGCACCACACCAGTGATATGGAATCCTTCATGAATCATCTGTCCCAGAGGATCCAAGTTGGCCACAATGATATTGGCGCCGGCCATCATCATAATATAGCCCAGCACCGGCCTCAGGGTGCCTGTCAGCACCTTGTGAAACGGTTTCCTCAGTGCCAGGAGACCGATAAAAGAAAAAATACCAACAATCAGTGCCGGCTGCTTGACCACATCCACCAGAATATCCAGAATACCCATGACCTGCCCTTACCCTTTGCCTTTCCTAATGCCAATGCCTTCCTATATGTATAAAATAATAAATAAAGTAAAAACAAACTAGATTTTACGCTTTCCCTGTCTGCCCGTCAAGAGAATTTCCGGGGAAAGCATCAATGGAATCCGGCCCGCACTGCCCGGAATCCGGAAAAATGGAAATGAAAAATCTCCGCCGGCCATTTAATAATGCTAACCGTTCTTTAATTAAATTTATATAAATTCACTATAATGCAACTTTAAAGGAGACAATTTTGCCATGAATCTCATAATCATTTGCAGTCATTTTATGGAAAAACGGAATTTCTCCATTTCTTTTATTTCTCGAACGATTTATAATAGTACTGATTCTGCTTCCGTTCTGATCAGGAAGCAGAAAATTATTTATGTAAACAAACTTCTTTTCATACAATAAGTCATTTTCATTTATTTTTTCTTTTGCATTTTTATTCATTTGGGAGTTTTTCATGAAGACAGATGCATCCACCTATGAATCCATTCTCCAGCATACCATGGACGGCATGCCCGGCGGTATTCTTGTATACAGGGCTGATGAAAAAGAAGAAATTCTTTATGCCAATTCCTGGCTGATTCATATATTCGGCTGTCATGATATGGATGATTTCATGGCAGTCACCGGCGGTTCCTTTAAAGGTCTCGTCCATCCCGATGATGTGGAGAAGGTAGAGAAGGATATCAAGCGGCAGATTTCTTCCGGCACCGATGTGTTTGATTACGTGAATTACCGTATCGTCACAAAGGACAAAACGGTGAAGACTATGGAGGAATTCGGCCATCGACTCACGCTTCCGAAAATCGGACCCGTTTTTTATGTATTCTTCCTGGACAGCAACGCCAAGTATGTGCTCCATGATATCGACGGAATTACCGGCCTTCCCGGACAGACCCGTTTCCTGAAGGAAGCGTCTCTCCTCCTCTCTGTTCCCTCACAGAATGAAGACAGGAAGGTCATGCTGTACATGAATATCCACAATTTCCGTATGTACAATCTTCTTTACTCCAGTCAGCGGGGCAATGAGTTTCTCACGGAAACAGCGCACATCCTGAAGACCGCTTTTCCCAATTCCCTCATCTCCCGTTTCTCCGATGACCATTTTGCCATTCTTACGGACAAAGCCGGTGTAGAAGAGCGGATTGACAAGGCTTACCGGGAAATCATGGCCCTTCGGGAAGACGTGGACCTGGCTGTGAAATTCGGTCTCTACGTCATGGCCGACGACTCCTTGAAACCGGAAATAGCCTGCGACCTGGCCAAGACCGCTGCCGACAGCATCCGGGATAATTACCAGCTCCATCTGCAGGGCTACACCGAGAAAATCGGCAAGAAAGCATTCATCAAGAGTTATGTCATGGACCATCTGCAGGAGGCCATGGACAAGAAATACATCCAAATCTACCTCCAGCCGGTGATCCGCTCCATTTCCGGCAGTCTTTCCAGCGCAGAAGCCCTGTCCCGTTGGGTGGACCCGGTATATGGACTCCTTTCTCCTGCCGATTTCATTCCCGCCCTGGAAGAATCAAGGCAGATACAGAAGCTGGACCTCTATGTGCTGGAGGAAATCTGCCGCATATACAGGAAGCGCATGGATGCCGGTCTTCCGGTGATTCCCATTTCCTTCAACCTGTCCCGCATCGATTTCTACAGCGGCTCCATTTTTGAGGAAGTGGATGCCATTGTGCGTAAGTACAGGGTGCCCCATCACATGATCCACGTAGAAATCACGGAAAGCGTCTTCGTGAAGGATGGCGTCAGCATCAGCACCCAGATAAACAAATTCCGGGACGCCGGCTATGAAATGTGGATGGACGACTTCGGCAGCGGCTACTCTTCCCTCAACGTGCTCAAGGATTATCACTTCGATGAAATCAAGATCGATATGGCCTTTCTTTCCAGTTTTACCAAAAAAGCCAAGGACATCATCAAGTCCACCGTGCGCATGGCCAAGGACATCGGCATCCACACCCTGGTAGAAGGGGTGGAAACAGAAGAACAGATGCTCTTCATCCGCTCCATTGGCTGCGAGAAAATCCAGGGCTGGTACTATGGAAAGCCCATGCTCCTTTCCGAGCTGGAAGACTGCATCCGCGAAAAGGGATGGCTGGTGGAAGACCGGGCGCTGAAGAACTACTATAACCCGGTAGGAAATATTGATTTCCTCACCGATGAGTCCATGGCCCTGGTCGAATGGAACAAAGGAAAGATTTCCTACCTCTTTGCGAACCATAAATTCCGGAAAGCCCTGGCTTCCGGAGGAGCCGCTTCGCCCGCCCATTCGGAAGAAGAGCTGAACAGCCCCTCCTCCTCCCTGGCCCGGAATATCCACGCCTTCCTCAAAAACCTCCTTGCCTCCGGCGGCTCCCAGACCATAACCTATCCGAAGAACAACCGGTACATGCACCTTGCCGGCCGCCATATTTCCACCCTGGCAGGAGAAGACCGCCACCTCTTCCAGGTGCACCTGTCCAATATCACCATCAGCCTGGAAAAACAGGAATCCGACAATCTGGACGGCATTCTCCGGAACCTGTACTACCTCTACCAGAATATTACGGTGCTGGACCTGAAAGAAGACAGTGCGTCTCCTATCATTTCCAACACCCCCTTCAGGAAGTACCTTCCTGCAAAGAGAAAAGGCCTCCGCCGGCTTTACAGTGACTACGAAACCCAGATCTATCCCGACGACCTCCCCCGCTACCGCCGCTTCATGGCCCAGAGCCACATTTACCGGCTTCTTCGGAGAGATCCCTACGGCACCGCTACCAGCGTCTTCCGTACCCTGGGCGGGAACGGGAAATACCAATGGTCCGTGCACACCATCATCACCGTGCCCAATACGGGCTTCCGCACTTTCCTCTATACCGTCAAGCTCTCCTTCATGAGCTATAAGGACTTCCGGGAACCCATGCTGGAACTCTGCCGGGAATGGATGGAGAAAGAAATGTAAACCGGAAAGTTTGAAGGGTTCAGAGGGTGGTGGTATCGCCAATGGGGTCACTGTCCAGCACCCATAGTGCCCCCTGGCG
>NZ_JBJEXP010000033.1:0-6554 GCF_051885895.1 Dialister sp. | reverse complement strand
GGGTGGTGGTATCGCCAATGGGGTCACTGTCCAGCACCCATAGTGCCCCCTGGCGGCGCCAGCCGCCAAAGGGGCCTCCGGAAATGTATAGCGCCGCATTGACACGCCGCAGCCTCAGACGTCTTTTGTCTGTCATCTATCGTCTGCCCGTCTGATATCTCCCCCACGTTAAAACCCCTGTGATTCCATATCACAGGGGTTCTTTTATGTATCGTCAGGCAGCTGGTTCAGAAGAGTGAGGAGGGGATTCCTGAATTCCTTTTCATCCAGCGGAGAATTTCTCACGGTATAGAGGAGATAAATCTTTCCCTTTCTTCTCACAGGGAGGATGGAGTGGACATCCCAGTGGTACCTGCCATCGTTTCCCAGGGTGCGGAAACAGCCTACGATGGTGCCGAAGGGGTCCTTTTTGGCTCTTTCCATAATGCTCTCGATGTCATTGAATTCCATGAACCGTTTCCTGTCATCGGGGTGAACCATTGATTCCGCATATTCTTTTACCATATCAGGAATGCCTGTGCGCCGGGCTGGGAAAAACTGCCGGTAAGGGGAATTCATGACCAGGGGGATGGCGCTGTCGTGGGCGGGATCTATAAGGCCCACATGCTGGTAGAGATAGAAGATATTTCTCGTCACCCAATCCAGCGCTTTTCCGTTTGCCCCCCTGTCCTGGATAGTAATGTTATTGAGATAGAGCACTGCCAGATGATGGACGCCGTCATGGGCCATGTACCTGGCATCCATTTTCATGTACTGCCCGTTTTCCGTATAGGTAATAGATCTATCCGCTTGGGAGCGTACAAGGTCTTCCAGGAAGGACCGGATGTTCTTGCTCACCGGTGATGCCGCCGCATTGATAAAGGATTCGGCACGGGAAAGGTCGTCCATGCCGGCAGAGCGCAGGGTGCGCAGGAATTCCGGATTGGCAAAAAGGTAATGGAGATGGTTTCTTGTAAATTCCACCACCGCCATGGCTTTATCGGTGAGGAAATCCACGCTTCCGATGGAGCTGTAATACCGGCGCAGCTGGGGCGTTTCCACTTCCCATCCCTTTTCCCGGCGGGCATGTTTGAATTCCGAAAAAGGCATAGGTTTCCCGTAGTAGTAGCCCTGGATGAGCTCGCAGCCGATGGAACGGACAAACTGCATCTGCTCTTCCGTTTCCACCCCTTCCACCAGGGTATGCATGCCGATTTCCTTGGCCATGCGGACAATGGCCTTGATAATATCCCGGGACTTTTCCGTAAAGTTGGAGAGGAAAGCCATATCGATTTTGATTTCATCGAAGCAGTAGTCCTTCAGCGTATTCAGGGAAGAATAGCCGCTGCCGAAGTCGTCCATCCACACCTCGTAGCCTGCCGCCCGGAACCGGTCGATTTCCTTCCGTACCATGTCCCCCTCGTGAACAAAAGCGCTTTCCGTCACTTCCACATAGAGCATATTCCGGGGCACCTGGTACCGATTCCGGATTTCCTCCACATCCTCATAGATGGACTCCTGGAAGAAATCAATGCGGGACAGGTTGAAAGACGCAGGGATCACCGTCTTCCCGTGGTCTATCTGGAAGCGGTACCGCCGGCAGATTTCCTCCAGTACATAAAGATCCAGTTTCTTAATCTGTCTGGAATCCTCCAGAAGGGGGATAAAAACGCCCGGTGAAATCATGCCCCGATCCGGGTCATTCCAGCGGGACAGGGCCTCCACGCTGGAAAGGGTGCCGGAAATAGTACGGATCACCGGCTGGAAATAGACCTCTATCCAGTGCTTTTCCAGCGCTTCCCGGAAATGGTCGATAATATAGCTCCGAAGGGCCTTCCTCTGGCTCATGGCGTCCGTATAGAAACAGATATGCTGATCCGGCAGTTCTTTGATGCTGTCGCAGGCCATCTGTGCCATACCGCAGGCACTTTCCACGGGCACGTGAAAGTCCTCCACCTCATAAATGCCGAATTTCACATCCATCCGGCTGGCATCATAGAGGGCATGAATCTCGCCGGTAATGGCAGGAATCATGGCTTCCACCGAAGGCCGGGACGAGAGCACTACGAAGTGATCATCGGTAAAGCGGGACACCAGGCTGTTGGGAAAATGCCTCCGCAGCACCTCCGCCATTTTGATGAGGAACTGGTTTCCCTTCTCGCTGCCGTTCCGAAGATTGTAGAAATTGAAATTGTGGATATTTACATAAAGAAAAACCAGCTTCGGCGCCTGGGGATCCAGGGCAGCCATGGCCAGAGTCATAGCCGCATGCTGCATGAAACGGGTCTTCCCCGGAAGACCGGTGAGGGAATCAATATCATAAATCTTGTACTTGGTGTCATTATCCAGAAAGAACACATAAAAGAGGGCCCCTACGGAAGGAATAAACACCCGGTGTCCGAACTCCTCCACCCGGCGGACAGACCCATCCTTTCTGATAATACGGTAATTTACGAAATTAAGTTTCTCGGAACTTCCGGCAATCTGCTCCCGGATATCCTTATCCACTCTATCCCTGTCATCAGGATGCACCAGGCTGCTGAAAGTACCTCCCGTGGTTTCCATAAAATCTTCAAAAGAAGAACAGCCGAAAACATGAATCAGCCATGGATTGGCATACAATATCTCCCCGTCGGCATCATCACGATAAATCAGGATCCCGCCGGGCAGATTTTCCTTCAGCTGAGAAAGCAGCATATCTACTGTATCTTTCCCTGCCATACACATCACCGCTCTTTCGGCACCGGATACTCACTTTCCGGAAGAACCCTGAAATATTCGATAGCCCCCAGCGTTCTGTCACCGCTGAAAAGAGGCTCTGTATGCACCAGCGCCGGCACCCGTTTCCCTGCCTTATTCTTCAAAAATACCAGCTGCTCCCTGGAATGGCCATCAAAAATGGTAGCCATCATGGGGCAGAAATCATGACACAGATGAAGCCCGGTGCTGTCGATATGGTCAAGACCTCCGTCAAAGCAGTGCTTTCCCATCATCTCCTCCGCACTGCAGCCTGTAATTGACGCTGCGCCCTCACTCCAGAAAACAATTTTCCGTTCCGTATCCAGCACATACATGCCGAACGGCGCTTCATCCACCATTTTTCGAAGAAGATCCACCGTCTCTATGTCCATGGTTTACCCCCCATATATTCATAGGAATCGATATTAAAATGATAATAAGGCTTATACAAATAGTATAATTCCAACATAAATAAAAATCCACAGTGTTCTATCTAATAATGTATACTGTTTGTATATTCACTCTCATGAAATCAGTTACTTCTGCGCATGATAAAAGCAGGAAAATCCTCTCTTTCTCGGAAAACCGGGTCCCGGCCCGTCAAAAAAAGCGCTGTCCTTTTCAGGAACAGCGCTTTTTTATTGGCTGACTTCTTATGCCATTTCTTTAGACGGTGTCCGGAGATCTTCCAGTTCTTTGCGAAGTTCCGGATCAAACCGCGGATTCAGAACATTCACATAGAGCCATGCCAGCATAGCGCCGGAAATATTGTGCCATGCGGAGAAGATGGCGCCGGGAACGGTGGCAGCAGGCATAGCGGCAAAATGGGCTTTGGCAAGGCCTACGGCCAGGCCGGAGTTCTGCATGCCCACTTCGATGGAGAGGGCCACTGCCTTTTTCCAGGAAAGGCCGCAGACGCGGGCTACGGCAAAGCCAAGGGCATAACCCAGGCAGTTGTGGAGGATGACTACCAGCATGATGATGCCGAAGTTGGCAATGATGGCGTCCTTGCTGGCCCCGATAACGCCGGCGATGATGAGAGAGATGGCGATGGAGGAAATGGCAGGGGTGTAGTCAGTAGCAGCTGCTGCCAGCTTCGGCAGGAAGGTCTTCACTGCCACGCCCAGGCAGATAGGAACAATGACGATCTGAACAATGGAAAGGAACATGCCCACGGGATCAAAGGCAATTTTCGTACCGATGAGGAGATAGGTGATGGCAGGGGTGAGGATAGGGGAAAGGACGGTGGATACGCTGGTCATGGTAACGGACAGAGCTACGTCACCCTTGCTCATGAAAGTAATAACGTTGGAGGAGGTGCCGCCGGGGCAGGTGCCTACCAGGATGACGCCGGCCGTGAGAGCCGGATCCAGCTGGAACACCGTGGCCAGGGTGAAGGCCAGGAAGGGCATGATGAAGAACTGGGCCACGGCGCCTAAGAATACATCTCTCGGCCGTTTGAACACAAGGACGAAATCCTTCACCGACAGGGTGGTGCCCATGCCGAACATGACGATGCCAAGCAGGAAGGTGAGGACGGAAATGCCGCCCACCTTACCCAGCACCCATTTGAAATTTTCCGGCATGGTGAAGCCCAGGATGAGGAAAAGGATGGCGATGAGGCCGAAGTATTTTCCGATCATGGCACATAATTTTTTCATATTGGTTCCTCCTTTATTTCAGCACAGCCCCGGTATTGGCGCTGGTCACGAGACGGGCATAGCGGGAAAGGTAGCCTGTCTTTACTTTCGGTTCCGGCTGCTTCCATGCAGCTTTTCTTCTGGCCAGTTCCTCATCGCTCACCAGAAGCTCCAGTTTTCTTTCGGGAATGTCAATGGAAATCCGGTCTCCATCCTGAATCAGGCCGATGGGGCCTCCTTCCATGGCTTCCGGGGAAATATGGCCGATGCAGGCGCCCCGGCTGGCTCCGGAAAAGCGTCCGTCCGTTAAGAGGGCCACCTTAAGGCCCATGCCGGTGATAACGGCAGTGGGATTCAGCATTTCCCGCATGCCCGGTCCTCCCTTGGGGCCTTCATAGCGGATAACTACTACGTCTCCCTCATGAATCTGTCCGCCGGTGATGGCTTTGATGGCCGTTTCCTCCGAATCAAAGCATTTGGCGGTGCCTTCATAAGTAAGGAGATCCCGGTCTACGGCGCTTTCCTTGATTACGGCGCCGTCGGGAGCCAGATTGCCCTTCAGAATGGCAATGCCGCCCTTATTCATATAGGCGTTGTCCACAGAATGGATAACTTCCGGATTTTCAATGGCCGCATGCTGAATGCGGTCCCTGACGGTGCCTGTTACGGTGAGGCAGTCTTCATGGATGATGCCCAGCTTCGTCAGCTCCTTCATAATGGCCGGTATGCCGCCGGCTTCGTCCAGATCCTGCATATGGTAGGTGCCTCCGGGGCTCATCTTGGTAATGTAGCGCGCCCTGCGGCTGATTTCGTCAAAGAGGTCCAAAGGCAGGTCAAGGCCTGCTTCATGGGCAATGGCCGGCAGGTGGAGCACCGTATTGGTGGAGCCGCCGATGGCCATATCCACAGCAATGGCATTTTTGAAGGCATCCAGGGTCATAATGTCCCGGGGCTTTACATCCCGCTTCACCAAGTCCAGGATAACCTCGCCCGCTTTCTTCGCCAGCATGCGGCGTCTGCCGAAATAGGCGGCAGGAATGGTGCCGTTGCCCGGAAGTCCCATGCCCAGCACTTCGGTCAGGCAGTTCATGGTATTGGCGGTGAAAAGGCCGGCGCAGGAACCGCAGCCCGGGCAGGCCCGGAATTCCATCTGTTCCATTTCCTCGGCGGAAAGCTGGCCCGATTCAAATTTTCCTGCTGCTTCGAACATGGTGGAAACGGAAATATTCTTCCCCTTCCAGCGTCCTGCCAGCATGGGGCCGCCGCTTACCACCACTGTGGGAATGTTCAGCCTGCCGGCTGCCATCAGCATACCCGGCACAATTTTATCGCAGTTCGGAATCATGACCAGCCCGTCAAAGGCATGGGCATTGGCCATGGCTTCGATGGAGTCGCAGATCAGTTCACGGCTGGCCAGGGGATACTTCATCCCCAGATGACCCATGGCAATGCCGTCGCAGATGGCAATGGCGGGAAATTCCACCGGTGTTCCGCCGGCAGCTGCTACGCCCAGCTTGACGGCGTCTGCGATTTCCCGAAGGTGCATATGGCCCGGAACGATTTCATTGAAGGAATTGACAATACCGATCATAGGCTTGGCAAGGTCCTCATTGGAATATCCCATGGCATGAAATAGTGTGCGGTGTGCGGAGCGGGTTGCTCCCTTTTTTACGATATCGCTTCTCATCTGTTTTCCCCCTTCGACTACGGCATTTCCTGCCTGTCAACCTTGCGGATAATAAAAAAATCCGTCCCTCATTATAGAAATATAATGAGGGACGGATAGAATCCGCGTTACCACCCTTGTTCCTGAGACATTGCTGCCATCAGACACTCTTCAACGTACCAACATACGCGTTCCCGTTAACGCAGGACAAACGTCAGCACTTACTCTCATTCAGTACTGAACCTCAGGGATGATTTTCATTTTCGGTCAAATACCGGCTTTCACCGCCCGCCGGCTCTCTGCGATCTGATTCCCAAAATTACTCTTTCCCCTCAAAGGCTTTAGGCTCTATTCAGCACGAAATGAAACTTCGGCACTGAACCTCAGGGACGACTTCGTCTTCCGTCATGTGCCGCATTTCACCATCCGCGGCTCTCTGAAACAGGACTGCAAAGAGTACTCTTTCCCTTCCAGGGCTTTTTCTTTGGAAGTTGAAATGATTATACGCTGGGGGAAATCAGACTGTCAAG
>NZ_JBJEXP010000032.1:0-2703 GCF_051885895.1 Dialister sp. | reverse complement strand
CCATAGTCCCACCGCTTTAGCGGGGTGGCAAGGGAACTGGATTCGTAGGGAGTCGGCAGACGACTGAGAATCCAGTGACACGCTTCACACCGTGGCAAAGGTGGTGGCGCCAGCTACCAAAGGGGAAAAGCTTTTTCCTCGCCCGTAGGGCGATTGTAAAGGTTTTATACATACTGGCGCCCAATTATTTTTAAAGGCGCCCACCACAACCCTCACGGCCAAAGGCCGTGTCAAACTTGAGAACCCTCGGGGCGACAGCCCCGTTAAACTTAAGAACCCGGGCCGCGAAGCGGCCCCTTTCCACATAAAAAAGCGGCGCCGAAGCGCCGCTATCTATATTTCTTATATATTATCCTTTCATCACTGTGCCGTCAGCCAGTTTGATGGTGTGGCCGTTGTAGTTGATGGTGCCCAGGTTGGTGACGGTTGTGACTTCACTGTCTTCGGTGAGGTTCCAGGTGGAGCCTGCTGCAATGAAGATGTCCGCATTGGTGTGGTAGGCATCGCCGTTCTGGGCGTTGGGTACGATATGGATGGCACCGGTCCAGATGGAGCCGTCGGTGATGTTCATATTTACATCGGAGATGGAGTCAACCAGGATATTGCCGGTGAGGTTCTGTTTCACAAGAACGAGCTGGAGGTGGCCGCCGTTGCTTCCGGGATCTCCCCAGCCGAAGGTGCCGTCATTGCCGGTCACGGTGAAGATGGGAAGTGTTTCATCCTGCTGGATGGCGGTATTTTCCAGGGTGACCCTGCCGTGGGTGCTGGTGATGTAGAACATACCGCCCTTATGGGAAATGAGGGTGGAATCTTTGGCGTTAAACTGCTGGGTTCCCATGGTGCCGATGGCATCCTCATCAGAGTAGAGGACGATGTTATAAGGCACGGAGTTTGTTTCATTTCCTTCCAGTGTGGAGTTCTCCAGGGAGAGGGTGTTGTTGTTTTTCACTACAGCAGCCTTGGTGGCCTGGGCATTCATGGTGCTTCCGGTAAGGGTTACGTCACCGGTGCTGTATACGCCGTGGGATTCCTGTCCTGCAGTGGTGAAATGGCTGTTTTCAGCCAGAATAATACCGCCGTTTTTCGATACTTTAAGGGCCGGGGAAGCATAGCCTGCCGTAGTAACGGTGGCATTGGACAGTTTCATCATGGCCTTCTCTGCTGTTTCTGCAGCAGGAGCAAAGTTTCCTTTGGTATCAATGGCTGAATCAGTCAGATTGATATAGGTACCCTTGCTGTAGCCGTAAGCGCCGACGGCCCCATTGCCGGTGGTGGAAATCTTCGCGCCGGTAAAGGCCCCGTGTCCGCCATGGGTCACGAGAAGGGCCGCATTCTTTCCGTAAAGGTCAGAATTCGTCACATCATCTACATCGCCGGATTTGGTGATGGTATCTCCATTCGCACTGATGTAGGCCATGGATACACGGAGGGCATTTTCATTGGCCTTGGCGGAGGTATAGGTCATGCCGTCATAGGTACCGTCACTATCCAGCTCATTGGCTGCATCTCCCTGGTCTGCCGTATACTTGGCTGCGGGAGCCGGTTCAGGTTCCGGCTCGGGCTCCGGTTCCGGCTCCGGTTCCGGCTCCGGTTCCGGTGCCGGTTGTTCAACAACTGGCTTGGGAGCTTCAGGAGACAGATTTTTGAAGGTACCGGATTCCACTGATTTTTCCACATCCGGAAGGGTCAGGGAAAGGCCTTTCAGCAGGGCGTCCGTATAATTTACTTCCGGTGCCTTGGCCGCTGTATCCGCAGACTGTGCAGAAGCAGCTGTGCTGTCGGCTTCTTTCACTGCCGCAGCTGCAGGCACTGATGTGTCTTCTGCCCATACAGACGGAGCTCCTGCACCGGCTACAGCCAGTGCACAAAGCAGAGCAGCGATTTTGCTATGTTTCATATATTTCCTCTTTTCTAAATAAAGGTCCTATAAACCTATGCTATCATAATCCAATGTTTTTATTTTACATCAAATACCAATGATTGTCATGTTATTTTTAACCGGCTTCCCTGCACAGGGCCTGCCGCCTGGCGGCAGGAAGCAAAAAAGTGGTGTGTCTGCTTCCTTCAGGGGAGAATCATAGCAAGCCGGTGTGCCGGTTTCTGCCTTCCCGCCGGACACCGCCCCTCTGCGCCGCAGGCGAAGAATCCTGGTATGCGCTGCCATAGAGACAAATAATAGTAAATACCGGTCGCCGAAAAGAACTGCCGTTAGTGCGAGGAGCGGGAACAAGCATTGCGCAGGGAGATTTCTCCACTCCACTTCGCTTCGATCGAAATGACTGGAAAAAGGGCAGGACACTTTGCTATCTCGACCGGTGCGGCGAATCGGAATGAGGTCTATCGTATCGGAATCATATGGCAGAGAGCCGAGAGATCTCCCGCTCCAGTTTGGTAAATGACAGGGAGAAGTTAAATTTCTTCACTCCACTTCGCTCCGGTCGAAATGACAGGAAAGCAGATGATTCATCGGGTAAAAATACTCTGCGGTGAGCAGACTCCCCATCATCTATTCCTGAAAATTTCCTCTCTCTTTGGAAGTCTATTCTCTGGAAGTCTATTCTCTGTCTGCAGTTTATGGGCAGAATTCCATGCGTGCCATGCCCATATGTGCTAAAATAATAGCGGTAAAAATCGCTGCGTTATATTAAGGGAGGCCATTATGCAGATTCATATTATTGATCATCCGCTTATCCAGCACAAACT
>NZ_JBJEXP010000031.1:12454-13639 GCF_051885895.1 Dialister sp. | reverse complement strand
GAAGATGACCTGCACCCCGCCATGCAGCGGCATTGGGATGATTCAGGAGTTTTTGCCCTGGAAAAATGAGCTGTCTTGCCGTCGGCGGCGGACAGCTCATGAAAAGAAAATTTCCTGCAGGGGCAGGCCGTCTTCAGAAATGCAGCTGCCTGCTCCTGATATAAAAAAAGACTGCGTCTGCGGTCTTTTTTAGTATTCAGTATCCTCGTATCTGTTTTTCTCCGCTCATATCAAAAATCGGTCCGTAGGCGGCATTGGCCAGGCCTTTGATGGCCCATACACAGTTCTGGGAGGCGGAGTAGATATAGCGGTCTTCCACCGGTACGATGTGCCTGGCGGCCCGCATGGAGGCAATGGCCGGATTAGCCAGAAAATCATCTCTGTATTTGGCGGCACCGGTGGTATCAGAGCTTCGATCGGTGGAAACGAAAAGCATATCCGGATCTGTTTTGATGATGAGTTCCGGTGAAGTGGCCTGCCCGTTGACGCCGCCGGCCAGGGCGATGGCATTATCAATACGGGCGCGGGTGAGGAGTTCGTTGAACATGGAGCCGGGACCGCCGTAGCGGGTCATCTGGGATACCAGGTATACTACCGGCTTTTTGCCGGTTTCCTGGGAAAGGCGGTCATCGATTTCCGCAAGAGCCGAGTCCATTTGGGAAATAACATTTTCGCCCCGCTCCTTCTCTCCGGCAGCAGCGGCGATGATGCGCACATCTTCCTTTACCTGGTCAATAGAGCGGGGGCCGTCGATGACGACTACAGGAATACCCAGATTTCTGTACATATCCAGTTCCTTACCGTCAGTATAGGTAGAAGCTACGATAAGATCAGGCCGTGCTTCTGTAACGATTTCCATGGAAAGACCTGCCAGAGGTACGGTAAGAGGAATATCTTTTGTGTCATCTGCCACATAGGAAATGTTGGGATCCCTGTCTGCGTCAGTGGCAGCAGCCAGCTTGTCCGGTGTCACCACGGAAAGGAGCATGGTGTCGATGGAAGCGGAGTTTCCCAGAATCCGCTTCGGCTTGGCAGGAATTTTGACTTCTTTTCCTGTGGCATCAGTGACAGTGTAGCTGCTTCCTTCTCCGGAGGAAGCCATCTGCTTCATGCCGCAGCCGGAAAAGGAAAGAAGCAGCAGAAATCCAAGAATCAAAGCACCTGTTTTTTTATATTTCATTTTGG